>NZ_JBZCNH010000009.1:0-149944 GCF_058269215.1 Arthrobacter sp. TJ-238 | reverse complement strand
TCGACACGCTCCGGGCCCGCACTCGACGGCGCAGCGGCAGCGGCGATGGGAGTCGCGTTACCAACAGCGACGGCGGCTGCCGTGATGGCAGCGAACCGACGACCAGTCGCCGAGGCCGCCAGCTCAGTTTTGGCCTCCGTCGCAGCGCTGTGGACGAGGTCGCCACGAATGACGCGTGCGCCGGTCGCGTCAACGCCGAACACGACCGGGGACGGTGCCGCTTCATCGACCCAGGACATGGTGCAGATGACCTCGTCCGCGATCTCCGAATACCGATCCGCTGCCATCCGATGGGGCGGGTTATGCCCATCGACGTCCACGTCGGGGAACACTCCGCTGCTGCACACGACGGTCCCATTCGGGCGGGCGTTGCGCTCGAACGCGTTGAGGACATCCAGCTGGAGCTGTTCGTTGCCGTCGCTGTCCCTCTCGTACATCACGCGCTTGGAGCAGTGGTGCGGGGCCAAAAGTAGATCCCACGCCAGGTACTGTTCGCGGTCGTAGTACTCGCTGTAGTCGAAGATCTTCATGATCGTGTCGTGGGCCAGGTCTCCGAACAGCAGCACCTTGCCATCGACGCCGGTCTCGTCGGTCAGGGTGACCTGCATGGACAGCGACGTCTCGTTCCGCGCCGATGCGGCGTCGTCCTTGAACGGCGCGTGGATGAACGCCTCAAATACGCCAGCTCGCTCGTGCCCGTCCAGCACAGTCAACGACTTTCCAGGCCACGCGAGGTACTCATCCGGCAACTCGTCATAGGCATGGGAACTGTGCTCGTCGTCGTACCCAATAACCCGGATGCGATCACCACTGGTCGGGGCCCCTCCGGCGTTTACCGCTTCCATCGTTGCCGCAATACGTCGCTCGGACTCCTCCCGGAAAGCGATCGCGTCGCTGCAGAGAGCCGGAGCGTCTGGGTCGTTGTACTCGCGCCACAACCGGGGCGTGGACCACAGTTCACCGATTCTGACCCGGTCAACTAGGTCCGCAAAGCCTAAACAATGGTCCTTATCAGCATGCGTCAGCGCGAAGGTCGCCAAGTACGGCATACCGTCCACCACCGGCAACGCCTCGATCAGACGGTCGACCACCGCGACCTCAGGCATGGCCTCATCATCGGCTTTCGCCATGTCATGCAAATCGACCTGCAGTACAACGAGGTCGTCAACGACGACCGTCGTGCTGTCGCCGGTGCCGACAGGCCAGAACACCACACCACGGGCGGGGAGCCCCTCAGACTGAACCATGCGATCGCCTCTCTAGCCGCCGGTCGTCGAACGCGACACTAGGCATACATTGAGATTAGCTGTGGGCACCGACAACGCCATCAGTAGGCTCTTCAGCTCATCAACGGCATAGCGAGCGTAACGGGCCGGCGCGCGACGTCGCGCATACTCATTTGCGTCCTAGTCAACAGCCCTCCAGCACCTCCCATCCGGTGTTGGAGGCTGTTGGTCAGAGAAGCTACGAGGGGCCTTGTGGTGCGCCCTTTAGACCCTGTTCGTCAACATAATTTGACATAACGATAACTTTCGATCAGCGCATGAAGCGGAACGTTGACGTCAGGGCTTCCGTGTCGCTGACTGAGCAATTTTCACCTCGGGCCGAGTTTGATTATGACTGACGATCACTCGGTTCTGAGAGCGGTCAGTCGTCTTGCTGGCGGAGGATAAATCCCGTCATACCTGGAACGGTGAACGCGACTCGTCCGTAGTCGGGCGAGTAGATAATGCCTTTGCTGATGAGTTGCGCCCGGGCAGGGCCAAGAGCGGTGACTTTGACGCCGAGCCGCTCAGCAATTTGGCTTGTGCTCGAGCCGTTGTCTCCGTCTTCGGCCATTGCTCGTAGGTAGGAGCGTTCTTTCCGGGTTGCCCGTCCCCATCGGGAGGAAAAGAATCCGGCGTCTAGCTGGCCGAGCCCTAATGCGACGGCGAGTTCTGCGTCGCTTCCGGTGAAGGGGGTCGTTGGGGCGGCGTCCCAGATGGCTTTGCCGAATTCCTGGATGAAGTAGGGGTAGTTGCCGGACGCCTCGAGCAGGGTGGTGAGGGCTTCGGGGGAGTACTCGGCGCCCATCTCCTTCGCGGGTCGGGTCAGCGCGTATTGGGCATCTGGCTTCTCGAGCGGGCCGATGGTGCGGTAGTCGAACAGTCGTTCGGCGTAGGTTCGCGCTTCGCTGAGGGTTGTGGGTAGGTTCGGCAGTCCTGCGCCGATGATGTAGAACGGCCAGCCGCGTTGGCCGGCGGTGTGCTGGACGGTGATGAGCGCGGTCAGTAGATCCTGGTCGAGGTCCTGCATTTCATCGATGAAGATCGCGAAGGCGCTGTTGTCCGCTTTCAGTGCAAGAGATACGTCCTCGACGAGTTCCTCGAGATCGATGTCGATCGTCCCGGAGTTCGCTCGATCACCCCGCATGCCGGCCGCATTATCTGCGCCCTGGGCTGAGGCCATGCTGATGTCGGCCTTGATGCCAGGGACGCCCAGAGCCAGGGTGAAGGACTGGATGGTGCCCAGGGCTTGGCGGAGTCGTTCCTTGCCGGAAGGTCCGTTGTAGCGGCGAGCCGCCGAGGTCAGTTCGCGGGCGAACTTCTCGCGGACTTCGGTGAAGCCTTGTGCTTCGGGTTTGCCTTCCAGCCAGATGGTGAACCATCCGTGGTTGTCGGCGTGAGCTCGCAGGTAGTTGAGCAGCACCGTCTTGCCGACGCCTCGCAAACCTGAGAGCACCATGCCCCGGTTCTGTAGGTCGCGTTTGGTGCGGGCGACGATGAGATCGAAGGCGTCTATCTCTCGCTGCCGGCCTCCCATGACGGGTGGCCGGAGCCCGGAGCCGGGGTTGTAGGGGTTGAGTTCGAGATGCATATAGGGAAGTATACGGGGTATATGAAAATCGTTAGAACTAACTAGAACTTAGTACACCAGACTTGACCCGCGTCGCCGATGTTTGCGATCGCGGTTTTGACTATTGACCGCGATCGGTCCCGCTGTCGGCGGTGGCCCCCCTCACGAGCAAGGCCTGTCCGGCATGCACCCGCCCGGATTCGAGCACCAATCCATCGATAATTCACGGCTAACGGCGCCTAGGAAGGTACAACCCAATGATAGAGATTGAATTCATCCCGATTGGGGACAGCTCGAACACCGGTGACGCAATCCTCTGCCATATCTCGGACCCAGTGACGAGTGCGAATCGGGTCGTCCTGATCGACGGCGGATTCGCTGAAACCAGCGACGAAATCGTGAAACACGTTCAGCGGTACTACGGAACCTCTCACATCGACCTGATGTTCTGCACTCACCCCGATGATGACCACATCAACGGACTGTTCGGTGTATTCGATCAGCTCACCGTAGGGCAGCTCGTCATCCACCAGCCCTCCGCTTACGGGTACACCTCCGATGACGTGAAGGCCGACAAAGTCGACGAACTTATAGGGCTTGCTCGTCAACACGGGACGATCGTCACCACAGACGCATTCGCGGGCTCAACCTTCCTCTCTGGCGCCATCACAGTAGCTGGCCCCACAGAGGACTACTACAAGGATCTGCTCGCGGGGGAGTCAGTACAGGAAAGCAACTCGAAATCGTTCAGCTCAGTCGTACGAGCCGCGGCAACGGCGATTCGAAAGGTCCTCTCTTTTCGCAGTACGGACCCTGGCGAGGGAGAACTGACCGACAACGGTGGCACCACAGCGCGCAACAACAGCAGCCTAATCCTCAACCTTCAGGTCGATCAGTACCGGGCGCTCTTTACCGGCGATGCAGGGGCTCCGGCGTTGCTGCAAGCAGCCGATGCCCTTGAGACGCTCGGTATCGGAAACACCTACCCTGACTTCTTCGACATCCCGCACCACGGTTCACGCCACAACCTGACGGCTGAAGTGATGAATCGCCTCGCAGGCCCGATCGTCGGTGACACAAAAGCCCGCACTGCGTTCGTAAGCGTCGGCAAGGAGGCGGACGACTTTCCTCGGCCCGAGGTGGCAAACGCTTTCACCCGACGTGGCTACATGGTCTGCGCGACCAGAGGTATGACCGTCCGATGGAATCGTGACGCGGAGGACCGTCCGAGCTGGGGCCCAATTGCTCCGTTGAAATGGGTGGAGGTGGACGGCTAGACGTGCCTGACAGGTATGAGCGCACCACACAACTCAAACCGGCCGTGTGGGCTCTAGCTCCAGTAACGCTGCTTGTTGTCTTGTTGGTCCGAGTACAGAGCTTGGGCGACCTCACTCGCTCGGCCCTCCTCCTCGTGGCCGCAGCAGGGGTGCACCTGATTGTCATGCGCCTCGTCCGCGACCGCGGGGGCGATGTGCAGAAGACACTGTGGAAGGGGTGGGGCGGTAGTCCTACAGTCCAACGCCTGAGGTGGACCGACAATAAGAAAGAAGAGGTCGTTCGGCTACATCGGCGGGTACAAGCGATGACCGGTGTCAAGCTACCCAAAGCGAAGGATGAAGCCCGAAATCCCGAAGCAGCAGACGATGTTTACGACGACGCGGTTGCCAGGTTGCGCGAGCTCACGCGCATCCAGGATGCCTACCCGAGGGTCTACAGCGAGCTGCTCCTTTACGGCGCTGCCCGCAACCTTTACGGACTCAAACCCTTGGGTATCGTTATCGCCGCATTCGTTTTCCTCACCAGCACAGTGGGCGTTGGTCTGAGTGTCGCTGGCGTGACGGGCTGGACGTTGTGGCCCCTGGTGGTTTCCGGTAGTTGGGCTGTGATCGTCGCCTCGGTTTGGTTGCTCATCATCACACCCTCCCATGTGAGACGAGCTGCAGATCGATATGCTGACGCGCTGCTATCTACCCCGCAGGAGCCGGGCATCGATGCTGCAAGATGAATGGACTGAAGACCCTTTGAGCTCCCCTTCAATACCTTTTACCTGACATAATATCAATTATCGGCAATTCATCGCGACCTCCGGGGGAGTCTGCTGAGCAAACGCTCTTCGACCGCCAGATCTGTCGCGGCTAACGTCCCACTGGTTGTGCCACTGGTTATGGCGCATCCTCAGGAAGTAGCGACTACTCTCCTGACCGAACGGGTTTCCCGTCGGTGAAACCTGTTCTGGTTCAAGACGCAGCTGGCCGTCCCCACGATGATCCCGTTGCTCTCGGTGACGCCCAGGCGCCTGGCCGTCGCCTTCGCGCCGCGCTCGGTGTACGCGTCGAGGGACTTCCCTTCCCCACGTAGCGTGCCGATCAACCCAAAAGCGCCATCCTCGGATCGTCAATATCAGCTGACAAATTTTCGATTATCGGTTGTCTACCGGAACTACTTGGAAGGGGCTGCTGATAAAGACGGTTGCCCCGTACCGCTGGGCGAATGCATTGCTGAGATGCCGCTGTTTGTAGCTTCGAGCAATCGGTCGCTTCGGCATCAGGTGGCCGCTCTTCCACACCCGACGCTGCCAATCCTTGGCAGCGTCGTATGTCCGGCGCACATGTACTCAGGCCCTGCGCATCTGGAGCGGTGCGCGCTTTCTGGCGCGCCTCGCTCACCAGAACGGACTCTCAGGGTGCCGTCGTCCTTGCGCTCCGCCTGTTATCGTCCCTCATCGCGCAAGCGTGGGCACTGCTCGTCAATCGGTCACCGCTGCACGGTCATAGGTGAAGTTTGGACGATCCATAAATTCACACGAGCGGCTCCACATAATCATCGACAGCCTCGGAGTCATTGCGCGCCCTAATTGAGTTGGGTAAGGTGATATTCACACTGATGAACCAAAGTCGTCCTTGTGGACGAACCGCTAGGAGAGAGGCCTACCATGCCTAATATCACCGTTGAGCTCCTGCAGGGCCGCACGCTGGAGCAGCGTCGCGCCTTCGCCCGTGCCGTGGCCGATAGTGCCGTTGAGATCCTTGGGGCTCGTCGGCAGGACGTGCGCATGGTCTTCACCGAGATCTCGGCAGACACCGTCGCGAACGGCGGCGTTCTCGCGAGTGAAGACGAGAGCCGAGCCAGTGTGGTGGCCGCACTCGGCGGGGACTGAGCCGGGACAGCAACGACATACACACTGACCTGTGAAGCCATGGGTTCAGGAACTGCATCCAGCCGGTGGGCACTTCTGTTGTCGTGTTTCATCTGATGCCTAGCGTCGGACGCGGGCGTTGGAACCGCTGGCCAGTGCCCAGACCTCCTCACGGGTGGCCATGGAGTTGTCACCCGGTGTAGTCATCGCTAGCGCACCATGGGCAGCACCGAGCTCGAGGCACGTCTGCAGCTCCTCTCCCTCGAGCAGGCCGTAGATCAGCCCGGACGCGAAGCCGTCACCGCCCCCCACACGGTCGAAGATGCCGAGGTGGTCGCGGGCCGCCGAGGACAACACGCCTGTCTCCAAGGACCAGGCGATGGCTTGCCAGTCGTTGTCGCTGGCTGTGTGAACGGTTCGCAGCGTGGTCGCCACAACGGAGACCCACGGCATTTTCTCCGCGACGATCCCTGCCATGGCGGCGAAGCTGTTCGTCGGCGTCCTCAAGTCCTCGTCGACGCGTTCGATGTCGAAGCCTAGTGCGGCGGTGAAGTCCTCCTCGTTGCCGATCAAAAGATCGACATTTCTGGCCAACCTCGTGTTGACGTCCTTGGCGACCTCTCTCCCACCGATACCGGCCCACAGGCTGGGCCGGTAGTTGGTGTCGAAGGACACCACGGTGCCGTACTTCTGGGCAGCGACCATCGCTTCCTCGGCAACAGCGGCGGCGCTCTCCGACAGAGCGGCGTAAATCCCCCCGGTGTGGAGCCATCTCACCCCACGACGACCGAACAGGTCGCTCCAGTCCACGGCGCCTGGAGTCAGCAGAGCGATCGCGGTGTTGGCACGGTCGGAGACTCCGACCGCGCCCCGCACACCGAAGCCGCGCTCGGTGAAATTGAGTCCGTTGCGGACAGTGCGGCCGATACCGTCGTACTCCTCCCACCGGATCAGTGAGGTATCGACTCCGCCCTGTAGGACAAGGTTCTCGACGAGGTGGCCGATCTCGTTGTCCGCAAGCGCGGTGACGACGCCGGCCCGGAGCCCGAACACTGTTCGTATCCCGCGAGCGACGTTGTACTCGCCGCCGCCCTCCCATGCGTCGAAACGGCGGGCGGTGCGGATCCGGCCCTCGCCCGGGTCGAGCCGCAGCATGACCTCTCCCAGCGCCACGACATCGAACTCACAATCGGCAGCGGGGCGAGTCCTGATCATGGTTGCGCTCCTTGCCGGCCGTAGGCGAGTGGAGCCGCGCCGATGGTGGCCGAGCATCTCAGGGCCACCTCGTCCCACTGCTCGGAGGCCAAGAGGTCGGCCGCGACCATCCAGCTGCCACCGACCGCCGCGACCGCAGGGTGGGAGAGATACATCGGAGCACTCTCGGCGGTGAGCCCACCTGTGGGTACGAACCACACCTGGGGGAACGCGGCGGATAGCGCTCTGACGGTGGGCAACCCACCGCAGGCCTCGGCCGGGAAAAACTTGACGGTGTCGAGCCCGAGGTCCAGCGCCGCCATGATTTCGGAGGCGGTGCTGACGCCGGGAATCACCGGAAGATTGAGCGCCTGGCAGCGGCGTACGACCTCGACGCTCAGGCCGGGTGAGACTACGAAGCCGGCGCCCGCCTCGTACACGAGGTCGACCTGTGCGGCGGTGAGAACGGTTCCGGCGCCCACGTTTAGGTCACCGCGCGCCGCAAGGCGCCGCAGTACTGCGACCGCCTCCGGCGTACGGAGGGTAATTTCCGCAACCGGCAGCCCGCCATTGACCAGGGCGGCACCGAGGTCGTCGGCTTGGGCGGCGTCGTCGAACACCACCACCGGAATGACCCGGTGCCCCCTCAGGATATCTATCGTGCTCACCGCAGTTCGGCGATAACGGTCTTGAGCTCGGTGTAGTCGTCCAAACCAAACGAACCGAGCTCCCGACCCCATCCGGACTGCTTGAAACCACCGCGCGGCAGCGTCACGTCGTCCGCGTGCCACGTATTGAGCCAGACCGTCCCTGCGCGCAGACGGGCGCCGACGCGGTGCGCGGTACCGATGTCCTTGGACCACACGCCAGCCGCCAGGCCATAGACGGTGTTGTTGGCGGCCGCGACCACCTCGTCTTCGGTGTCGAAAGGGATCGCAGTGATGACGGGACCGAATATCTCGTCCGTCTGCACTGCCATGTCCTCGGTGACCGACGTGATCAGCGTGGGATGGACGAAGTAGCCGTTGTCACCGACGGCGTCAGCGCTTCCGGCACTGAGCGTCGCACCGGCCTCGACCGCACCGCGGATGTAACCCAGCACCTTCTCGTACTGCTCCTGGGAGACGAGCGGGCCCATGGTGCTGTCGGCAGCGAATGCGTCACCCACTTTGATGGCATTGGCGGCCGCGGCCACGCCCTCGACCACCCGGTCGTAGACGCTGCGTTGGACGTAGAGGCGCGAGCCGTTGACACAACACTGGCCCTCGTTGAAGTAGCCCGCCAGGGCGGCACCGGCGATGGCGGCGTCGAGATCCGCATCGGCGAAGATGATGTTGGGCGCCTTGCCGCCGAGCTCCAGCGAGACCTTTTTCAGGTTGCCTGACGCGGCCGCGGCGATCTTCTTGCCGACCTCGGTGCTGCCGGTGAAGGCGACCTTGTCGACGTCGGGGTGTTCAACCAGCGCGGCGCCGGTGTCACCGAAGCCGGTGACTACGTTGACGACACCTGCGGGCAGACCGGCGTCAAGGAGCAGCTGGCCCAGTCTGAGCGCGGTCAGCGGGGTCTGCTCGGCCGGCTTAAGAACGATGGTGTTGCCGACGGTAATGGCGGGCACGATTTTGAACGCGGCCATCGTCAGAGGGAAGTTCCATGGCACGATCCCGGCGACGACACCGATGGCCTCGCGACGGGTGTAGGCATGGAAGTTTCGCCCGGGCACCGACATCGGGATTGTGGTTCCCTCCATCTTGGTGGCCCAGCCGGCGAAGTAGCGGAACAGCTCGGCGGCCACGCCGACGTCGCCGCGCGCTGAATCGAGTGTCTTGCCGTTGTCGAGTGACTCGAGCTGGGCGAACTCCTCGACGCTTTCGTCGATAAGGTCACCGATGCGCCACAGCAGGTGGGAGCGGTCGCGCGGGCTCATCTCGGACCACGGCGAGGGCGACTCGAAGGCATTTCGGGCGGCCACGACCGCGCGGTCGACGTCCACAGCAGATGCCTGTGCGACCTGAACGAGGACCGCCTCGGTCGACGGGTTGACGGTCGCGAAGGTCCTGCCATCCTTCGCGTCCACCCACTCACCGTCGATGAGCAGCTGCTTGGGGGTGGCGAGGAACTCCTCGACGGCGGGCAGGAGCGTGATGGTGTCGGTAATCATGGTGGCCTTCCATAGGGTTGGGTTGTGCTTCGTAGGTGTGGCAAGGAGAAATCAGCGCGGCTACTTGATGACTAACACCTTCGAACGGTCGAGGGTCAGTGCCACGGCGGCGACGATGATTGCTCCGTACAGGATCTGCTCGTACGCCGAAGGTACGCCGACAATCGGCAGGCCGACACGCAGCAGCGTGATGACCAGGGCGCCGACGAGGGAGCGCCAGATGCTGCCGTGACCGCCCGTGATAGCTGTGCCGCCGACGACGATCGCGGCCACCGCCGGGAGCAGCAGGTTGTCCGCCATGGTCGGACTGCCGCTGAAGTTGCGCGACACGAGCATGACGGCGGCGAGGCCGGCGCACGCCCCGGATACGGTGAAGGCACCGACTTTGACCAGGTCGACCGGCGCGCCGGCCAGGCGGGCGGCCGACTCGGAGTAACCGGTGGCGCTGACCCAGCTGTGCAGCGGCGTGAGTTTGAGGACCAGGGCGATCGCGGCCACTACTATCACGGCCACAAAGAAGGCCATGGGGACGACCCCGCCGACGTACAAGGTGAGCCAGTTGGTGGCTTCCCGCTCAACGATCCGGATGGGACCGGCGTCGGAGATGACCAGGGCGATCGCTGAGAAGATGCTCAGGCCGCCCAACGTGATGATGAACGACGGGATGCGGAGCAGTACGTGGGCGATGCCTTGCACCGCACCGATCGCACCGGCAGCCCCGATGACGGCTAGTGTGGTGAGACCGCCGAGGTCGGGCAGCCACAGGGCGAAGACCACCGTCGACAACGAGCACAGGGCGGCGATCGACAGATCGATTCCACCGCACAGGACCACCAGCGTGGCGCCTGCCGCGAGAACGATAAGCGGCGCCGACGTGTTGACCGCGGCCGTGAGGCTGCGCTGGGTAAGGAACCCAGGGTCAGCGATGGCAAGTGCTGCCAGCAAAGTGACGAGCGCGATGAGCGGCATGAATGACGTTAGCCGCTGCCCGAGGGTCGCGCGGCCCGCTTCGACTACCGGTTCCGTCGTAGATATGGCATTCACAGGGGTGGACACGATCAGACCATCTCCTTGACGAGGTCGAGGGGAGTTGGTTTGCCACCCGAGGGACAGGCCACCTCTCTGGTCGCGCGACCGTCGCTCATCACGACGACCCGGTCGGACATGCCTATAGCCTCCTCAAGGCTATCGGCCAGCAGGACCGTGGCCACGCCGGTCCCGGCGAGCTCGCGCATCAGGCGGTATACCTCCGATCGGGCCCCGATATCGAGACCGCGGGTGGGGTGGTCGAGCAGCAGCAACCGGATGTCGCCGGCCACCAGCCATCGGGCGAGCACCACCTTTTGCTGGTTTCCGCCCGAGAGTCGCTGGATGGCGGTGCCCCTGTGCGGGGTGCGGATGGAGAGCCGCTCTATCCAGCTATCGACGAGTGTCGCCTGCTTCTTGGGCGCCACGAGCGGGCCCGTGCAGCGGGACTTCTGCTTGGTCAGCGTCATGTTGTCGGCGACCGACATCGGACCGACCATGCCCTCGCTCTTGCGCTCGGCGGGAACGTAGCCGATGCCAGCAGCACAGGCAGCTCGGGTGCCGGACAGGTCGAGCTCCTTGCCGTCGAGGGTGACCTCGCCGGCCGTCGTCGGCTCAGCCCCGAACAGTGCACGACAGAGGTCTTCGCGACCCGAGCCGTGCACACCGACGATCCCGACGATCTCGCCGGCGTGGACCTCGAGGTCCACGTCGCGGAACGTTTTGCCTGACAGGCCCCGGACCGTGAGCATGGGCTCGAGCGTCAGGTCCGAGGGCTTCGCCGCAGTGTCATGGTAGTGGTCGTCGGAGCCGGTCGACCCGATCATCATCCGGTGCAGCTCGGACGGGGTCGCACCTGCGGTCAGAATCTCTCCCACCGATCGGCCGCCGCGCAGCACGCTGACCCGGTCGCAGACGTCGAGCACCTCGTCGAGACGGTGGGACACGAAGACGACCGAGGCGAATTCACGCAGCCGGCGGATCTGCGTGAAGAGGGTATCGATCTCTTTCGGTTCCAGGACCGAGGTTGGCTCGTCGAGAATGATCACGGGCGGGTGCTGGCTGCGCTCCTCTATCCGGAGCACCTTCGCGATCTCGACCATCTGCCGATCGGCGAAGGACAGCGTGTCCGTGCGGGCTAGTGGGTCGATGGTGGAACCGATCTTGTCGAGTTGCTCTTGTGCCAGCTCGCGCATCGTCTTCCAGTGGTAGATACCGCGCCGGACGCCCTGCCCCTCGCTGCCGAGCACGATGTTCTCGGCAGCCGTGAGGTTGGGTACCAGGGACTGCTCTTGGAAGACCATGCCGATACCGTGGTTGGCGGCGTCGACGACGCTCCTGAGCCGGATGTTTTCGCCGCGGACCCGGATCTCGCCAAAGTCGGGCCTGACGAGTCCTACGAGGGCCTTGAGAAGGGTGGATTTTCCGGCGCCGTTCTCACCGGCGATGCCGAGTACCTCGTGCGGGCGCACGACGAGGTCGACGCCGTCGAGTGCCTTGACGCCCGGGTAGTGCTTGACGAGGCCACGCACCTCGAGCGCGTGTACTGGGCCAGGCGCGTTTGCCTCGGCGTTAATTTGCTGATCGGTGGTCATTTGGTTACCTGGTTCCTTCGACGTTGCGGAATAACTGCGGCGGCCACCGCCGCGACGACGATGAGGCCCTGCACGCCGCCTTGCCAGTAGGGGCTGACGCCGATCTGAACCAGGCCGTTGGTGAGGACGGTGATCAGCAGGACACCGACGGCCGAGTGCAGGATGCCGCCGCGGCCACCGGTGAGAAGGGTGCCGCCGACCACCGCCGCGGTGATGGCCGCGAAGTCGAAGCCCTTGCCGGCCTGGACGAGGCCGGCGCTGAGCTGGCTGGTGACCATGACGCCGGCGAGCCCGTAGAACGCGCCGGCGAGAGTGAAAACGGCGATCTTATACGGGGCGACCTTCACGCCGGAGAGCGACAGCACTTCCTCCGCGCCGCCGATGGCGAACGCGTAGCGGCCGAGTCGGGAGTAGCGCTGGATTAGCCAGCCCAGCAGGACGCAGGCGGCCGCGATCCAGGTGAGGTAGGAAAAGCCGAGCAGGCGGTCGATGGCCCAGCTTTCGAGCGTGGTGTCGGTGATGTTCGGCTGCACCCCGGCGAACATGAGGGTGGCGAGCCCGAGCCCGATGGCCGAGATGCCGAGGGTCGTCATGAAGGAGGGCACCTTCAACAGGACCAGGGCGAGTCCGCTTAGGCAGCCGAGTGCCGCGGCCAGGAGGACCGCGATCAGGACACCGACGAGGCTTAGGGCGTTGTCGTTGCGGTTGTTGGCGACCAGGAGGGCAACCGCGATGGCAGACGCTCCCATGATCCCCGGAGCGGAGAGATCGATGGACCCCATCATGAGTACGAAGGTGATACCGCAGGTCACGACGGCGAGGACAGCTGCTGTGTCCAAGATGTTCTGCACGTTCCCGATGGTCCGGAAATCAGGGCTTAGTGCTGCGAAGACCGCGAAAATGACGATCAGGGCGATCGGGGGACCGGCGTCTCGGAACGACACCCCCCGTCGAGGTTGGGGGCGGTGCGCCGCGGCGACCTCGATGTCCTCGGCGGGGGATGCCATGCTCACGAGATCGAGCCCTGCGACCGGCTGAAGAGGTTGTCGCACGCGAAGTCGGCGTCGTTGGTCTCCGGGGAGATGAATTCGGCGACGTTGTCCTGGTCGATCAGGAACTGCTCGGCGAACCAGGCGCGGTCCTCGTCAGCGATGTCCTCGACCGACAGCTCGCCAGTGGCGACACAGTAGCCGATGGCCAGGCCGATGCCTCCCTGCCAAGGGCCGTCACTGGAGACGGTGGCGGTCATTGTGCCGTCCTCGATCGCGGTCAGCGCGTCCGGCACGGCATCGATTCCGACGACTGCCACGTCCGTGCGGCCGGCCTGCTGCAGCGCCTCGAGCGCACCCAGCGCCATGTCGTCGTTGGCGGCCCAGATGCCCTTGATGTCCTCGCCGTGCTTGGTGAGCAGCGTCTTGGTCACCTCGAGCGCTTCTGCGCGGGAGAAGTTGGCTGTCTGGTCATCGAGTAGTTTGATGTCCGGGTTGGCCGCCAGCGATTCTTCGAGGCCGGCAAAGCGGTCCTTTGCAGCACCGGTGTCGAGAATGCCCTGCAGGGCGATGATGCCGCCCGGCCCGCCGATGGCCTCGGCCAGCGCGTCACCGATTTGCTTGCCGGACTCGACACCGTCGTATGTGATGTGGCTGAGCCACTGGTCGTAGTCGGTGATGTTGAGATCGGCCGGCTTGTTCCACTGTGTGACGAGGTAGGCGCCGGCCTCCTCGGCCCCTTCTACGACTGGGGGGGTATCGGAGTCACCGTTGGGCAGGATGTTCATGACGAGGCACTCGGTGTCGCCGGCGAGCAGCTGGCTGATCTGCTCCTGCTGCTTGGTGGAGTCACCGTCGTAGGTAAGCCGCTCCTGGCTCAGGTCAACGGACTCAGCGAATGCGTCACCACCGTCGAGCCACGCGGCCTCGTAGGGGTTAGATTCGTTGCGGACCTGGCCGACCAGCCTGACGTCGGAGGGGTTGCAGCTGCCGGCTTCGGTGCCGCCACTGCCCCCACTACCTCCACTGGCCTGCTCGCTACATCCTGCAAGGCTAACGGTGGCCAGAGAGAGGCCGATGAGGGCTGCGGCGGGACGAAAGGTGTATTTCATATCGATCCTCGATTTCTTCGGTACCGGAATTTTCGCGGGAAGGACTGATGGGCGGTGAGCTGCCGTACGAATGTGAGTAGTGCCGAATCGTGCGGGGCTGCGGTGTGATGGGAATTGTGTGTCTGGGTCGGGGCTTATCGGGCCATCCAGCCTCCGTCGACGACGAGGACGTGGCCGTTGACGTAGTTGGCCGCCGAGGAGCTGAGGAACACTGCCGCGCCGGCGATGTCGGCCGCCGTCCCCCATCGTCCGGCGGGAATCCGCTCGAGAATCGCGCGGGAGCGGTCGGGGTCCTCTCGGAGCTGGCTCGTGTTGTCGGTGGCCATGTAGCCGGGGGCGATGGCATTGACCTGCACGCCGGACGGGCCCCACTCGTTCGCCAACGCTTTGGTGATGCCGGCGACCCCGTGCTTGCTGGCGGCGTACGAGGCGACCCGAATCCCACCCTGAAAAGCGAGCAGGCTGGCGATGCTGATGATTTTTCCGTGCCCGCGCTCAACCATGGGGCGGCCGAGGTATTGACTCAGGAAGAAAAGCCCGTTGAGGTTGGTGTCGATGACACGGTTCCAGGACTCCGGGCTCAGGCCGACGGTGTCCTCGCGCTCGATGATTCCGGCGTTATTGACCAGGATGTCGACCTGGCGGCTTTCGGTCACCTCCGCGCTGACTCGCGCGACGGCGTCGTGGTCTGCGACGTCGAGATCGACATTCTGGACCTCGCGTCCTAGGCTCCGGGCCATCGCACGGGTCGAGTCCTGGCTGCCCGGTCGGCCGAGCAGCACCAGATCCGCGCCGGCTTGAGCGAGGCCGAGCGCGACGCCCTGGCCTAGACCACGGCCGGCGCCGGTGACGACCGCGGTCTTGCCGTGCAGGTTGAACGGAGAACGGCGCTCAGTTTCGAGTTGCGTGGTCACAGGTCCTCCAGTGAGACGGGGGTGAGGTCGGTGTAAGCGTTGTTTTCGCCTGCCATGGCCCAGATGAATGCGTAGGAGCCGGTGCCGGCGCCCGAGTGGATCGACCAGGGCGGCGAGATGACGGCTTCACGATTGCGCACGACTAGGTGGCGGGTGGCGCGGGGCTTGCCCATGAAGTGGAAGACCCGGTCCTCCTCGTCGAGGTCGACATACAGGTAGACCTCGGTGCGCCGGTCGTGCAGGTGCGGCGGGAAAGTGTTCCACACGGAGCCGTCGGCAATGACGGTCAGACCGAACTGGAGCACCGACGTCTGCAGTTCCTGACCCCAGGCGTAGCGGTAAAGACTGCGCTCGTTGGCGCCCTGCGGCGAACCGAGCGCCACCGGTTCGATCTCCTGGTGACTCAGTGCAGTCGTGGGGTACGTCGCGTGCGCGGGCGCTGAGACAAAGTAGAACGCCGCTTCGGGACCAGCGAAGACGACCTCGCTGCCGCGCCCGACGAACAGGCCGTCGAGGTGGTGGAGCTCGAACTTCTCCCCGTCGACCAAGACGTGACCGAAATGTCCGACGTTGATGATGCCCAGCTCGCGACGCTCCAAGTGGGAGGCGGTGCCGAGCACGTCCCAAGCCGGCAACTCGAGCCGGCTGTCCCCGGGCACCGCTCCCCCAACCACCAGCCGGTCGTCGTGCGAGTAGACACCGTGCACCTCGCCGGCGCGGAACAGGCCCTGAACGAGAAAGTTCTCCCGCAGGTCCGCCGTCGTCGCCGTCTCCACGCTGGACGGTGAGGCGGAATACCTAACCTTTATCAATGCGCTCTCCTCGTTATCTGAACCGCGTTCCGCTATGTGAATTGAGAAGAACCATAGCTGTGACTGTCATCACAATCAAGGGTTCGAACTAAGTCCACATATGTGGACGTTGGAGTAGAGTTGCTTTTGAGCGCGAGCAAGGTCGTGCCACAACGATCAGGAGGCCTCGAATGGACACGGACATGATGGTGAACGGCCACTCCTCGACGGGACAGGTCAAATCTGCCGCCCGCGTGCTCGACCTCCTCGACGCCATCGCCGCTCACGGTCCCGGCACCCAGCTGCAGCTCGCACATCGCCTAGGCATCCCGAAGAGCAGCCTGCACGCACTCCTGCGCACCATGTGCGCGCGCGGGTGGCTGGACACAGATCCGACCGGGAGCGTCTATCAACTGGGGATTCACACGCTGACCGTCAGCTCGGCCTACCTCGACGGTGACCCGGTTCTCTCGCGTGCTGCTGCGGTGATGGATGAGATCGCAGTCGCCACCGAGGAAACCGTGCACCTCGGTCGCCTGGAGGGTAGCGACGTCATCTACACCGCTAAGCGAGAGTCCAAGCATCCCCTACGGATGCACTCGGCCGTCGGTCGGCGCCTCCCTGCCTACGCCACTTCCCTCGGCCGGGCGATGCTCGCCACGCAGCCGGCCGCCATCCGTGAAGCGCTCGTCCCCGAGAAAATCGAGCCCCTCACTTCTAAGGCGACCACGGACCGGGGCACTTTGCTGGCAATCATCGAGAAGGCGACCCAACTGGGCTACGCGGTAGAAAGCGAGGAGTCCTGTTTGGGCGTGCGCTGCTTCGGAGTCGCCCTGCCTTTTTCGCGTGCAACAGTGGACGCCCTCAGCGTTGCGGTGCCGATCAGCCGCTTGGACGGCGACCGCGAGGACTTCATTATTGAAACCCTGCTGAGCGTCAAGGCCCGTCTGTCCCTCCTGCATGACAACAGCATCGTCCGCTGAAGCAGTCCTGCTAATGCCCGGCGCCATCGTCGGCGTTTGGTCGTTTCTCATGCGCGAGTGCAGCGGTGATAGCGGTCGGCGACGGCAGGGTGGCCTGATTATCAACGGGAAGCGCTTCATAGGGTTAGGACGTCACGGTTAAGGGTTGGGTAGATCCCTTAAGGGGGTCGGTGTCGTGAAGGGTGGGGTGCAGTGTCAACGAGAGGCGGCTTGTTCTGACCCCCAACTAGCTAGGAACGGTAGCTTTCGGACGGTCTCCGAGTCAGGTTGTGCTATGTAGGTAATAAGGACCTGATCGAAGGCTCGTGGTGATGTAACTGTCTCGATATCGAAGGACAGTTCCCCGACCACGGGGTGCAGGATTTGCTTTGCCGCCGAGGTGTAGTCCTGCACGCTGTGGTCCTCCCACCAGCGCGCCGCATCCACGTCCCGGGACGTCAACTCATCGATCAAGGCCATTAGTCGTTTGTCGTCGGGGTGACGGCCTAATTCTCCACGGAGAGCGGCAATTGATGTCGCGGCGAAATGCGCCCAGTTCACGATGCGTTCTCGAGCGAGCGGGTCGAAGAACATGAAGCGCACCAGGGATGTTGACGGCCGGAGGCCATCCAAGACGGCGGTGAGAAGCGCGTTGGTAGCCAGTACCTCTCCGCGGCGCCCCAATACGAGGGCCGGCGCATGATCCAGCGCCCCCATCAGTCTGAGTAACCCTGGGTCGGCTTGCTGTAAAGCCGGTGATGCGGTCCGTGATCGATTGGAAGGATTCGCCAAAGCGAACAGGTGCTTCTGTTCCACCTCGTTCAGGCATAGAGCTCGGGCCAACGCCTCGAGCACGCTGGCGGAGACATTAGACTGGCGTCCCTGCTCAAGGCGGCTGTAGTAGTCCGAACTCATGCCAGCCAGCACTGCAAGTTCCTCCTTGCGCAAGCCTGGTACCCGGCGTGGTCCGGGAAGGGCCTCCACGCCGGCCGCAGCCGGGGTCAGAGCGTCTCGACGAGAGCGCAGGAATGCTCCGAGTTGTGTCCGATCAGCAATCATCTCCTCACTGTAGATCTCCCGGACTGCCCGAACGTGGTCCTGCCATGCCCAGGTTGAGCGGGGTCTGGTTCAAGTGATCCGCTGGATCTACAACTGACTCATGACAACAAACGTCCTATTCAGTACAGCGACTCCCCTCGACGGGCGAACTGCTCTCGTCACTGGTTCCACCAGTGGTATCGGCGCTGCTATCGCCAGCACTCTGGCCGCAGCGGGTGCCCATGTCGTGGTGAGCGGACGCAACCGACTCCGAGGAGCCGAGGTCACGGCTCGCATCAACGAGAATGGCGGCCGCGCGGAATTCCTCGCTGTCGACCTAGCGGGTTCTTATTCGGAGATCCGGCAGTTCGTCACGGAGGCCAGAGCATTGCTGGGAGGACATGTCGACGTCCTCGTGAACAACGCGGGAATCTATCCTGCGACATCGACCGCTGACCTTCCCGACGACGACCTCGAGGCAATGCTCGCGGTCAACCTTCGGGCTCCACACATACTCGCCGCTTCCCTCCTTCCCGCAATGGCGGACGCCGGAGGCGGTGTCGTGATCAACATCGGTTCGTGGATGGCGTCAGTAGGTAACCCCTTCGCCGCCATGTACACGGCGACGAAGGCCGCTTTGGAACAACTGACCAGATCCTGGGCCGCTGAATTCGGCGCATATGGCGTCCGCGTCAACACAGTCTCCCCGGGCGCAACTCTCACCCCCGGCAACGAAGCGGCCCGCACCGTCCTCGACGCAATGACCGCCACGACTCCAGCCCGCGTGGTCATCCAGCCACAGGATGTCGCGCAGGGCGTACTGTTCCTAGCATCTGATGCCTCACGGATGATGCATGGGAGCATCCTCGCCATCGACGGTGGTATTTCTTCGACCCGTCCCGCATGACGCTGGCCCTGCTACGAACAGCGACAACCTACCCGACTACTTCTGAGACTGGGCACCTAGTATGACCACCATCGATTCCCCATTTACCGCGGTGAGCACCGCCAATGACGTCGTCGAACACATTGACCTCACGGGCAGGAGAGCGATCGTCACCGGCGCTTCCTCCGGCATCGGTGTCGAGACCGCCCGAGCTCTCGCACGTGCCGGTGCCGAAGTGACCCTCGCCGTCCGCGACATCGACGCCGGACACCACGTTGCCGCAGACATTATGCGTGCGGATCATCATACAAAAGTGCTTGTTCGCCCGCTCGACCTCGCTAACATCACCTCTGTATACCGTTTCGCCGACACGTGGGCGGGCCCTCTTCACCTACTCGTCAATAATGCAGGAATCATGATGACGCCGGAGGCGCGGACAGAGCGCGGCTGGGAACTGCAGTTCGCGACGAACCACCTCGGACATTTTGTGCTGGCAAACGGGCTCCATCACGCTCTGGCAGCTGCGGAAGGAGCGAGGATTGTGTCCGTGAGTTCCAGCGGTCACGGCATGTCCGACATCATGTACGACGACCTGTTCTTCGATCACCGCCCCTATGACGCCGGTCAGGCCTATGGTCAATCCAAGACCGCAAATGTGCTCTTCGCCGTCGAAGCCACCCGACGGTGGGCGAACGATGGGATCACCGCAAACGCCGTGATGCCCGGCGGAATCTGGACCAACCTGCAACGCCACTGGAGCCCAGAAACCCTGGTTGCCGTCAAACAGCAGGTCGCTGCCGCCGGCCTCACTACGAAAACACTGGAACAGGGAGCAGCAACGTCGGTATTCGCCGCCACCTCCCCCCTCCTCGACGGGATTGGGGGGAAGTATCTCGAGGACTGCACAGAAGCAACCGTCGTACCGGAGATCATTAACGGAACTCACGGAGTTCGCGCCTACGCCCTGGACCCCACCAACGCCACCCGGCTCTGGGATGTATCCCTCGAATTAATCGACCGACGCCATAACGACCCCGGGATATGAGGGCAGAAGGATGATCAGCAGCCCGGAAAATCAATTGCTTTGCACAAGCCTAAGTCTCCCATTCGTCTCTTTTAGCGAGAACTGACACCCGCGAAGCGAGGACGGACGGCGTGTTTTTCGACACGCATAAGCATAATATCAATTATCGGTCTCTTTGTACTGCTAGCAGCGGGAGTCTGTGTAGAAGCCATTTGTCGGCGCTTTTCACCGATGTGAGAGTTGCCGTGCAGCTCGTTCTTACGGTTCGTAAACCTATTTGACGAGGTTCGGTCCAGCCCGCCTTCAGGAGGGCTTGATGACGAGGAAGAGGTCTCGGCGCTGTGCGGGTGCGGTGCAGGTAAAGGGGACGTGCCTAACCCGAGGAAGTTGAACAACAGGAGTCCTTCGCGCCTTCGCGGCCAGATCGGTGCCCTCGCCAGGCAGCCTTGCTTCGACGTGGTTCGGTGCCGCGGGCGCACGAGCGTGCAGATTAGTGGCAGACCTCGCGTCCCGCCGAGCCGCAGGAACACGCACAGTGTGGCACCGTCGGCCCGCCTGCACCATCCGTTCCGCTAGACCCAACCGGTCGTGCCGAGTAGGGCGCCTATCAGGAAGGTTACGGTCATGGCGGCCGCTCCTCCGATCACAAGGCGGAGTGTGGCTTTGAGTTTCGGGCTTCCTCCGCTGTGTGCGCTGAGAGTCCCGGTGAGTGCAAGGGCGGTAAGGACCGCGAGGAAGGTGCCAGGGATTCGAAGGTCGGCTGGGGCGAGGATCATTGCGGCCAGCGGGAGTATGGCTCCGATTGTGAAAGCGAGTGCTGATGCGACTGCGGCGTGCCATGGGCTGGCAATTTCGTCCTCGTTGATGTTCAATTCGGCGGATAGGTGTGCTGCCAGAATGTCGTGTTCGCTGAGTTCCTTGGCAACTGTGAGTGCAGTTGTCGGCGTCAACCCTTTCTGCTCGTACAGCTGCGCGAGCTCTACGAGTTCGCCCTCCGGATCTATTCTCAGTTCTTCGCGCTCCTTCTCTATCAGCGCTTTTTGGCTGTCGCGTTGGGTGCTTACTGACACGTATTCGCCGAGGGCCATTGAGACGGCTCCTCCGACAACGGCAGCCGTGCCGGCAATGAGGATGGGGGCGATGGCATCGGTCACGCTGGCAACACCGATGACGGTTGCGGCGACCGAGACGATTCCGTCATTGGCTCCCAGGACTGCAGCTCTGAGGGAGTTCAACCGTGTTGCGCCGCTGTGATCATGCGGCTCGTCATGCGCATTCGGCAAGGCAGACATGCCGTCAGTCAAGCATTCTTGCGTTGCAGGCTCCATGAAGGGGTGCATCTCCTAAGTTCACGCCCGAAGTAGGCCGGCGCTGCGTCAGCCCCTGCTCGAGGGATTGTCAGCGGGGTGTGTTCCACCAGAGGGCGCGCGCTGGGCAGTATTTGATGGCTAGTGCCGCGGTTATCGGGTCGTGGACCCGTTGGTTCAGAATGGGATACCCCCGGTCGTCGAGGTTGACGTGCTCGGGGAGGAGCGTCGCGCACACCCCATGGCCTGAGCACATGATGCGGTCGACAGCGAGATGTGCTCGGCGGGATGGGTAAGCATCGGGTGCTGCGGCAGTGGTCATGGTGCCGTCCTAGGGCGCCGATATCGGCAGGTCCCTCGGCCGTGGTCAGCGAGGTGGGAGGAGAAGACGGTCAGCGCACTGGACGTGAACCCGGCGACCCCGTCCGGGAAATGGCATGCCCCTCTATCTTGGATCAGTCTGAGCTGTTGCTCGACCTCCGACTGATGTGTGGGTTCGGCATGATTTTCTGCTAAGCGTCGGAAGGCTTCTGCGAGGTCGGGCATTCCGAACATGCAGGGTCCACATTGCCCGGCAGATTCGCCTGCCGCGTAAGTGAGCATCGCCGAGACTTCGTCGACGGGGCATTGTTGCGGGTGCAGTGCCCTGATGACGCCGGTCCCGATCATGATGCCTGCCTGTCCCGGGTGCGGTGCCCCGTAGGTGAGACGGAAGGCAGCGTCGGGTGACACCCATCCTCCGCCGAGGCCTCCTATATTGATCGCCTGTACGTCGCCTTGGAGTCCTCCTGCCAGATCGGTGACCTCATGGAAGGCAACCCCTGCCTCGGTCTCGAAAACTCCCGGGTGGTTCACGGCTCCACTAATACTGACTAGTCGGGGACCCGGTTCTTCCTCTGTCCCGAAGGACCGGAACCACAGGGCACCGTTCTGTTCTATCTGGGCGACACGAAGGACCGTTTCCGCATTGAGGACCAGTGTGGGTCGGGTTTTCCTGCCATCAGGGGTTCTTCCTCCCTCGACGGTGAGCGTTCTTTTGCTCATGGGCCGGGCAGGGCGTCCGTGATGGAGAGCTACGAGTGCACTGGCTTCGGAGGACACGTAGCGCGGGGGGACGGGCAGGACCCGCATCCCGTGCGACCGAAGCCACTGCTCGGAGGCCGACCCGGCATGTACCGCGTAGGTCACCCTACCGGTCTTTAGAAGCTGCGCCCCGTGTTCCACCTGGTCGAGGTGATTGAGGATGACGTGAGTGTCCTTCGCTGCGCCGATCTCGCCGTCGCAGGCGTTAACGATGAGTTCGGCGCCGTTCCGCTGCGCCAAGGCTACTTTCCTCGCCGTTGGGAAGCCGGCTCCACCACGGCCGGTCAGACCTGCGGCGTCAAGGACATCGAGAAAATTCACCGCCATTGCTGCCCCTGGATGCGCGCGCGTTCCGTCTCGTCGGGTTGCTGGGCCGTTAACCTGTAAACCATCGCTGCAACACCGGCGATGGCACACGTGATGCCGATCCCCCGCAGGATCCAGCCGCTGCTGGTCCCAAGTGCAAGCCCATGCAGGATGGCGATCGGCCATAGTAGGTAGGACAAGAGGTGAATGCGGTGCCACCACTGTTCGCTGATCTGGTGCCGGAAGGCTGAGGTGACAATGACGGTCACGAGCAGGTCGAAGGCGATGGTTCCTAGTCCCACCCAGATTCGTTCGTAGCTTGAGGTGAAGGGCACCACGGCAGCGACCCAGTCGATGCTGACGTAGGTTTCCAGGACAGCGGTTAGGACATGCGCCAGAAGAAAGACGGTGAGGCCCAGGCCCAGGTTTCGGTGCAAGCCGGTGACCACGGTCGTCTGTATTCCTGTAGGCCGTCGGCGCCCGGCCGTCAGAACTCCAAGGACAAACACGACGGTTAGAAGAACTGTTGTCGTCACCCCCGTGGCCCGGGAGACAATCCATAGCAGCTCGTTGAGATCCACACTCATTGTTCGGGCCTCTTTGGATCAGCTTGACCGCCTACCGGGTCCGGCCATGCGCCGGTGAGCACAACAGATCCGTCCGCACCGTGCAGTCTAGCGTTTAGTTCGTTGGATTCTAGCCAGTGCGGGGCTGAACGCCCGAGGATAATCGCGGCGGTGGACGCGGCATTCGCTTCCAGGGCGGTGGCAGCGGAGCATGTAACCTCGGCCCAGATTGTGTCGGCGTTGCGTCCGGTGCGCGGATCGAGAATGTGATGGACACGCTGACCGTCCTGTATCCAGGTACGAAGACGCGTCGAGGAGGTAGCGAGACCACCGGAGCGCAGAGTCACCACCTGAGCGATTGTTTTGTCAGCTTCCTCCACGCCGACGGTCCATCCCTCTTCGGGTAATGCCCCGCTGACGGCGAGGTCACCACCAAGGTCCACAAGGAATCCACCGGGCAGAAAATCCTTGAGGAGCGCGCTCAGTTGATCAGCGGCGAACGCTTTCGCACTGGCCCCCAGATCAAGCACGGTTCCCGAGGGAACTTCAAGTGTCCGGGTATCAGAATCGAACCGTAGGCTTTCCCACCCCGGTGCGGGTGCGGGCGCACCGGGGGACAGCCAGTCACTTCGTCCTGTGACGAGTGCGTGATCGACGTTATAACCGGACCTGATCAGCGCGGACCCGATGGTGGGATCGACCAGGCCGTCGGTCAGCCTGGCTGTGGTTATCGCTGCCTGAAGCAATTCTCCAAGAAAAGGGCTCACGATTTCCGTGGCTGCACCTGTCGCCGCGTGACGGTTGATGGCACTGAGCTCCGAGTCGGGGCGGAACCGGGATGCTACCTCGTCAAGCTCAATAAGATAGGTACGCGCCACAGCCCGGGCCGGCGGCAGAGCTTCCGCGGCTGTTGTGTGCACGCTGATCGATGTTCCAATCGCAGCGAAGGTCGACGAGGGCACGGTCAGGAACCTTTCGTCGTGACCTGTGGTTGCTTTTGAGGAGCGTTCTGCGGGGCCGCGTTTTTGCTGAACCCCGGCCCTCCGCTCGACGAGGAGCCCTGGGAAGCTACCTGCTGCGACGTCTGCTGCGACACCTGCATCTCTGACGCTAGGCCGGCGCTCACGCCCATGGTTCCGAGCGTTGCCACGAGTATGCCGGCGGTGGTCCACCGGCGGACGGCTGTGAGGGCGCGTGTCCTGGAGTTGGTGATCATGTCGGTCTCCTTTGCTGTGATCCCAGCGTGCCACTGCACCCCTGAAGGTTCCCTGAACAAACCCGGCAGATCCACCATCGTTCAGTTCAAAGGAGCGACGTGGACGGGCGTGGTGAGGGAATGAGGACATGCGCTGAAGCCCTCGTCCGCCTGATCTCGTGCAGCTCGTTGCCGGTGCCTGCGCATGCCTGTCGGCGGCAGTGACAGCTACACCACGGTGCGCGGAAGCCGGTAAGCGGCAAGTGACAGCCGTCACGAGGTTGTCTGCTGCGTTAGCGTGTGTCGTCCGTCGCGCGGGATGCACGGGCATTCAATTCGAGACACGGAACGACGATTTCACCATGGAGGTCGTAGGTCCGGCTATCGACGAAATGAGCCGCGGCGGTCGGACGCTGCGTTTCCGGCGAGGACAACGAGCGACCCGCTTCCTGAGCAGTGGCCGCTTTCGCTGGGGAGGATGTCACGGTGGTGTCGGTGTCCGAGCTTGATAGGGCAGCAGCCACGCCTGCGCTTCCCAGTGTCAGAGCCGGAACAAGGGCCCAAACGGCGAGTACGCGCTGCCGACGGGATGAAGATGATAAGACCAGTTCGTCCAACGATCATGGAGCGGCGCCGGATACGGGATCGCATCGTCTCGGGCCACCTGTGTCCTTCCCTCATCAGGCGACACAGTTGAGGGCTCGAGCTACGACCGCAAAACGTCCAGCAACTTTTCGTGTTGGTGGTCAGGCAGTGTGAACCCGGTGAGCATGGCGGCGCAGTTTATGTGCTCTGGATCAAGGTCCTGATTCACCGGGCTGGTCTGCTCGTCTGCTCGACGGGTTCCGGTGCGAGTGCACGCGCGGCGTCGGTCCTGGTTCTGCCACCAGTCACCACTTTTGGCTGGCAGACACCGGCGGTTCGACCCCGGTTTCTGACGACGCCGCCAAGGTGGCGGCGAACAGCGTCCCGAATGTCCATCCGAAGACCACGTCGACAGGGTTCTGCTGTGCCAGGTACACGTGGCTGAGCGCTATCAGAGGGGTGAGGGCCGTCAAGATGGTGAGAGTCACAACGAAAGTGCGCCACATTATGGCACGGAAACCGATAAGAAGCCATGCGGAGCAGGTGAGCAGGGCCGCCGTGGTGAGGGTTTGACCAGCCGGGGAAAGGAAATCTAGGCCAGTGTGGCCTGTCGCGGATGGGAACGGGATCGGGGCCACTGTTCCTGCAACGATCGCGGCGGCGACCCCAGTGCAAAGAAATAGAGCGTAGCGGCGCGCGTGGGCGATGGTTCGTAGCCGGCCAGGGCTCAAGCAGACGAGCAGGATCCCGAGCGCGACCACGGGGTGACCCAGGACGGTGAGTGCTTTCATCAGGACGGTGAACTCGTCGTCTTGATGCTCGAGGAACCACGTCCTGATCGGTGCGCCGAGTGCCGTCGTGACCCCCCTGCCAGGGGCTGTGTCACTGAGGAGGTTGTAGCTGACGGTCAGTGCCACGAGTGCCACCATCAGTGCAATCGGTGTTGCCGTCCCAGCCCAGCTCGCCCTTGGGTGCTGACGGTGAGCCTGCTGCGGCCCATCTTGTGTCTCCCGTGTCCGTGCGCCGTCATCGGCGGCGGATGTGGCAGGCAGGACGGCGATTTTCTCGACGCGCGAGCGTGTCCAGCCGGGGTTCCTCAGAGCGAACCGTGCGGCGAGGGTAAGGACGAGGGCGCCGGTGAGGATGAGGGTGAGGATCAGGCTTGCTTTGCCCAGGTACTGTTCGACGGCCTTGTAGGACTGTCCAGCGTAGTAACCCAGCAGGACGACGGTGACCGCCCAGATCGTGCCTCCAATGGAGTTATACAGCAGGAACGTCTTGTAGGGCACGCGTGCCATACCTGCGATTGCCGGGACCAGCGCGCGCAGCAAGCCCACCCATCGTCCCAGCAACACGGCGGTCCCACCACGCCGGGCAAGGAACTGCTCACTCTTGGCCCATTTGTCCTCGCCCACGAATCGACCAGCGCGGCTGTGTTTCAACGCCGGCCCGAACCGGCGCCCTATTTCGTAGCCGACGGAGTCACCGGCGATTGCGGCGACCACGGCGACGCCGAGCATGATGCCAAGGTTTACATGGCCCTGGCTGGCGATCACGCCTCCAATGAACAAGGCGGTTTCGCCGGGAAGGACCAAGCCGACGAAGGCCGCCGCTTCGCTGAAGGCCAGAAGCCCCACGATGATGTACACCAGGGGGCCGGATAGGGATACGAGTGCGTCGATGACCGGTGTCATCGGGGCGTCCTGCGGTCATTCGCGACCTGGGGGTCTGGATCCGCAGGTGGGGGCGAGGGCGGAAGCATCGGTCCACTGCCGTGATGTCGCTGGGATGAGTGGGCCCCCGATGGTGCGGCCGGAAGAGACTCCTGGAGAGGAAGGATGACGCGGAAGCGTGTCAACTCGTCTGGAGTTTCGGTGGCGGTAATGGTGCCGGCGTGCGCCCGGATGATTTCCCGGCTGATCGCCAGGCCCAGTCCGCTGCCGCCGCTTTCCCGGGTGCGACTCTCATCGAGGCGAACGAAACGGTCGAACACCCGTTCGCGCTGGGCCTCGTCGATTCTGTCGCCGTCATTATCGATGGTCAGGACTGCATGCACTCCCCCGGCCCTACGGTCCCGGGTGGTACCGGTCGGTTCCGTCCTGTCCTTATTTGCGGATTCAGAGTTCGTCCGCTCGGTGGTGAGGTTCATGGTGATGGTCGTAGCCGCGTGGCGGTTGGCGTTGTTGAGGAGGTTCCGCAGGACCTGAGTGATGCGGTGCGGGTCAGCAGTGATGCGGGCAGGTTCGATGTGGGCGCGGACAGCATGGTGGGAAGCGGTTTTGAGCCTGTTGGCCTCTTCGAGGAGCAGGTCATCCAAGTCGACGTCTTGCATGACGTATTTGAGTCCGGCGTCGTCGATCTTCGCCAGTGTCAGCAGATCCTCGACAAGGTAACCCATCCTGTTGGCTTGGGTTCGGAGCATGCCCGATGTTTCGTGCCAGGTTGTCGCGGATGGATCGGCTGCTGCGATCTCCAGCCCTGTTGTTAGGGTGGCCAGGGGGCTTCGCAGCTCGTGGCTGGCGTCAGTGACGAACCGTCGCTGGGCAGCGTCGGCGCTTTGCAGGCGGGCCAGCATCTCGTTCATGGTGGCGGCCAGCCGTTCGATCTCGTCGCGGGTTCGCGGTACTTCTACTCGTTCGTCGAGGTGCTGGTGGGAGATGCCGGCGACGGTTGAGCGGATGCGTTCCACCGGCCGCAGCGCCCGTCCGACGAGGAACCAGATTAGGGTTCCTGCCAGGGCAAGCAGCACCGGGACGCCCGCGAGGAGGAACCAGCCGACGGTGCTGACGGCGTCGCGTTCGATGGCGGTCGGTACTCCGACCGCGACGACCTTGTTACCGTCGGGCGTGGCGATACCTTGAGCGGCGACAACGTAGTCGTCGAAGTCGACGATGCTAATTAGCCCGGGATCCCCGGACACGAAGGACTGCCCCGGGTTGAGGGGGTGGCCCTGGTACAGCACGTCGTCTACCGACGCATCCGTAGTGGCGATGACAGAGCCGGCTTGGTCGATGACCTGCGTTAACTGCGTGCCCGAGCCTGCAGGAGTGCCCGTGACATCACCGGCGAGATCACCGGCGAGATCACCGGCGAGGTCTCCAGAGTCGTTCTCCCGGATCTGTTCGACGATGGTGTCGCGGCGTTGCACAGCGAGATCCCGAGCATTGTCCAAAAGTGAGGTGCGGAGGACGGACAGCAGGACCAGGCCGGCTATGACCAGCACGACTGCCATGGTGACGACTGCGGCCAGGACGGCCTGTCGGCGCACACCCCATCCGGACCGGTGGAAAGCACCACGTTGAAGGATCTGACGCGCCGGAGTCACACTCGGTAACCTGTTGGCCGGCGAACCGGGTTCAGCGTTCATCGGAGACCAGGCAGTACCCCATGCCCCGCACGGTAATTAGTGTGGTTGTGCCGAAAGGAAGATCAAGCTTTTTCCGCAGATACCCTACGTAGACCTCAACGACGTTATCGCTGCCCTCGTAGGCCGCGTCCCAGACGTTATCGAGGATCTCCGCTTTGGAGACGACCTGATCGTGGTGACGCATCAGGTAGTGCACGATGGCATACTCCTTCGGCGTTAGGGCAATACGAACTTCTCGCCGGGTGACCAGGCGCCGCACGGGGTCCAGGACGAGAGATCCGACACTCAAGGCGACGGGACGCTCCGGGGCGCCGCGTCGGATCAGCGCCCTCAAATGCGCAACCAGGACAATGAAGCTAAAGGGTTTAGTCAGGTAATCGTCGGCACCCAGATCGAAGGCGTCCGTCTGGTCGTACTCGCCGTCCTTCGCCGTGAGCATCAACACTGGAGTCCAGATCTTCGCCTCGCGAATTTCCTTGAGAATCTGATACCCGTGCTTACCCGGGAGCATAATGTCCAGCACGGCGACGTCGTAAGGATTCTCAACGGCCATCCACGCCCCGGTGATCCCTTCGTGGGCGACATCGACCACGAAACCCTCGTTGGTCAGTCCGCGGCGGATCGACTCGGCCAGGTCTTTCTCGTCCTCGACCAACAATACGCGCATCGGGTTTCCGTTCCTTAGCAGGGTGATGTCATCGTAGCGATGCTGGTCCTCAGCGCCCCGAACAGCCTGAGGCCAACGATGACCTGGAACCACACCTGCACTGGCATTGGGTCCATCAGCGCCTTTTTCATCAGGGCTCCGCCGGAGGAAGGTGATGGCACCGCTCAGCATGACGGCCACGGCGGCGGAGAGGGCGAACGAGGCCACGACGTTGGAAAGGTAGTGCACTTCGAGGTAGATCCGTGACGCACCGACGACAACAGCGAAGACAGCGGCACCAACGATGACCGGCACCCTCCATCGGGTCCGCAGCATGGCCAGTTATATCGCGATACCCAAGGATACGGCGAAGGCCGTGTGACCGGACGGATACGACGTCGGGCCCTGGACATTGGGGAGCAACGGATCGCTGAGCGCAGGCGCAGATCAGAGGCGGCGAGGAAGACACTGGATGTCAGAACCAGGCCGGCGCACCAGACCAACCCGATGACCAACCGCTGGCCGAGCACCCAATGCCGCACCAGGAAAGGATCGCGAACAACACGCCGCCCGGTCGCCTGCTGTCCGGGTCTCGACGAAGCGGAGGGCTCTTGTGTCGTGTTCGGCTGCAAAGGTGTCGTCATCGCAAGTCGTCCAGTCGGTGGGCAGGGGACGGTACGGTCGTCGCGGAGCCATCGACTGCCGTGCTGTCGGTCACAGTAACTGGCGTGTCAATCTGGCCGACTTTGTTCGTACTGATGTGCCGGATGATTTCGAAGACGGTAGGGACCACGGACACCACGACGATCATCAGGGCGATGAGGTCGACATGGTCGGCAATGAAAGGTACGCCGCCTAGCAGCGATCCCGCGATGGTCAGCCCGGCTCCCCACAGGACCCCGCCGAGGACATTCCACATTAGGAAGGACCGGTACCGGTAGTGGGCCGCGCCGGCAGCCAGGGGAACGAAGGTCCTGGCGAAGGGGACGAAGCGGGCCAGCACGAGGGATCTGCCGCCGTACCGGGTGAAGAAGTTCTCGGCAGCGCTCAGGTAACGGGTGTTCAGGACGCGGGCGTCGTCCTTGAAAAGTCTTCGTCCGAAGCGGCGGCCCAGCCAGTACCCGACCTGATCCCCGGCAATAGCGGCTGCGACGATAACCACGATGAGCAATGCCAGGGGCACGCCCAA
The DNA here is from genome assembly GCF_058269215.1 of Arthrobacter sp. TJ-238. Classification (NCBI taxonomy): domain Bacteria; kingdom Bacillati; phylum Actinomycetota; class Actinomycetes; order Micrococcales; family Micrococcaceae; genus Arthrobacter; species Arthrobacter sp. TJ-238. Next base: position 120,040 of record NZ_JBZCNH010000009.1, on the reverse strand, counting down.
CCGGGCATGCAACAGTCCCGCGGTAAAAATTAAGGAATCGCCCGGCAGGAAGGGAAACAGCACCCCTGATTCGACAAAGACGACCGCTGCCACCACCAGTAGGACCCACCCGCCCGCGCTTTGCAGCAGCGCAGACGGATCCGTCACGCTCCCCAGCGATAAGCCAGCGGGCAAGAACCCGGTCATCAGTGTCACCATGTGCTGTTCCTTCTCGTCTCCAAGCGGGGACGGCAGCATGCCGTCCCCGCAATACGTCACCCATGGCCGGGGATCGACAGCTCTTGAAATCTTTGGCCGCCGCGACCGGTCCTTGAGGCATCGTCCGTCCCTTGCCTCGCCTATGGGTGCGGCGCTGGAAGGCGTCGGCGGGTGTTGGTGGGCGTTGGTGGGTAACGGGTGTACTTTAATCGCCTGGTAAACATCCCATGCGGGAACTGAGAGGTTCCTGAGCGTCAGGGCCCGCTAGGCCCGGTTGGGCGCAACTGGCTGCGATCGTTCTCATCGGCTGGCCGGATTTGTGCCAGTGCGTGCCGAGGGCAGCGGCCGGACGAGGGGTGGGTTAACAGAGGCCGGCCGCGCATCGCTGTGGGGAGCGGATACGCGGCCGGCTTTCGTGGGCCCTGATGGAGCTTGTTCGGGGCTGTTGCGGCTACTTGCCGTTGGCGGTGCCCTGGGCGGCTTCTTGGGCGTCGTTCATTTCGCCGTCGGCGCCATTGTCGTTGCTCTGGTCGGCGCCGTCTTGGGACTCGGGGCCTTCGCTGGCTTCGTCGGCTTCTGAACCTTTGGGGCTTCCAGTGCCCTCGTCGTCGCCTGCCTCGGAAGCCAGCACGGCGGCGTCGCCGGCATCGATCTTTACTTCCGTCATGACGCCTGCACCGTCCTTGACGGTCACGTCATAGACCAGGAACCCGTCCTCATCACCGAGGTCGGTGCGTACGATCGTGCTCCCCGGGACCGACGCCGTGGCAGCTGCCTCAGCAGCGAAGGTGTCGACGGTCGCGAGCTTGGCGAGCTGCGCGGTTTCCTCGGCATCAGGTACCTCGGTAGCAGACTCGGGAACCGAAATTGATCCCTTCACCTTCGCCTCATTCGCGTCGTTCTGCTCACCCTGCCCGCCCTGCGTGGTGCCCGGCGAGGGAGTCGTGGTGGTGGTGGCGTTGGCCACAGCGATACCGCCGAGAGCGGTTCCGCTGACCAGCACCAGACCCGCGAGCGAGCCTACGATAGCCTTCTTCTTCTGGATGGTGTTCATGGGCGGACTGCCTTTCAATCAACGGACGTGAACCCTGCGGTGCAAGCTGGCCTACCAGCTTGTTAGCGTCAATTCGGGTCCGGCCCCGTCTTGCGGTGCCTGACACCACTTTCACCCACCCCCGCTAAGAGGACGCTGAGAAACCCACAAGAGGTCCTCAGCACTAGCCTCCGCTGACCGATCAGGGGTACCTTCGCACGGCCACCATCACTGGTCGCCGAACCTTGTGTGAATTAGGGCCACTAGCTGTTGTTCACCGCCTTCTACCGAAGTCATCCTGCTGTGCTCCGGAAGTGCTCCCGATGGGGTCACGGGGCTCTCAGCGTCTGTTCAAGATCCGCGGATGACACTACTGGTATCGAGGTACGCCGCATCGAAAGACCGATTCGAGCCGGCCTGGATGTCGGAGGACACTATGTACCGCACAGGACGCGAACAACGTCGGGCCGCGATGACGGCAGGGGGCAGTTTCATTGCCGGCGCGCTGCTGGTGGTAACAGCAGCCGTGGGCGGCAGCCTCGCCTCATCCACAACGACATCGACACCGACGACAGGTGTGCAAGGGATGACTGCCGGGCAGGTTGAGGCAGCGCCAGCGGCACCACCGGCGAGTCCGATTGCTATGGCTCCCGCCAAGTCCCAACACACGGCTTGCACAGACCCATTCAGCGGGAAACCGGGCCTGCATGTGGCCAATCCCAGCCGGACCGCTCTGCTCATTGGTGATTCACAGTCCGGTGGTGCGGCGGGAGTCCCCGCGGACCAAACCTGGACGCAGACCGCGCTGCGCGACGCTGGGTACGACGTCAGGTTCGTCGGAGCAGGAGGAACCGGTTTCGCCACAGCCAATGGCAACGGTGCGCTCGATTACCCCTCAGCACTCAACAGCGGCCAGTGGGTCCTACCATGTACGGATCCGGCCCTGATCGTCGTACAGGGAGGCGGCAACGACGCCGCCCAGGGTGCTACGGACGCACAAGTCACCGGCGGCGCCGACAAGGTCGTCTCCACGCTTACCCGCGCGTACCCCTCATCGAAGATCATCATGATCGGAACCCTTGCCAAGGGAACTGCTGACGGCGGTGGACGCCGCTCCGCGGTCGACGCGGCTCTGGGCGCCTACGCGGCGGGGCATCACATCACTTTCATCAGCGCCGGCGACTGGCTGACCCGCTACCAAGCAAGCAACCAGCTGGCGGACGGCGTGCACCTGACACAGGCCGGCCACGACCATCTTGCCGCTGTCCTAGGGGCACAGCTCACCGCCCACCACCTCACACCCCCGGACCTCGCACACACGCCCTAACCTGAAGTCAGGCCGAACATAAAATGTACGCGGGACAGTTCAACCTCCTTCGACCTCCTGTCGGCCACCCCGGGCGCTACACAATTCTTCACGAGCAGGACTGGTTCTCGGCGGGCTGAGCGCCATAAGGGCCACTGGGTGAGCCCGGACCGAGCTGCCAGCCAGTTCAGGTTGTTTTGCAAACCGGGTTTCCAGACCTGCCAAGAGTGCCCGCCCGGCAGCACCTGCTGTCTAACGTCCATGCCGGTGCTTTTCGAGGTATCGAAGACCTGTTAGCCCTGCGGCCCGTGTGAGGTGTTCTGCGCATCCGTACAGAGGGCCACCTAGCTTGGGAGTAAAGCAGTGAAAGTAGTCACCCGGTTCCACTGCACACCGGCTGTCGCAGCTCCAAAACTCAGCGTTTTCACAGGGTCGACGCCCTAGCGTTTTTCTGGTGACTTTTGTAGCTAATGAGGCAATCATCCGCGGCGGAATCACGCCACCTGCAAATGGGGCCGGAGCGAAGGAAAAGAACAATGAACCGAAACATGAATTCTCGCGCGGCAGCAGGCACCGACGACTCTGCCGGGCAGGCCAATACCGCGGGCGATACACAGGATCGTTTCGCCGCGGGACGGGATCTCACGCGCTGGAGGACACCACTTGGACGGTTTGGGGCTCGCTGGACGCACCGGCTTAGTGTCCGGCTCGGCCCTCATGCAGCACTGGTCATACCGTTGCTTGTCGGGGCGGTGCTGGCGCTATTGCTGACTGTTGCGTCGGCGGGGATTTATGACGCGGTGACTGAAGGTGACGGCGTCGCGGCCCTAGATCATCCGCTGCTCAACGCCGCGGTGGACCTACGATCCCCAACGCTCGACGCCCTGGTGACCGGCTACACGAACATCGGCGGGCCTATTGGCTTGCCGATCCTGGCAGGCGGAGTCATGGTGTTCTTGGCTGTTCGCCGCCGATCGTGGACACCAGTTGTTCTAATAGGTGCAGCTGCTGCCGGATCATTGTTGATGACGATCGTTGGCAAACAGTTTATTGGACGCGCCCGTCCCCCCTTGACTGACGCCGTGCCGCCATACGAGTATTCGGCGTCCTTCCCGAGCGGTCACTCGTTGAATGCTTTAGTGATTGCCGGGGTCATTGCATACCTGCTCTTGCTGCGTCAACACACCCGCCGGGAAGCAACTGTCACAGTCCTTCTCGCTGCTGCCTTCGCACTCAGTATGGGCCTGAGCCGCGTCTTCCTAGGTCACCACTGGTTCACCGACGTACTCGTGGCATGGACTTTGGGGTTCGCGTGGCTCGCACTGGTCATCACCTCACATCGCCTCTATCTGACGGCCCGACGCCGTACGAGTAGAGGGACGACACAAAGCCATCCGTAGTGAACCCGGTGGGATCCGCAAAGGCTAACGGGACCAAAATTTTCGGGGGTTCCGCGATGACCGCGCCATTCGAGGAGACAAGCGATCCTTGAGTCTTGCCGGGGGCTGACGGTTCCGACACTATTTGCCGTCGAATGTCGAATGCCGAATGCCGAATGTAGAACGTCGGATCCGAGGAGACAATTCTGCCCCTGCCCCGTGCGGTGTTGGTCTCTCAGCTTCCGTTCAACCTCCGCAGCCGACACTGGTGGCAGCATTCGGTCGCGTCTGCGCGATGCTCGCCAGCAAGGACACCGCGGAGGCAATTGCCCGCGGACGACGAGGACTACAGAGGACTACCTAGGAGATGACCATGGACCAGACACGCTCGATGAATTCTGCAACTCGACCCTCGGCGCGACAGATACTCAGCAAGGTCCCCGAGATCACACTCTGGTTCTGGATCATCAAGATCCTCTGTACAACTGTGGGCGAGAGCTTCGCCGACTACATCAATATGGCCCTCGGCGTCGGCCTTGTCGTAACTGCCGTCATCTTCACGATCATCAGCGTGATCGTGCTGACCGTACAGATGCGGCTCAACCGCTACCGTCCCGGCGCCTATTGGCTGACCGTCGTGGTCATGAGCATCACCGGAACCCTCTACACCGACATCCTGACCGACCAGGCCGGCGTTCCCCTGTGGATCAGCGCTACCATGTTCTCCGCCGCGCTGGCTGTCATCTTCACCATCTGGTTTAGGAAAGAACGCACCCTTTCGATTCACAGCATCATCAGTGCGCCGCGCGAGGCGTTCTACTGGCTCGCCGTGCTCACCACCTTCGCGCTCGGAACCGCGTTGGGCGACTGGACCCTGGAACTTACAGGCTGGGGCCCAGGACTCTCTATCCTGCTGCCCCTGGTCCTCATTGGCATCGTGACCGCGCTTTGGCGCTTCGGTGCAAACCCTGTCCTTACGTTCTGGATCGCCTACATCCTCACCCGACCGCTCGGCGCCAACATCGGTGACTGGCTCGGCCTGACACCAGCCGAAGGAGGTCTCGGACTCGGCACTTTCGCGACGAGCGTCCTCTTCCTCGCCGCGATCCTCGCCACCGTCATATACCTGTCCATCAGCAGGACAGACGTCGTGGAACGATCCAGAACCAACACCGCACAGTATTCATCCCCCGCCCGTCAGCGGGCCGCTCTCGGCATCCTGACCACCGTCGCGATAGCCACCGTCGGATTACTCGTCTACACCAACAGCCTCCCGCATACCAGCGCGCTGGCCGATGAAGGCACGCCCCCGGCCTGCACCACCGGCTCGACACCGTTGACTCAGGCCGAAGCCCAAACAGCGGCACGAACAAAATTCCCAGCCGCAAGTCTCACCGAGTTCAACACCATTGCCACCGATACCCTCATGCTCGTCACTCAGGGCGACCAAGCCGGCGCCGCCAGCCGAGCAACCGACCTCGAAACCGCGTGGGATGACAACCAGACCGATCTGATGGCTGCCGACTGCCAGACCTGGACATTCATCGATAATCAGATCGATCCAGTTCTCTCATCGGTGCGCTCCAGCAGTCCGGACAAGGCAACGGAACAGGAATCCCTGCAAAACCTCCTCAGTACCCTTAGCAACAAGTAAGGACAGACGATCATGGTCTCGAATGGGGCTCTCACATTCAGCCTCGTTGGGGCTCTCTCGAGTAGGGCGACCTCTGCTGAAGCCCTGAGCCCCTTTAGCACCTACTCTGCGCGGGATCTGAGCAGCAACCCAGAAGGGGCAGCTAGCTTATCTTTGATCCCTGTTGAGGAGGGCCAGCTGCCCTCCCTCCCCTAGCTGCCCCCAGTGAAAGTTCCCAGGTTCTCAGCTGCCGATGCAGGGTTCGCGGGTCCAGCGAGTTGCCCGTCGCTCGCTGCCGTATTCACCCGGTTGCGGAAGGTCGAAAGTGATGCTGGCCTAGAGTGAGCAACGCGGTATAGAGCCTGACAACCACGGGTGGCAACAGACAACCCTTGCTTGTGACACCAAGCGACAGACGAAGGACGAGAAAGCGAACAGGCCATTCTTGCGGGCCCCCTTCGCCGAGGTTCCTGCCCCTCTTCCCATGCATGGAACACAAGACGCACCCAGAGTACGTCCAGCCGGCACTCGGACACTGACGGCGGTTCAACTTCGCGGGTGAACTCCGTTGAAGAACTTTCATCTCGGGGTGCCCAACCTTCAGACCGGGGGAACGATGGTCAGCAAAAAGCACGACGAGACATTCCGCGAACACACATCATTTGGTGCGCCTACCGCCCCGGCAGCTGTCTTGTTCTCCTTCCTTACTCGCCTGGTACATAGGGCACCCCTGGCACTGTCGATGATCATCGGAGTGTGGCTCCTCACACTCGGTACTGGCTCCCTCTTAGATGGCCCACCTGCCGCCCTCGCTCCCTCGGTCCTGTTCTCTCCCCGGACCACGGGTCAGAATCCCCTCTCGGTGCTGCTGTCCCTGGGCTGGGCGCCTGATCTGCCCGCGTACCTCGGTGCCACGGTGTCCGCGGTGACCCTCGGCATCCTCGCCGAAGCCCGGCTCGGGTCGCCTCGCTTCGGACTCGCCGTCCTCGCCACGCACCTCGTAGCGCTGCTCGGCGCGCTTGTCCTCGGCGTCGCCGTAACCCCACTGTTCCCGCACTGGGCGGCTACGTTCGACAGATCTTCGCTCGGTGGTCCCGCAGCAGGGGTGCTCGGCGCGATGCTGGCCTCAACCGCCGCGATGGGCCCGCTCTGGCGGCGGCGTCTGAGGATCCTGGGCATCCTCCTTCCGCTGACGCTTGTCCTGTACAACGGAGCGCTCATGTCGGTGGCGTTGCTGCTGGCCGCACTGGCCGGGCTCGCAGCCGGACCACTGCTTTTGCGACACCGTGTACGCCGCCCGGTCGCCTCATCAATCCATGAATCCCGTGTTCTCGTCGCACTGATTTGCGCCGCGGCAGCCATCGGGCCCACCCTCGCCGCGCTCTCGCCGCATGCGACAGGCCCCTTCGCGGTTCTCGGTCTCCTCTTCACCACGGTAGAGGGAGCGACACCCGATGCCGTCCGGGCTGCCTGCGAACCGGGCGGCGCGGTACGACAATGCGCCGATGCACAACTTCAGGCACGGGCCGGCTTGGGCGGCATTGTGATGTCATGCCTGCCAACCGTTCTCCTGCTCGTCCTCACCGATGGCCTGCGCCGCGGCCGCCGCTCCGCGTGGGCGGGAACCATCGTGGTGCAGCTGGCCCTGGCCGCACTCTCAGTTCACACCTTCCTTACGTTCATGCGACACGGTGCCGACGAAGAGCTCACAACGCTCCTCAACGGTGCCCGTCCAGGACGCGTCATCGCCGACCTCGTGGTGCCGGCACTGCAACCCGTCATGATCGTAGTGCTCCTGATCCTCGTCCACCGGCTCTTCGGGCTGCGGGCAGCACCTGGTGCCTACAGGGCCCTGGGAATCCGGACGGTCGGCGTCATTGTCGGCGCCGGTGCACTCTATGTTGGCCTCGGACTGGTGCTCGCTGAACAGTTCAGTCCGGATGCCACGGTGCGGGCACTCCTGGCCGACTTCCCTCAGCGACTAGTACCCGTCGCGGCTACGCTTCGCATTTACCCGGCGTTCCTCCCCTCCGGCAGCGCGGCGATCATCCTGTACGAGTGGATCGGCATCGCGTTCTGGGCAGTGGTTGGAACGCTCCTCCTCCGGTCGTTCCGCTCGGTGCCCCGTACCGGGAACGACGACGACCGAGAACGGGCACGCCTCATCGCCACGATCCACGGCAGAGGCTCAATGACATGGATGGGCCTCTGGCCGGGCAACTCCTACTGGTTCGGCGGTGGATCGTACGTGCCGTACCGCGTGATCTCCGGCGTCGCCCTGACACTGGCCGGACCGGTGGGTCCGCAGCAGGACACCGAGCGGGCGCTGCGTGACTTCTCGGACCACTGCCATGCGCAGGGGTGGACGCCCTGCTTCTACTCGGTGACCACACCCCTGGCCGATGCGCTGGAGGCCACCGGGTTCCGGCGCCTCCAGGTGGCCGAGGAGACGGTCCTGGACCTGGGCTCCCTCGCCTTCACCGGGAAGAAGTTCCAGGACATCCGCACCGCCCTCAACCAGGCTCGGAAGAACGGCGTGCACAACGAATGGGTGGACACCCGGAGGACCCCGCTGGTGATCCTCGACCAGATCCGCAGCATCTCGGAGGAATGGGTGGCGGACAAGTCCCTGCCGGAGATGGGCTTCACCCTCGGCGGCATCGACGAGCTGCGCGATCCCGACGTCCGCTGCTCCGTGATCATCGACGACGAGCGCACCGTCCACGCCGTCGCCTCGTGGCTGCCCATCCACGAGGACGGCGAGGTCACCGGGTGGACGCTGGACTTCATGCGGCGCCGCGGGTCCGGCTTCAAGCACAGCATCGAGGTGCTCATCGCCCAAGCCGCGCTCGACCTGCAGGCGGAGGGCTACACCCAGCTCAGCCTGTCCGGTGCGCCCCTCGCGCGGTTCGTCCCGAAAGACGCCGAAGCCACCCCGGGGGACGCCCTGGACAGGATACTCGGTGTCATCGGGCGCACCCTCGAACCGGTCTACGGCTTCCGGTCCCTGTTCGCATTCAAGGCGAAGTTCGGGCCCCGATATGTACCCTTGTACCTGTGCTTCGAGGACCCGGCCACCCTCCCGGCGATTGGACAGGCCATCACCAGGGCCTATGCACCAGACATCAGCCCCGTCGACATATGGCACCTTATTAGGACAGCGCCACTACGCGGACGGGCAACTGAACCCGCACCCGCTTCACGATCCGTAGCAAAGTCACTACCAGCCACCGCACCAGTGTCCCTGTCAGCACCCGGGTCTGCCCCCGTCTCCCAACTAACCCCCGCACCATCACCCGCTTCACCGCCCCCATCAGTCCCTGGTCCGGCGTCCTCATCAGCATCCCCTTCGGTACCCGTCCCAGTCGTGCGCACACACGACGCACCGTCGACCCGCATCGCCGGACCGAAGGAGCACTCATGAATCCGTTCGAGTGGGACCTCATCGGAGGACTGGCGCCCGCCGTCTTCACCGTCATCGGCGGGCTCGCTCTGCTGTGGCTCGTGGCCGGTCGCAGACGGCACCTCACGCGCACCGTTATCCCTGCCGTACTCATCGGAGCGGTCGGCGGAATCGTTGTCTGGTTTGTGACCGAGGTGTTCGTGAACATCTGGGGGGCACCCCAGCCCTCCTGGTTCTACGTACTAGGCGGGGCGGCGATCGCGGCGGTCCTGCTCGCTGTACGTGTTGTGGTCACTCGCCGGCGGTGGTGGCAGCGCGTACTAACCGTTGTCGCTCCCATCCTGGTCCTGGTCGCGGCTGCAGGAGGTATCAACGCCTACTACGGCTCCTTCCCGACGCTGGAGGCAGTGGGTGGTGGCAGCAACATACCGCGGCTCGAGGCCGTGGACACCCTCAAGGACCCAGGTCCATTGACCACTCTCGCCGACTGGGATCCGCCCGCGGACATGCCCGCTACCGGCACCGTGTCCGTGACGACAATCCCGGGGACGGTCTCGGGGGTAAAGGCCGGTGATGCCTACGTGTATTTGCCCCCGGCTTATCTGGCTTCCACCCCGGCCAGCGTCCCGGTCCTCGTGCTCATCCATGGGGATCCCGGCGGACCCAAGGACTGGATCACCGGCGGCCAGCTTCCGGCGGTGATGAACGCGTACGCAGCAGACCATAAGGGCCTGGCGCCGATCGTGATCCTACCGGACGCCGCAGCGAGCACCGGCCCCACACCGTCCCTCTGCCTCGACAGCAACTACGGCAAGGCAGGGACCTACCTCGCCACCGACCTCCCGGCCTGGGTGAAATCCACATTGAAAGCAGGAACCCATGCCCCCACCGACTGGGCGATCGGCGGCTTCTCCTACGGCGGTACGTGCTCCCTGACCCTCGCGACGGGCCACCCATCGGTCTACCCGACGTTCCTCGACATCTCCGGCGAGGACCAGCCCACCATCGAAGCGGGCCACGACGCCCTGATCAGCGGCTACTTCTCCGGTGACGCCGTGGCCTTCGAAGCCCAGAACGCCCTCAATATCATCACGACCACTTCACTGCCCGACACCGCGGGAATCATCACAGTCGGCGCCGACGACAGCTTCTACAGGCCGCAGGGCGAGAAGGTCGCCGCCGCCATGACGACGGCAGGCATCGACGTTCAGTTGCAGACCGTGCCAGGCGGTCATACCTGGGAGGCATGGAGGGCCGGCCTCCAAAACAACCTCGACTGGCTCATGCAACGCGCAGGTGCCCTACCCTGATGAATGCCCCCACGACGGACACCACGATCACCGGTAGTACATGCGCCCGGCCAAAGTCGTCTCGAGAATACAAGCGTGGCAAGACAGAGAGACAGAGCCGAGATGTTTGAGCGAACTGCTCTGCGCCGCTTCCCTCGATATCGCATCCGCTTTCGAGGTTCCAGGTTAGGGGTTGTAGCGGGTGGCCAGTTCGGGTGACTGCGCGCCGAACGCTATGAGGTCCGCGGTGAAGGCGTCTTGGAGCAGGTCGCCCTGCTCTACGCCGGGGGCGGTGACGGTCTCGCCGAGTTCAATTCCTCGGAAGCTGGCGGTGACGACGTCCGCGGCGCTCATGCGGGCAGTGGCCGAAAGATCCAAGCCCTGCCGTTCGTGGAACTCGGTCGCAACCACGCCGGGCAGCAGTGCCTGTACGGCGACGCCGTTTGGAGAGAGCTCCGCGCTAAGGGTCTGTGAGAGGGTGAGCGTGTAGGCGAGTGTCGATGCGTAGATTGCGCGCCGCAGCCCCACCTGTTCCAGACTCGCCGGGCCGCTGAAGGCAATCATCCCCGCAACATTGACGATCTGCCCAGTACCGCGCGAGACCATTCCCGGGGCGACGGCATGGGTCAGGAGGGTGGGGGCGAGCACTTTCACGCCAACAAGCTCCGAGGCTTGCTCCTGAGGCAGGTCAAGGAATGCCTTGTAGTGGGCGACGCCGGCGTTGTTGACGAGCAACGTGACTGGCTGGTCCCCAACAGCGTTGATGACCTCCCGAACTCCCTCGTATGTCGAGAGATCCGCAACGACGGTCCGCACTGTTACATCGGGGAACTCAGTGACAAGTTCCTTCAGGCGCTCCTGCCGGCGACCAACCGCAATCAGGTTCGTACCCTGGGTTGCCAGGCGACGGGCGTACTCCCGACCGATACCAGATGATGCTCCGGTAACAACAGCTAATCCACTCATAGCGGTCCTCCTTCTTCTAAAGCACTGGTTGTGCAGTTACCCGGTACCCAGACCACCCCGATGCTGGATCATCATCAACTAGACATTTGTTGCTCCGGTAGCTCCTGGCTGGGATCAATGGTGGGCGGGGTGGACGCGGTGTAGGTATGCCCCCTTGATAGTGGGGCCAGCAGGACCACGACCACGCCTGCAGGGAAGTTCTAGGCTTCAGGTATGACTTCCAGGGAGAACTTGCTCGGTGATTACCTGCGCGCTCAGCGCGGTCGGGTGCGCCCGGAACAGGTTGGACTGCCGGCGGGGAGCAATCGCCGCGTTCCCGGGTTGCGCCGCTCCGAAGTGGCGCTGTTGGCTGGGATTAGCTCTGACTACTACCTGCGCCTCGAGCAAGGCCGGGACCGACGACCCTCACAACAGATCCTCGAAGCTCTCGCGCAGGTATTCGGTCTGGGTCCAACAGGAACCGCGTACCTGCTTTCCGTCAACGACCAACCCATGACTCGGCCACGGAAACGGCCGAGACGCGAACCCGTGCCCGAGAGCATCAATCTGCTTCTGTCATTGATGAACCTGCCCGCGTTCGTGGAGGGCCGTTACTTCGACGTCCTCGCCACCAATCCCCTCGCCACCGCTATCTCACCGCGGCTCACCATAGGCCGGAACCGGCTGCGCGACGTGCTCCTCGACGCTGACGAGCAGGCCCTCTACCCGGACTGGGAGGACACAACAGCTCGCCTCGTCGCCGGCTTCCGACGATCCGTCGGACCCGACACAAACGATGCACGCTTCATCGACCTCGTCGGCGAGCTCTCCCTCGCAAGCAACCGATTCAGGACCCTCTGGGCGCAACAAGACGTCCAAGCACGGCAGAACTGGCCCATCATCATCGATCACCCCCTCGTCGGGGAGATGACCCTCAACCGCGAAAAACTCACCATCGGTGACACCGCCCACGCACTCGTTCTGGCTATATACCACCCCACCCCAGGATCCGACAACGCCGACAAACTAGCCCTCCTCGCCTCCTACGCCGCCTCCTGCGGGGACACAGACCAGCTTCCACGCCCCCACAATGAACGAATACACCCCCGAGCCGAATAGCCGTCACTAATGTCGGCTTCATTTATTCGGCGAAGCCCTCTACAGGCGATACCGGTTTCTACACCTGGTTCTCCTGCTAAAAGTGAATACCAACAGCGCAAACTGGTTAAGGCAAGATTAAGAAAGGTCATTGTCGCGGGATGGTTAGCGGACCCACCCATGTCGCTGATCCTCATCATCAGTGCAACTAGCACACGTTCCGCCCTTGAGGGCGGCAATCGTCTCCAAGCGGCTCGTACCTTCCCCTCCAGCAATAGCACCTTTGGAAGGTCGTCGCTAATACCATCCAAGCCCTGACTGCATGCAGGGCAAATCTGAACGCGTTCGCACCCTACACGAACCAAAATCGGCTCACTCGGTGTCTCGCCTTCAAGAAGCAGGAGCACTTGACCTAAGCGAAACCCTTACAGCTCTCAGCTGGATGACCCCTTGGAGACCAAGTGCTGAAAAAAGTGATGTCGACTCACCACCGAAATCCCCGGGGCAAGCATCCCGCTCGCTCCGTAACCTGGTCGGGCTGAAAATACACCAATCAGGCCGGAATTACGCCGGTAAGGGTGCAGTCATCGCGTGGGTGGAGTGCGGTGTCGATGACGTCGTCGAGTTTGAGAATTGTCGCCTCGAGCTGGAGGGCGCGTTCCTGTAACTGGGAGCGTTGCTGCCGGAGTTCTTCGATGAGCTCAGGTGTTGATGCGCCGGCTTCCATGCAGGGCAGGATCGCCCGGATCCTCGGGCTCGTGATCCCAGCTGCGTACAACTGCTGAATAAGCGCCACACGGGTCACGGCCGATTCGTCGTACACGCGCTGCCCGGCCGGTGAGCGCACGGACTGCAGCAAACCGTGCTCCTCGTAATAGCGCAGAGCACGCACGCTCACCCCGCACTGCTGCGCCACCTCACCAATTCGCATCGTCCCTGTCCGCCTCTTCGTTCTGTTTCTTCGCGCAGCCTCTTGCACCTCACGCCAACGTCAGGAGTTAGCGTACGACTACCTACCAAGCTCAACAGAAAGCACCACGACCATGACCGACAACACCGCCTCGCCCATCATGATCCTTGTTCAGGCCCACACGAGCCCGAAGAACAATCAAGCCGCTGTCGACCTCATCGCGAACTTCATCGAAGCGACACGGACCGAGGCAGGATGCCTGCAGTACGAGCTCCTGACGGACCTCGATGACCCGAACCACATCGTCCTGCTCGAGGAAGGGGCGACCGTCGAAGACTTGGTCGCGCATAACGCCACCGCAGGCTACGCCGAACTCATGACGGGTCTGATGCCGCTGCTCGAAGGCGAAGGATCAGGCATGCGCCTTACCCGGCGCGGATAACTACACACGAAAACCAACACGAGTTAGTCACAGTCACTGAGACCACTACGCAACCATGACAATTAGAGGGCGAGTGGCACGCCTCAGTCCATGTCAGAGCCAGAATCGCGTGTTAGAAGTTGTTTTGATGCTCGCCAGGACGGGCGTCGGTGCTTCACGAGCGGACTTACCGACTCTATAGCCCGTTACACCTTTCTCCGCGCGGCGTACCACTCGCCTCTTCCAAGGAGGGGAACTACGGAAGCATGGTGGTTGCGAGCTCACGCATGGCGGTTGCTGCATTGGACAGGGGTGTTGCGTCGCGTCTGGTACGGGCGAGAATCGTGGCACCCTCGAGCACTGCGACGACCGTATCAGCCAGCAGTTGGGCAGCCGCAGCCTCCATGCCTTCATCTCGGAAGGCGGTGATGAGAGTCCTGGTCCACCCGTGGAACGCGTCTGAGGCTACTGTGCGCAATCGCGGGTCGCTATCGGCGAGTTGCACGGAGGTTGCCGCCACGGCACAACCCTGCTGGAAGTCGCCCGTCTCAAGATCTTGTCCAACCTGGCGCAAAAGTGCCTCGAGGCGCTCGGGAAGGGACCTCGACCGATCTCCAAGGTGAGCCATGATGACCTCGTGGGTGTCCTGTGCGGCAAGAGCAACTGCCTCTGCAACCAACTGGTCTTTCCCGTCTGGGAAGTGAAAATAGAAGGAACCGCGCGGTGCTTGCGCAAGCTTCAGTAATTCGGCTGTGCCGCTGGCCGCCGGCCCCTTCAAACGAAGCAGGTCAACCGCAGCAGCAAGGAGTCGATCACGGCTCCCGGGACGATCACTAGGGGTACTCATATACAGATCAGTCTACCTCTGCTAGCTTGAACGAACTAGACAGATCGATCTACTTAGGAGTTCATCGTGAGCACACCGATTGCAAGATCAGCACGAGCACAGATCATCAACGCTTTTGGGTGCCCGGCAGAGCTCCAGGAGGGGCAGGTGAGTGTTCCGGCTCCGACAGCGGGCCAGGCCGTGGTGCGGGTGGTTGCCGCTGCTGTGAATCCAGTGGACCTCAGCACGCGGGCAGGAAAGAACATCTCCCAGGATGACGCCCGGTTCCCGATGGTCATCGGGTGGGACCTAGCCGGCATTATCGAGGCACTGGGTGACGGTGTGAGCGCCGTCGCCGTGGGTGACCGAGTCGCTGCGATGACCTTTCAGCCCCTCGATCAGAACGGCACCTACACGCAATACATCACTCTTGCTGCTGACCTGCTGGCCCCCGTACCTGAGGGGCTCTCGCTCGATCAGGCAGCGACTGTCCCGCTGGCCGGTCTGACTGCCAGTCAGATCATTGAATCGCTGAACCTGGTTGCCGGCTCAACTGTACTCGTGAACGGGCCGCTCGGGGCCGTGGGCAGGATCGTCGTGCAACTCGCAGCCCGCCAGGGGCTACTCGTCACAGCGGTCACCCGGGCCGAGGACGCCGATGTCGCGATGTCATTGGGCGCCACGGCGACTGTTCACCGCGGGGATTTCACGCTGGAGGTGCGTACCCAGAACCCCGAGGGTGTCGATGCTGCCGTGGACCTGGTCGGAGGAGCCACCGCGCACTCTACTATTGCGGCCGTGCGTGATGGAGGAAGCTATGTCACTGTTGTGCCGCCGTACATCGACCCGACAGGTCCTTTCGATGCTGCTCGAGGGATAGCAGTGACAGTCCTGACCGTACATCCCGACACTCTCGAGCTCACCCGCCTCCTGGAAGCCGCCGGAGACAATGAACTCGGCACACCCATTGAAGCCACTTATCCCCTTGAGCAGGCAGCACAGGCTCACGAACGCCAGCAAGCAGGAAAGCTCCGAGGCAAAATCATCCTCAATCCCTGACAGTAACCAGCCCCAGGGCGCTCGTTAGCTGCCCGGCCCCCCCGCAACAAGGAAGGACGATCTTGTCCAGAGCATCGAATCGTCGCCGTGTCCTGCGGGGAGGCCTGGCGGCCTTGGCGGCCGCGGCTCTAGCTGCCTGCGCCCCGCGATCCGCTACCACCAGTGGGACGCCCACCTCCGGTCCGACAAGCTCAGTGCCTGGTGGGACCCTGGGTCTGGGGATCGTGGGCATCATCGTCACGAACCTCGACGCCGCGATGACGTTCTACCGGTCGCTGGGGCTGCCCATCCGAGAGGACGTGAACTCCCACGAGGCGTTCCGGCTTCCTATGCCCAACGGAACGATCCTGTACTGGGAGACCGTCGACTACATCAGAGCATATTTCCCCGGTTACGAGCGTGGCGCGAACGACCGACGGGTCGTCCTGGAGTTCGGGTTCGCTTCCGCCGATGACGTCGACGCGATGTACGCCAAGCTCGTCGCAGACGGCGCCCAAGAAGTATCACCCCTAGTGACATGGGGAAACATGCGACACGGCATCGTCACCGACCCCGACAGCAACCAAATCTCCCTGAGGTACCCCCTCGTAAGCTGAACATGCCTTACAGGAGCCTCTAATCGGATTCATCACATGACCGGTGTAACACCTCCGGTAATGAACAGAGTCATCAAGGTTCTGCTGGTCCGTTCAGCTAACTCATCGAATAAATCTCAAGGTTGCTGACTCCACCACAGCCAGCATGGGTGCTTCTCCAGAAGCTGGCGAGGTCACTGATGGGCATTCGTCCTGCTCCGATTGGCACCGAGACTCTTGAGACCACTGCTCGCCTTCTTGCACGTAAATTACTACTGGCCTTCCCTCGGGGGTGCCGGTTTCTTGCGGCGTTCTGGGTCTGTGAGCCGGTTCATGGCTGTAGCTGTTGTCCGCCGGTTAAGGAGCTTCGTCAGGATTGCGCCTGTCTGGTTTCCTGCGCCGTCGATGACGCTTGGGCTTGGGTTGCGTCGTTCTAGATGCCGCAAAGCAGTGGCGACGACCTGAGAGGGTGTGCGCATGCGGGCGCCGGCGGTGGCATCGTCCGTACCGACAACAGTGTTGAACTCGGTACTGGTGGCTCCGGGTGAGAGCGCGAAGACAGTGATACCGGTGTTCCGGGTCTCAGCCCACAGTGCTTCAGTGAAGCTGAGAATGAAAGCTTTGGACGCCGCGTAGACGGCCATGCGTGGAACAGGTGTATATGCGGCCATGCTCGCAACGTTGATCAGGAAGCCGGTGCCGGACTGGATCAGGTCGGGAAGGAACACGGAGGTCAGAATCACGGGCGCGGCAACGTCGACGGCAATCTCATCGGACAGACTAGACAGCCTCTGCTCGGTGAAGGGCCCGAACGAACCGAATCCAGCGTTGTTGATCAGGCTCGTTACGGTCAGACCCCGCTCGAGGACAACCCGATGAAGATCGGGCCCAGCTGCGGGCGATGACAGATCTGCGGTAATCACCGAAACATCCACACCACGTCCTGCCCGAAGCTCCGCCGCGAGGCGATGCAGCCGATCTCCACGCCGCGCCACCAGCACCAGAGCAGACCCTCGCTCGGCAAGTGCATGCGCGAAAGCCTCCCCGATGCCTGAGCTTGCACCGGTAATGAGGACCGTCTGCTTCGTATAGTCAAAGTCTATAGCGACACTGTAGGCCGTTATGGCACTGCGTGTCACTTATATACTGTGTGCATGAAGCAAGCTTCCCTCCGGGAACGACAGCGGGCCGCGGTGCACGAGGAGATTACAAAGGTCGCACTGGAGTTGTTCTTGTCGCAGGGATTCGAGGCGACAACGATCGAGCACATTGTTACTGCAGCTGGTGTGTCCCGGCGATCCTTCTTCAGGTACTTCAGTGCGAAAGAGGATGTGGTGGTCGGCGATCTCGTGCACCGGGGTGAAGCAGTTGCCCGTGCTGTCGCGGACCGTCCCTCCCAGGAGGACCCGTGGGAGGCATTGAGAGCCGGCCTGCTCGCCGCCCAAGACACGCTGCAAACCTCGAGGGAAGTTGATCTCGCGTTGGGCCGGATGCTTTTCGGGACGCCGTCTCTTTACGCCCGTCACATCGAAAAGCGCCTCCGGTGGCAGGAGTTGCTCGTCCCACTGATTGCGCAACGACTTGATGACCGCCAGGGATCACTGGATTTGAAGGCCTCCGCCATCGTCGCGACCTCGCTGACCTGCCTCGATCTGGCCTCGAGAACCTGGGTCGACTCAGATGGAAACAGGGACCTCCACTCCCTCTATGACGAAGCGATCAATGCTGTCAGAGCCTGATCGTCGCGGCGCTTCTGCCCTAATCGTCGAGGGTGGCGAGGGAAATGACGGTGTCGAGTGCCCTCTGGAGGGCTTTAGTGTTTCGATGGACTTGAGCCAGGAGGAGCCCGCCTTGCAGGGTTGCCAGGAGAGTGGCCGCAAGTTCACCTGAATCGATGCCCGGGCGTAACCGGCCGGCATCGTCGAGGGCCTGTAGTTGTTCCCTGAGAATGTCCTCCCAGCGACTGAATCCCTCGGAGATCTTCCTTCGGGCATCCGGATCGGCTTCAGCGAGCTGCCCGGCCAGTGTTCCAAGGGGACAACCACCACGCCCCTGAGCTCGCTTGGCTTCAGCGACCATCAGATCCCGCCACGCGATAAGTCCCCCCGCCACTCCGTCGTCGCGCTGTTGCGTGTTGATCACAGCGTAGGACTGGTGGTCGATAACCGCCTGAATCAGCGCGTTCTTGTCGTCGAAGTAGTGATAGAGCTGCGAGCTGCTCACTCCCGCAGCCTCTTTGACGTCCTCGATCGTTGTCTGCGCGACGCCGCGCTGATGGAAGAGTTGTGCCGCCGCCTGGACGATCCTGCCTCGGCTGCGCTCTCCTTTCGCGCTCAAGGGCTTCCCTGTGGTGCTCGTCGATATCATCCCACCATCATAGTCATATTGGATTTGACAATCCATTCACCTGCGCTCACTCTGGATTATCTATTCCAATAGGAGGCGTGATGATTCTGGTGACTGGTGCAACGGGCACGGTAGGTTCTGAAGCGGTACGGCTGCTGCGACAGCGGGACGTAGGGGTTCGAGCGCTGGTACGGGACCGCGACAAAGGCCAAGCACTGGAGGAACTAGGCGCCGAAGTCGCCGTTGGGGACTTCAATGATGCGTGGTCCCTCGATGCAGCTTTGGAGGGTGTTGAATCGGTGGTTCTTGTCAGCCCTGCGGTTCCTGGCGAGGAGATCAATGTGATCACCAGCGCGGCTCGTGCCCAGGTCGCTCACGTCGTGAAGGTCACGAGCAAAGCATCTGCCGATTCTCCGATTGCACGGCGACGGGGCCAGTACGAGATTGAGGCGGCTCTGGCCGCGTCCGGTGTAACCCATACACTTCTTCGCTCCAATGCTTATATGCAGAACTTCCTCCGCATCGCTCCCGTGGTTGCGGACACCAGTAGCTTCGGGTCCTCCGCCGGAGCGGGACGGGTCGGACTCACTGATGCTCGTGATGTCGCCGATGTTGCGGCAACGGTCGCTGAGAACTATGCGCAGCATGCCGGTCAGACCTATTGGATAACAGGCCCAGCGCTGGTCTCCTACGCGGATGTCGCTGCAGCCCTGAGCGGCGCACTAAGACGAACGATCACCTACAGGCCGCTTACCTTTGAGCAGGACAAGGCCGGCATGATCGCAGCAGGTGTCCCCGCACAGACAGCTGAGATGAACGCCCAAGCCTTCAGCCTCATCTCCACCGGAGACGCCCAATGGCTCTCCGATGACGTCCCCCGCCTCCTCGGACGCCCAGCCCGCTCCTTCGACGACTTCATCACCGACCACCGCACCTCCTTCACCTAAACCCTTCACACAGGTTAGGATCTGCAAGATCGGCTCACAGTGCGGGCCACCCGCCAGTTTAATCAATTCCTGACTGCGCAGGGAGTACTGGGCGCACCTGTGGTGATTGCTGTGTGCCCGTGGAGATCGATGCCGTTGGGCATTTCGTCGGCGGTTGTGCGGGCTCCGAAGGAGGTAATGTCGCGTTCTGCGCTCATAGTGCTTGGCCTCCGTCGACGAAGAGGACCTGACCGGTCATGTAGCGGGAAGGGTCGGTGCCGAGGAAGAGTGCGACATCGGCGATGTCCTCGGGGGTGCCTGCTCGGGTCAGCGGGATCGTGGTGACGAATTGTTTCTCAGCGTCGGAGCCCATGAAGCCGCTTGTACGGGTTCCTTCTGTATCGATCAGGCCCGCTGCGATGGCATTGATCCGGAATCCTCGTGGTGCCAGTCCCAGGGCAAGGACTCATGTCATCGCAATAATCGCCATTATCGTGCCGATATGAAGGCTCGTGCCCGGGGAGGAGGATTCGATGACCACGCTGGTGGGGTTGATGATCGTGCCCTGCGTGAGGTCGTCCGGTCGGGCGTACTCGCGGCTGACGAGGATGTTGCCGAGGACGTTCGTGTCGTAATGGCGTCGGTACTCATCGACGATCACGTCGAGGATCGGCTCGAACTTTCAGATCCGCGCGTTGTTGACCTCCGTGGTGATGGTGCCGAATTTTTCCCTGACGTTCTCGAACAGGCGTGAGGCGTGCTCTTCCTGGGAGACGTTGGCCTGGAAAGCAGCCGCTCGCCCGCCAACGGAGACTATGTCGTCGGCACGCATGTTCATCACGAGTCCATCGCTGCGGGCCCGAGAAGTGGAGAAGCAGGCAGAGTGGGACAGACTCCCAGCCCCGCATTCGATACGACGCAACTGATTTTCAATCGGAAACACTAGGGAGCACCATGAAGAACCGCAACTCACTACGAGCCCTCAAAGCCATCCCGGGCGCTCAGATCGTTCGCCGGCGTGGCAGAACGTTCGTCATCAATAAGAAGAACCCGCGCATGAAAGCCCGACAGGGCTAGGAGCGAATAGCGTGGGGCAGAGGCAACGCCGACGCTGCTGCCCCGCAGAGCAACGCACCTTCCGAAGGCGTGCCCCTTCCCCATTCAACGTGTTCGTTTTGTCTACACTATTCTCACTGGCGTGCGGTTTTCAGTGACGGTCGGCAATCGTGTTTCGGTTGTGCTGGTAGTGCCGACGCGCCTTCATCCGATTGCCGCACACCGCCATGGAGCACCACTGGGCCCGGTTGCCATTGCTGCGATCGATGAGAAACAGGGAGCACTCCTTGTTGGCGCAGGGGCGCAGGCGCCGGCGAGTACCTGCGCCGATAAAATTCCAGGCAAGAACGCTTCGAACACCCAACAGGTCATCAGCTCGCGCATCCAACACCCACAGGAGCTCGCCCTCGGCGATTACTGGTTTCGAGGCGGCCGACTTCAGGAGCACCTGCAACTCGTCATCACCAACCACCTCACCGCGGGCTGCGCGCTGAAGGGTAGCCCGCACCGTAAGGATGTGCTGCCATTCCTCCCCTGAGCCTTGCCCTCCGCGCTCTTTCAACCAGACGCGTCCATGGCTCTCATCAGCCAGGAGATCGAGTCCTACGCCTGACACGGTCGGAGTCGTGTTCAGCAATTCCAGCAGAAGTTCCTCATCTGCCCTCGATACGTGATACACACCCCTCCTGCCTAACCGAATGAACATTGTTGACAGGTTAGCAGATCAGGCGCATGCTTCATCTAACCGGACCAACTATCAATAGAGGTTAGACATGAGCGTCCAGCACCGCACGGCGACTATAGACGGCCACAAACTGTTCTACCGGGAGGCGGGTGATCCTTCAGCGCTGGCCATCGTGCTACTCCACGGCTTCCCAACGAGCTCCTTCATGTTCCGCAATTTGATCCCGAGCCTCGCCCAGGACTTCCATGTCATCGCGCCGGACCATCTCGGGTTCGGCTTTTCCGACACTCCCCCCGCCAGCGAGTTCGACTACACCTTTGACGCCCTGGCACGCCTGACGAAGGGACTGTTGGAGCACATCGGCGTCAGCCGATACGCGCTGTATGTCCAGGATTACGGGGCTCCGATTGGATGGCGGCTCGCCACCGCCAACCCGTCGTCCGTCACGGCGATCGTGAGCCAGAACGGCAATGCTTACGAGGCAGGCTTCGTCGACAGCTTCTGGAAGGTGGTCACGGACTACCAGTCAGAGCAGAACCCGCGCACTGAGGAGGGCGTGAGGTTCGCTCTTACCCTCGAAGCCATCAAGTGGCAGTATCTCACCGGAGTGGACGACCCGACCCTGGTTGATCCGGACACCTGGACACACGACCTGGCACTGGTATCCCGTCCGGGAAACGACGAAATCCAGCTCAAGCTCTTCCGCGACTACGCCACCAATGTCACCATGTACCCGGACCTGCATCAGTACTTCAGGGACTCACAAGTACCTCTGCTCGCTATATGGGGTGAGGGTGATCAAATCTTCGGCCCCGACGGAGCGCGAGCATTCCTTACCGACCTGCCCGACGCAGAGGTCAGCCTCCTGCCCGGTGGGCATTTCCTACTCGAATCCGCAGGGGACGAGGTAGCGGCCGAGGTGCACGCTTTCCTCATCCAGCACGCCCGGTCCTGACCAATCCCCCCGGCTCCAATACTGACTGGTCAGGGCTGGTGACAGAGCTTGCCCGGCATCAAGTGAGGCTTAGTGATGAAGATCGATTTGCATCTCGAGACACCTCCAGTTGAAGTGGGCTTCCATTCCGGTGAACGTGCTGTTCAAGAGCGTGCAGGAGTTTCTCTTCTGGCGCGACGCCTTGAGGGCATGCTCGACCCCCATGGCATGTCCGCGGGCATGACAGCGTTTCTCGCCACACAGACATTCGCTGTGCTTACAGGGCGCGACTCATCAGGCCGGCTGTGGTCCTCGCCGCTCCACTCGAACGCGGGCTTCCTCGCCAGCGGACACAATGGGAAGACACTGCTGATCGATGCCACGATCCGCTCCGGGGACCCGCTGGAGCACATGAGTGCTGGACAGCACGTCGGGGTGCTTGTGATCGACCTGATGCGTCGTCGTCGGGTGCGGGTCAACGGTGTCCTTGCAGGGAAGAGTAGGACACGCCTGATGGTGGCCGTGTCTCAGGCTTTCGGCAATTGTCCGCAGTACATACACGCCCCAGACAGCATGCACGGGCCCTCCACGAAAATGCGCCCCGCCTATCATGGCTCGCACCTTACACAGCGTCATGCAACGTGGATCAGTGCGGCGTCGACCATGTTTCTTGGAACCACGCATCCGAGCCGAGGGGTCGATAGCTCACACCGCGGCGGGGATGCTGGTTTCATCGAGGTGCACGAACAACAGCTCATCTGGCCGGATTATCCCGGAAACAATATGTTCAATAGTCTCGGTAATTTGGCGGTTGATCCGACCGCTTCGGTCCTGTTATTTGACTTCGCAACCGGGGCTTCCCTGTATCTCTCGGGAACAGCGGTCGTGGAGTGGTTGCCCCGCCAGGGGAACGAATCGTTCCGAGTGGAGCGCGCCACCCGGTTCACTTCAAAAGCAGTCCGAGAGATTTCCTGATGTCATTAGGTAACCACCACGGCTCCCTATTGGCACAAGCACGCCTGTAGGGCGGCCAGCACGGATTACCTTAGTGACCGCCATCAGCGTGAATCCAGTTGGGGCGGAGAAGATCCACTCATCACCGCAACTCACCGCAACGCCTCCAGTGTGAAGAATCACTCTGGGTGCGGCCTATCGGACGGATGTTCTCTGCGCTCCGGCTGCTTAGATTGAGGGAATATCGGGTCGCTCGTCAAAAAGTTTTCTGCGCTGGCGGAGGATCCTGTTGTTGTCGGGAATCCGAGAACGGGGCCGCCGAGGAAGTTGATGTTTACGCCGCTTGCTGCCAGCCTGTCGCCGATTTGCGTCAGTGCCAGAAGAAGTGCCTGGATGGCATCGATCCCGAGGGCATATCCGTCTTGGGGGTCCTCGGTCAGTCCGTCGATGCGAAATGAGCATGACCAGTCCCAGGGCCGATCTTCCATGGGCTGCGGACGACCAACCCGGGCCACGATTTCAGCGTCGGGTCCTGACAAGGTGCGAGTGGCGATGACTTGGGACCTGTTGAATGGGTACTTCATCGTGGGTGTCTTCCGTGAGCACTGGTGGGTGGGGATGTGACTGCCTCGGCGAGCTGTCCACATCAGCGGAAACTGTCGAAAAGGATGGCAGGTTTTATAGCTGTCTTCATTCGACGTGAACGACTGGCGAGTTCCGAAGGATCTCGATCGATCAGGTGCTGTTCCGTACTGTGAGGTGGTAGTCGAGGAGTACTTCGGTGGTCGCGGTTTCTTCGCCTTCGAGGGCGGCGATCAACAGATCGACGGCGGTGGTGGCGATCGCTGCTTTGTTGGGTGTGATGGTGGTTAGGGTCGGGGTAGAGTAGGACGCTTCTTCAATGTCGTCCCACCCGAGGACGGCTATGTCGTCCGGTACATGGACGCCTCGGTCGGTGAGTGCTTTCATGAAGCCGAGCGCTAGTGAGTCGTTGAAGCAGAACACGGCGTCAACATCGACCGCGGCGTCGAGGAGTTCGTTGGCCATGTTGAAGCCTTCGGCCAGAGACCACGACTCCGTGTGAATAAGCAGATGGGGGTCGAGCCGGATGCCGTGGAGGGATAGGGCTTCCTTGTACCCTTCGAGTCTGCGTTGCCCGGGTCCCGCTGCCCGGTTAGGAGGCAGGACACCGACGGCTGCGATGCGTTGCCGGCCGGTCTGCAGTAGATAGTCGGTGGCAGTGCGGGCACCAGCGACGTTATCAATCGAGACATGGATAATGTCGCTCGCCGTCACGCTCTCGCCTAGCAGGATGGTGGGGAAGCCAAGCTGACGCGCCTCAAGATCGTGGGCTGTGATCGCCAACGGATTGATGATCAGCCCATCGACGAGCTTCGAGTGGTACCCGTCCAGCACGAGCAACTCACGATCGCGAGTTCCTCCGGTTTGGTCGATCAGCACCGTGAGGCCACGTTCAGCGGCTCGAATCTGAATAAGGTTGGCGAGTTGAGCGAAGTAAGGTGCGGCGATTTCCGGCAGTGCGAGGGCGAACAGTCCAGTGCGTCCACCGCGGAGCTGACGCGCGGCGGCACTGGGCCGGTACCCCAAGATGTCGATGGCGCGTTGCACCTTAGCCCGCGTGGCCGGGGTGACGTGCACATAATCGTTGACGACGTTCGACACTGTGCGCGGGGACACTCCTGCCAGCGCTGCAACATCCTTCAAGCTCACCGGCATCAGCGGAGATCCGCCTCCTGTCCCTTAACGTTTTGAAGTGTTTGTGGGTGTGTTCAATCATCGCTGACAACGGGAAGCTGCTGCACATGTGAGACACCTAGGAATAAGGTGCGGCAACTCTAGTACGAGCAGTGCCCACTACCCATCGCCGGCTGTCTGGGTAGTGGGCACTGGTTAGTAGTCGACCAGGCTTGAAGGGCTTAGTCGCCGAGGGAGGAGTTGATGTTGGACTGAGCTTCGCTGAGCGCGTCATCGACGGGAGCGTTCTGGAACCAGATTGATTCGACGGCCTGCACGCAAATCTTCTCAACTGCGGGCCAGTTCGAGATGTGCGGGAGCAGACCAGCGTTGGTGAGTCCGGTCTCGGCGTAGTTCTCACGCTGCGGTGCAGCCGTGTACTCAGCGCTTTCGACGACAGAGGTGCGCGACGGGATATGCCCTGTTCCAAGAGCCCAGGATGCGTCGTTGTCGTAGAGGAAGTTGATGAACTCCATCGATGCCCGGTACTGGGCGGGGTCTGCTTCCTGCTGGTTCGGGATGGCCCACATGTGCTGGTTGGACCACACCGCAGGCTTTTCGAACAGGGTCGGGAAGTCCGTTGCCTTGTACTCGAACGTCGCCTCGGTGTTGTAGCTGTCGACAACCCATGTGCCGTTGTAGAGCATGGCGGCATCTCCATTGAGGAAGCTCTGACTGGCAGCGTCATAGGTCTGGTCGTCGTCGGCGAAACCTTCTTCGAAGAGCGAGGTGACGAACTCGATCGCGGTCCGGGCTTCGGGGGTGTCGAGATTGGCCTGGGTGAGGTCATCACTCAAGACGCTACTGCCTTGCTGCATGATCAGGCTGTGCACCAGGTGCCAGCCGAGGTTGTCCCCAACCCGTGGGATGGCGATGAGGTTCTTCCCCGTTTTCTCCTTCATCGTGCGGGCCGCGTCCAAGAATTCGTCGGTCGACGTGGGCAACACGGGGGCGCCGGCGGCGTCGACGAGTCCGGCTTCCTTGAAAAGGTCGACGTTCACGTGGGCGAGGGCGGCGTGGACGTCGAAGGGGACCGCGTACACAGTGTCCTCGTACTTCATGGCTTCCTGCTCGACGGGTAACGCGTCCGTGAGGTCCGTTCCGGTCGTCTCGGCAG
The DNA here is from genome assembly GCF_058269215.1 of Arthrobacter sp. TJ-238. NCBI lineage: Bacteria > Bacillati > Actinomycetota > Actinomycetes > Micrococcales > Micrococcaceae > Arthrobacter > Arthrobacter sp. TJ-238. Next base: position 94,192 of record NZ_JBZCNH010000009.1, on the reverse strand, counting down.
CGTCCTCGAGGGGCAGGAGCAGAGAGCGTTCTGCGTAGTCGACCAAGCTCGCTCCATGGATTGCCGCTACGTCGGGCGGCGTGGAACCGGCGATCGCGGTGTTGAGCTGATCGTAGTAGTTGTCCCACGCCGCGCCGCCGAGACGGTTGACTGTGATCCCGTACCCGTTCTCTGCATTGAACTTGTTGACCAGTGTGGTGATGGTCGGGCATTCGCCGACGACGCCGGTGAGGTCCGTGCTGTCTCCGACGACGTCGGAGCATTCGCCGAAGAAGTGCGAGAAATCGATCGTCGTGCCCTGCAGGTCTTCGTCGGGCACGGACGCGAGATCGGCTGCGGCTTCTTGTCCACTGGGTGCTGTGCTGGTTCCGCCGCCACAACCACTCAACAACAGGGCCGAAGCGAGCAGAGGCAGGATGACGGCCTTAGATGACCGTCGGTAATTGGTGTGCATTGGGGTACTCCTTGATGGGTGTCTTCACTGACAGGGTTTCGAAACAGGGGTGCTGACAGGTGGTCGGCAAGGGGAAAGCGTGTGTAGTGGTTCTACGTCCGCCCTTGTGGTCGCGCCTGAGCATCGGTGCATCGGTGCATCAGCGCGTCTGGGTGTTCGTGTGCTATTTCTCGCCGCTGCCGAGTGTGATGCCGCGGATGAGTTGTCGCTGGAAGAGCAGGAACACGATGATCAGCGGCAGGCTTCCGACGAGGCCTCGTGCCATGAGTGTGCCGAGGTCTGTGGCTGCGGCGAAGTTGGATTGTAGGGACGCCAGTCCTGTGGTGACGGTGAACCATTCGGACCGAGTGGAGGCAACAAGTGGCCAGAGGTAGTCGTTCCAGGTCAGGACGAAGGTGAAGATCGCCAGCGATGCCATGGCCGGTCGGGCCAGGGGTAGCATGACGGCGAAGAACACTCGCCAGCGTCCGGCTCCGTCGATGCGGGCTGCTTCCTCGAGTTCCACCGGCACCTTGCTAAAGAATTGGGTCATCAGGAACACGCCCAAGGGGGCGGCGAGGCGGGGCAAGATCAAGGCAGAGTAGCTGTTTTGCAGATCCGCGCCGGAGATCATGAGGAACAACGGGACAAACATTGCTTCCTTGGGGACCATAAGGCCCGCCAAGACGATGATGAACAGGATGCGCCGGCCAGGGAAGTCGATGCGGGCGAACGCGTAACCGGCCATGGCGCAGAAGATGACGGTAATCACGGTGGTCGTGATGCTGACTACGGCGCTGTTGAGGAACCAGCGGCCGAGCTCGCCCGCGCCAAGGGCGGTGATGAAGTTCTCGAAGGTGATTTGCGACGGGAAGAGGTTCGAGGAGCTTCGCTGGAGGACGTCATTGGGTGTCAGTGCCATGGAGATCATCCAGAGCACGGGGATGAACCATGTGAAGGCGGCCACGATCATCAGCGTGTGGTAGCGGATGTTACCGCGCTTCCCGGCCTGGTTTTGCGGCTGCCGTGACGGGATTTCGCCGCCCTGGCGTTTCAGCCGGCCGAGCTTGCTCTGAGGTGTTGTGGTGCTCTGCGATGTCGCGTGAGCCATCATGAGTCCTTTGAAATGAGACGGAATTGGACGGCGGCGACGGCGGCCATGACCACGAAGAGGAACACCGACAGAGCGGCGGCATAGCCGAGCTCGTAGTTCTTGAAGCCGGCCTCATAGACGTGCTGGATGAGCACTTCTGTGGCCGTGCCGGGGCCGCCTCGCGTCATGATGTACACCTGGCCGAAGATCTGGAACGACGCGATGAGCTGGGTGATGGTTACCAGGACGGTGACGTGGGAGAGCCCGGGCAGAGTGATGTGCCGGAACTTCTGCCAGTAGCCGGCGCCGTCCAGGGACGCGGCCTCATAGTAGGCAGGTTCGATGTCCTGCAGGCCGGCGGCGAAGAGCACCATGTTGAAGCCGACACTCCACCAGATACTGGTGGCAATAATCGCTGGCATCGCCAGGGAAGGGTCGGAGAGGAACGCGATGCCGTCCAAGCCGAACCAGCCAAGGAATCCTGCGATCAGCCCTCGATCTGGATTGAGAAGGTAGCTCCAGATCAGGGTGACGGCCGAGATCGGCAGGACATACGGAAGGAAAAACACGGCACGGTAGGCACTGCGTCCACGCCGTGCGTTGTTTAGCAGTAGAGCCAGTACCAGGCCGAGAGCGATGAGAATGGGGGTGGAAACGAGGGTGAAGATCAAGGTGTTCTTCAGGGAGTTCCAGAACCCGGAATCATTCCACGCTCCGCCGGGCCCGGGATGGAATCCGAGCAGAGCGGCGATGAGCAGACCAACAATGACGGTGATGATCGCGGGGACCTTTGAGGTGCTCTGCTGCAAAAGTGTACGGGCGATCAGCGCCGTGACAACGAGCACGATGATGCGGGTCAGCCAGGCATGCGTGAGGTTCCAGACGATGCCGGTTCCCCACAGCATCCGCGTGTAGTTGTCGATACCGATGAAGCGTCGGATGGGGCTGAGCAGATCCCAGTTGTACCCGCTCATGTAGAGGGCCTGACCGACCGGTGCGAGAAGGAAGATCCCATACACCACAAGGAACGGTGCCAGGAACAACGCGGCGTCGATGCTTGCCCTGCGCCGTCGCCTCTTGCCCACACGATTGCGACCGTGGCCGGTATCACTTGCTGGCGTTGACGAGGTCAGGGTGCTGACGCTGGTATCTCGGTCTGTCGGGGGCCCTGTGGGCTCGACTTGATTTGCAGTCATCGTTGACTTCCTTTTCCACGTAGCAAAGAGGGCGACCCCGCTAGCTTGGAAGCTAGAGAGGGCAAAGTCAAGACTTTTTCTTGCCACGTTGCAAAGTAGTCACTTGACGAGCATCATGTGAGCTATGACAACTTTCCAGCATGATGTCGAGCTGACACCTGCACCGCCGCAGGCGTCCGGGCAGGACGGTTCCTACCCGCGCCCGCAACTCATGCGAACCCAATGGCTGGACCTCTCCGGCACCTGGGACTTCGCATACGATGACGACAACGTCGGCCTCGATGAACAGTGGGCCATTAACGGAGACTTCGCCTCGTCCATCACTGTCCCCTACCCGCCGGAAGCAACCCTGTCCGGCATTGGAGACAAGAGCTACCACCCGGTGATCTGGTACCGGAAGACTGTCCGTGGGGGGGACCTTGAGACACTGCGCACTGCAGAGACCGACCGGTTTGTTGTCAACTTCGGAGCGGTCGATTATCGCGCTGATGTATGGGTGAACGGCCATCATCTAGGTGATCATGAGGGCGGACACACCCCGTTCAACGTGCAGGTGCCACACACGATCCTCCCGGACAGCAGTCAAACCAACAGTCGTCAGAGTGTCGACAGCAGTGGCGATGTGGTGATCGTGGTGCGCGCCGAGGACGATCCGCATGACGTGGGACAACCGCGGGGTAAGCAGGACTGGCAGTCGGACCCACACGGAATCTGGTACCACCGGACCACCGGTATCTGGCAGCCCGTCTGGGTCGAAGCCGTACCGCGCGTGCACGTGACGGCACTGCAATGGACGAGCGATGTGCCGGCTGGCACGGTGACCCTCGAGCTCGGGCTCAGCGAGCGACCACGGACAGCCGTCCAAGTCGACGTCGACCTGACCCACGACGGCGAACTATTAGCCAGTACACGCTTCACTACGACCGAACCCCGCAGCAGCGTCGTGATCACCATCTCCAAGCAAGCCAACGGGCAAGGCTACGAGGCGTTGCTCTGGTCCCCCGACCACCCACGACTCATCGACGCGTCGATCAGCCTTCGGATTCTTCCGCAGCGAAACAACGCCGGTGGTACCGAGGCACCCACCCGACCCCATGCGGTAGCCGGCGTGAACTTCGATGGTCACCCAGGAGATCGCGTGTCGTCCTACCTTGGATTGCGGAGCGTGTCCTGGTTGAAAGGGCACTTCATGCTCAACGACCGACCCTGTTATCTGCGCGCGGTCCTCGCCCAGGGCTACTGGCCCGAGTCCCATCTCGCTGCCCCCACCGCCCCGGCCCTGCAAGCCGAGGCACGCCTGGCCAAGGAGATGGGTTTCAACACAGTACGCCTCCATCAGAAAGTGGAGGATCCGCGGTTCCTTTTCTGGGCCGACAAGATCGGCCTCATGGTCTGGGGAGAAAACGCCAGCAACTTCGAGTTCTCAAACACCGCAGTCACACGCCTGATGCATGAATGGACCGAGACCATCGAGCGCGACCGCTCCCACCCCTCGATCATCGCGTGGGTACCGTTGAATGAGAGCTGGGGTGTGCAACACCTCTCCCACGACCCCGCACAACTGGACTACATGCGCGGCCTCTACCACCTGACCAAGGCACTGGATAGGACCCGCCCCGTCATCAGCAACGACGGATGGGAACACGCCGACTCCGACATCTGGACCATCCACGACTACTCACCCTCCGGACCAGAACTCGCAGCCTTCTACGCCGACGGGCCAGCCGTCGACGCAATCATGCAAGGGGTCGGACCTCTCGGACGACGAATGAAGCTCACCAACTCCCAGAACACGGGCCAGCCCGTCATCGTGTCCGAATTCGGGGGCATCAGTTACGCTGCGTCTTCCCCGGACACCAGCTGGGGCTACGTCACCGTCACCGCAGCCACCGACTACGAACACGCGTTGCGCGAACAGTTCCAGGCACTGCAGACAAGCCCTGTCCTGGCTGGGTTCTGCTACACCCAACTCACAGACACCCTGCAGGAAGCCAACGGGCTCGCCAACGAGAACCGCATACCGAAACTCCCCCTGGACGTCATTCGCTCCATCGTTCTCGGCGAGGACGTCGACGTCAGCTCACACCGGCGACCCAAGAGCCCCGTCGAACAACCCACCGCAGCCCTGTCAGACAGCGCTGCCCAGCACCAAGCGCTCACCCAAGGACAGGAAATCCCTACCCTGCGCTGACCCCCCCCCCGTGTAGGAGTGGCCATCCTGGATACCGCCGAGCATGAGCGGGGGCTCTCCGCGGCATCCAGGCACTTGTCATTCCCCTCCCCCACCCGCCCGTCCCAGCCACACATGAGCAGTCAAAGGAGCCTTCATGTATCACCTGTCCAACACCACCCTCAAAGAAACAGCTGACAAACTGACCGCAGCCGGCGTCCGTGTACCCGTTTATGATCGGTCCGCCCTAACGGTAGGCATCGTCCACTTTGGAGTGGGCGGCTTCCACCGAGCTCACCAGGCCATGTACCTTGATCGGCTCATGAACCAGGGACACGCCCATGACTGGGCGATCTGCGGTGTCGGCGTACTCCCCGCCGACCGCGCCATGCAGCGCGTCATGCAAGACCAGAACGGTCTCTACACACTGGTCCTGAAAAACCCGGACGGCACCACTGATGCGCGCATCATCGGATCGATCATCGACTACCTATTTGCCCCCGATGATCCGGACGCCGTGATCGAACGCATGGCAGCAGAAACAACCCGGATCGTGTCCCTCACCATCACCGAGGGCGGTTACAACATCGATCACGTCACCGGCGAGTTCAACGCCTTACACCCGGCTGTCATGGAAGACCTCATACCCGGCGCGCAACCGGCCACGACCTTCGGGCTAGTCATCGAAGCTCTCCGTCGCCGCCGCGACCGCGGACTTCCACCCTTCACCGTCATGTCCTGCGACAACATCCAAGGCAACGGTGACGTAGCCCGCAGAATGTTCTCATCCTTCGCCACTCTCGTCGATGAAGACCTGGGCGCGTGGGTCAGCCAGAACGTCAGTTTCCCGAACTCGATGGTCGACAGAATCACACCCGTCACCACTGATACCGATCGGGACATGGTGAAGACAACGTTCGGCATCGACGATGCATGGCCGGTTATCTGCGAAGACTACGAACAGTGGGTCCTCGAAGACGCCTTTCCGCTCGGACGCCCGGACCTCGATGGCGTCGGCGTGCAACTGGTCAGCGACGTCGAACCCTATGAGCTCATGAAGCTTCGACTGCTCAATGCCAGTCACCAGGCACAGTGCTACGTCGGAACCTTGGCGGGCTACCGGTACGCGCACGAGGTCTGTCAGGATCCCCTGTTCGCGGGCTTCCTCCTCGACTACATGAACCTCGAGGCCACGCCGACCCTGCACCCCGTTCCGGGCATCGACCTCCAGACCTACAAGCACACCCTCATCGCGCGATTCTCCAACGAGTATGTGAAGGACACGCTCGCCCGGCTCTGCGCTGAAACCTCGGACCGCATCCCCAAATGGTTACTGCCGGTCATACGCGAGAACCTCGAGCACAGACGGGACGTGTCCCGCTCCGCAGCCGTGGTCGCAAGCTGGGCGGTGTACGCCGAAGGGCACGACGAACAGGGTAATCCGATTACCCTCGTCGATCGCCTCGCCAGGAACATCACGGATGCTGCGTCCCGCAATCACGAAGATCCGCTGTCATTCCTTCGACAAAACGACATCTTCGGCGACCTCATCCACCAACCGGCATTTACTCAGCCCTACATGGCCGCGCTTGCTACCCTTCATGAGTCTGGTGCCCGAGCTCTCCTTCAGCAATTGCGAGACTAAGCCGAAATCACCTCATCGCCCTCACAACTCCAAGGCCCTAAGCCGACGCCAACATTCCATCATCTTTAGTTATGAAATCCGACGAGACGCGCCGGACGGCCGAGATCGTGGGCGTGCTCGAGATAGCCGAGGAGTGCTTCGACGCTCTTCAGGTAGGTAAGGTCAGCACCCTGATGCGGCTGCTTCGCACGCGGAACTAGGTGAGAGAAACAGACGTCTGGATGGCAGTTCGGTTCGCGCGGTGCTGTAGGTCTTCTCCTTTAAGATATCTGCGCACTTCTGCGGCGACGATCGACGCGGCGTTCTGGGCGGTTTCCTTGCTGGATCCGGCGAGGTGGGGGGTAAGGACGACCCCCGGTGTGGTCAGGAGCCTAGAGGCGGGGGGGATGGGTTCTTGGGGGAAGACATCAAAGGCTGCCCCGAAGAGGTGTCCCGAGGCCAGGGCGTCGAGGGCCGCGTCGTAGTCGAGGAGTGCTCCACGGGCGCAGTTGACGAGGATGGACCCACGAGGCATTTGTGCGATTTCGGAAGCTGCGATCATTCCGGTGGTTTCCTTCGTGACGCGGGCGTGAAGGGAAATGATGCGGGACTGGCTGAGCAGGTCAGGGAGATCCACGAGGCGGGCTGCCCTTCCGAGATCGTCCTGTGTGACGTACGGGTCGTGCACGAGGACGTGAGCGCCGAAACCGCCGAGGATGCGGGCTACTTTCCGTCCGATGGCGCCGTACCCGACGAGGCCGACAGTGCTTCCCTCGAGCTCTGGGCCCACGGCGTCATACATGTAGTAGTCCCCTCGCCATTGGCCGCCGAGGAGGTCTCTATGGGTTGCGGGTATGCGGCGTGCGGCCGCGAGCATCATGGCGACCGTGTGCTCGGCGGTAGCGGTGGAATTCCTGCCGGGCGCGTACGTCACCGCAACGCCGTGACGCGTGGCTGCCTCCAGGTTCGCGTTGACCGGTCCGCCCCGACCGATACTGAACAGTTTGAGATCCGGACAAGCTGCCAGAACCTTCTCGGTCAGAGGAGCCATCTGCGTCACGCAGATCTCCACGCCTTGCAGGGCTTTGATGAGTTCATCCTCGGACCCGGACGCTTCGTCGACCTCCCCGACAGGACCGAAGGGCTGCACCGGCCAGGGCAGGGTGAGCCTTTCAAAGCTCACCTCGGTGTGGACCTCACGGGTGACAGCGTCGATGAGGAGATCAGTGGTCACGAAGTGATCCCCTGCAGCCAGGATGCGCGTGGTCATGATGGTGTCCTTCGTTCAGGTACGGGTGTTGATTGCGTAGTCGGTGCGGGACTGACGGTCGGCTCGACGTTAAAAGAGAGCAGGGCTGGGTGTCCGTCGCCCATTTTCACCTCGGTCACTGAGCAGTTCTTCAGCGCGGGGAACACTCGCCGGTAGTTGCTGATGGTGATGCCCAGGAGATTGCAAAGCACGAGCCGAAGGACGGTCGAGTGCGCGACGACCAGGATCCGGCCATCGGGGTCCCCGGCGCTGAGTGACTCGAGGGCCTGGCAGAAGCGATTCGCGGCCTTCATGGGATGCTCTCCTCCTGGCAGGTGATGCGTCACTGGATCGCGTTGGAACGCTTCCAGTGCGGTGGGAAAGCGTTTCTGCATCTCCGCTTTCGTGAGTCCCTCGCCATCGCCGAAGTCGAGTTCACGTAAACGTGGGTCTGTTCCTACGGGTAGGCCGACTGTGCTTGCAGCTTTGCGTGCGGTGAGTTCGGCTCGGCTGAGGGTGGAGGACCAGACGCCGGTGAGGGCTGCGGTGGCCGCCCAGACTGCGAGATCGTCTCCTTGCTCGAGTCCGCGCGGTGTGAGTTCGACGTCGGTTAGGCCCGCGTAACGGTTCTCGGCATGCCAGATGGTTTCTCCGTGACGCGACAGGAAGAAGGTGGTCATAGGTGCGTCCTTGCGTAGGTTGCGACGTTGCGTGGGAGCCAGCCCCGGTCTTCGAGTGCGGACAAGAATGTTAGGTATGGCGCGCCGAAGCGGTCGATGTAGGCGGATCGAGGCTCGATCGTCGTCGTGACCTTGACCATCTGATTCGCTACAGTCGCTGCGGATTGTTCCGATACGGCGGCTGCTGCGAGGACGGCTACGCCGAGAGCCGGTTCTGCGTTGTCCGGCAGATGGACTGTGCGTCCTAGGACATCGGACCGCAGCTGCGACCAGTAGGTGCTTTTCGTCGCTCCGCCCGTGAACAGAAGCCTGCCAGAGGTATCGGCTCCGAGGGAGTCGAGGTAGTCGAAACACAGCCGTTCCACGAAGGCCAGACCCTGAAGGATGGCGGCGTACCGCTCCCCCTCCGAGGTGGGGCTGCCGATGGAGAACCCGTGTGCGTCCGGCGCGTTGAAAGGGAATCGTTCGCCACGTGACAGCAGCGGGTAGGTCGTGGGGCCCGGGTGGAAGGCGCGTGCGGTGTGCTCAAGGCGCGGTAGGTTGTCAGCAGCGAAATCCCGGCTGATGATGCCGGCCCCGGAGCTAGAGGCCCCTCCGGGGAGCCACTGACCGTCCGGACCCTTGTGGGAGTACACGACCCCCAGGGGGTCTTCGATGACGGAGGCGGATACGCCCTTGAGGATCAGTGTTGTTCCGACGACCGAATTCCAGTCACCGGGCGTTATGGCTCCTGCTCCCAGCTGGGCGGCGCATCCGTCGGTCGCTCCTGCGACGATCGGGGTCCCGTGTGCCAGGCCGGTCCGGGCTGCAGCATCAGCTCCGACGACTGCCAGTGGTGTGCCGGACCTGACCAGTGCCGGTAGGACAGAAGCGGGAATCGACAGTGCTTCGACGACCGCTGTATCCCAGGTCTCGCTGATGAGGTCGGCGCCGGTCTTAAGCGCGCTGCTGAGGTCGGTGGCAACGGGATGACCTGCGAGCCGGCTGCTGATGAAATCACTCTGGTGCATCAGCCGTGTCCCGGGCGCGTTCATTAGGTGGGGATGATCAGCTTGGAGCCAGGCGAGCTTGGGTAGCGCCCAGGTGGTTTGCATGCGCCTGTAACCGAGCCGGGTCCACAGATCACGGCCTGCTTCGTTGACACGATCGACCTCGTTCGTGGCCCGCCCGTCGTCATACATCAGGCCTGGGGTCAGGGGGGTGATTTCCGCGTCGGTCAGCACGATGGTGCCGGAAGTGCCGTCGACCGAGAGCCCTCTGATGACGGCCTTAGTGGAGGAAAGCGTTCGGGTGATCGCGGTGATCGCGGTGATGGTGGCCGTCCACCAGTGCTCGGGCTCCTGCTCGTGGCGTTGTCCGTCGCGGTGGCTCGTCAGGGGTGCCGAGGCCGAGGCCAGGATCACTCCTTCGTCGGTTACGGCCAGGGCACGCACGCTTTGTGTCCCTAGGTCGATGCCCAGCCAGGCATCGGGTGCTGCGACGCTCACGCGGTCACCGCCGGTGCGGCGCGCAGCTGCGCAAGTCGGTTCCAGGTAGGGCGCATGGCCTGCCTCAGTTCGAGGAAGACCGGGTAGAGCCGGTCGTAGAAGCTTCCCGCATCCATTGACGGCTCGTACGTCATGCTGATGCTCACATGGGCGGCAACGGCTGCCTCGATGCTCGACTGCACCCCGGTCGTGGTGAGGCCCAGGAGATATGCACCGCGGGCTCCGACTTCGGTGTCGGCGAGCTTGCGTACCGGCACGCCGGTCATGTCGGCGATCAGCTGGAGCCATAGAGCGTTGTCCGCCCCGCCGCCGCAGACGCGGAGCTCGGTGGGGGTTGGCCCGGCGGCTTCCAGGCAGTCCCTGATGACGAATGTCAGACCCTCCAGAACGGCGCGGGCAAGATCCTCCCGCCGGTGCTCGAGGGAAAGGCCGAGGAAATTGCCGCGGGCAGTGGCGTCGAGGAACGGGGCCCGCTCCCCTGCCGGGGACAAGTAGGGGTGAAAGACGAGCCCGTTTGCGCCGCGGGGGCTGTGGGACGCGAGCTCCGTGAACTCGATCGGGGTGTTGCAGTTGAGCATGGAGCACGCCCATTGAATGACTTCCCCACCTGCAAGGGTCGGGAGTGCCCGGAGGTAGCGGCCTTCGACGCCGAGCCCTACGGTGAGCCCGGCCGGTGTCACGGAGGTGTCGATGGTGTCAATGACGATCTCGGTGCAAAGAGTTGTCCCGAGGATGCTGCACGCCTGGCCAGGAAGGACCGCTCCTGCCCCGATGGACGTCGCAGCGATGTCGTAGGAGGCTAGGACCACCGGTGTGCCCTGCGGCAAGCCGGTCAGGGAGGCCGCCTTGACGGTCAGGGGGCGGGCACGGTCGGTGTCGGTGATGATGGTGGGCATGAGGTTCTTGGCCCAGGGCATGGCGTATGCCTCGTAGAGCTCCGGCGAGTACTGGCGTGTGCGGATGTCCATGAAGGGGGCTGCGCCGTCGGACCCATCGACCGCCCGGACGCCCGTCAGGCTGTAGAACAGCCAGCCGTCGCAGGTCAAGGACGACGTCGACGCTTTCAGTCGGTCGGGGTCGTGCTGTCCGAGCCAGGCCAAGATGGAATTCGGCAGTCCGGCGAAGGTCATGGAGCCGTTGGTGATGAACGCGCGGTCCAGTGTGCCGTCTGCTCGCCACGCTTCGACGACGTCACCGGCCCGTCCGTCGTTCCAAAGGATGGCAGGGCCCGTCGGTTCGCCGTCCTCGTCGATGAGCCAGCTCCCGTCGCCCTGGCCGGTGATGGCGAGGAACTGCACGGGTGTGGTGAGTTGTGTGGCGACGTTGCTGATGGCTTCGGTTACGGCGGCCCGGACGGCGTGCATGTCTTGTTCTGCCCAGCCGGGGTGGGGTCGGGTCACGGTGGTGGGGAGGCGGACGATGATCGCTTCCTTGCCGTCGTCGTCGTAGCCGACGGCCTTGATCATGGTGGTGCCGGCGTCGACTGCTATTGCTGCCATGGTGTACTCCTCATCGAGCTACCTTTCGGGTGAGTGGTCGAGCTGGTTGGCCGGGTTCCTGGGGCGTCATGCCTTGCCATGGGACGAGCGCGATCGGCGTGATACCGAGTCCAGTGTGACGGCGAGCAGGAGGACGGCGCCGGTGACCATGAATCGGAATGAGGAGTCCAGGCTCAGCAGGGTGAGTCCGCTGGAGATGGACTGGATGACGATGATGCCGAGCAGGGCCGCAAATGCGCTGCCGCGTCCGCCGAAGAGACTGGTTCCGCCGATCACGGCGGCGGCGATGGCGTTGAGATTGACGTCGCCGCCGCCGCTGCTCTGGTTCGCTGCCGCCAGGCGCGACGCGGCGAGGATCCCGCCGACGGCGGCCAATGTCGTGCAGGCCACGAAGGCGGAGGTGTAGACGGCTTTGACGTTGATGCCTGCCCGGCGGGCGGCCTCGGCGTTGCCTCCGACGGCGAACATTGAGCGGCCCCACTGGGTGCGGGTGAGCGCATAGTTCATGGCCAGGACGAGGGCGAGGAAGAACACGAACATCCAGCCGACGCCGCGGGTCTGGTTCAGATACCAGACGACGACACCGGCGAGGACCAGCAGGCCTGCCGCGCGCAAGGCGCTTCCGGTCAATGACCGGCTGGACAGGCCTGCACGGTGGCGTGCCCGGGCATGTCGGAGGTCGGTGAGGAATAGGGCCGCGGCCGATGCAATGACCAGCACGTAGGACAACCAGGCGGGGACGAAAGCCAGCTGGGCGAAGTAGACGAGGGGGGAATCGAAGGGGATGTTGATGGACCCAATGGGACCCAGGACGTAAAGCTGCAGGCCGAGAAACCCGAGCAGTCCGGCGAGGGTGACAACGAATGCCGGGACGCCGAAGCGGTTGAAGACCTGCCCGTAGAACCAGCCGATGAGCATTCCCATGACGACCGCTGCTGCTACGGAGAGCCAGACGTTCCAGCCCTGGTTGACGAAGGTGACCGTGACGACGGCTGCGGAGAGGCCGCTGACGGATCCGACGGACAGATCAATCTGTCCCAGCAGGAGGACGCAGACGATACCGAGCGCGATGACGCCCACGGCTGCGCTTTCCATCGCGAGGTTGACCAGGTTCGAGCTGGAGAGGAACTTCGGGTTGAGGATTTGCAGGATCGTCCAGATGATGGCGAGCCCTGCGATGACGGGCAGGACGCCGAGATCCCCGGAGCGGACACGGTCGAGAGCCCCGTCGATGGTTCCCCTGATACCGGTGGAGGTGCGTAATCGCTCGTCCTGCCGGTCGATCATCGTGGCCTGAGCTGATCCTTGAGGCTCGGTACTGGTCTTCATGGCTGTGTTTCCTCGGTAAGTGGGGGCTGCGGTACCGGGTTCTGGGTGGAGTCCAGGTTTCGGGTGGCCGAGCGTCGGGACACGACGTTGTCAGTGGCGCCGGTGATGGCGGCGATGACGTCCTCGGTCGAGACGTCGGCCACCCGGAATGTTCCGTTGTTCTTGCCGAGACGGAGGACGGCGACGCGGTCCGCCACGGCTTTCACGTCGGCCATGTTGTGGCTGATCATGATGACGCCGAGGCCGCGTTCGCGGAGCCGTTCGACGAGATTCAGCACCTCGGCGGTCTGAGCGACGCCGAGAGCTGCGGTGGGTTCGTCCAGGATGATGACTTTGGGGTCTCCGAGTAGGGACCGGGCGATAGCGACCGTCTGGCGTTGCCCGCCGGAGAGGGAGGCGATGGGCGTGTGCAGGGATGGGATCTTGGCTGAGAGTTGCTTCAGTAACTCCCAGGACCTGGTTTCCATGGCGACCTCGTCGAGCCGGTATTTGGACATTTCGCGGCCTAGGAACAGGTTGTTGATGACGTTGAGGTTGTCGCAGAGCGCCAGGTCCTGGAAGACCGTTGCGATACCGAGGTTCAACGCAGCCATGGGAGTGGGAATCGTTTCAGGGTTCCCCTCGAAGGTGATCCTTCCGGTATCGGGGGTGTGGACCCCGGAGAGGACCTTGACCAAGGTGGACTTCCCGGCGCCGTTGTCACCGACGATCGCAACGACTTCCCCTGCCGCGACGTGGAGCTCGATGTCAGTGAGAGCGGCGACGGCTCCGAAGGACTTGCTGACGCCCTCGAGGGACAGGATGGTCCGGTCCGTGCGGGCGAGTGTGGGTGTGCTCATTCCCGGTACCCCTATTCGATGCCGGCTGCAGCGCAGTCAGCCGCGTAGGTCGACGTGCAGATGTCCTCGATGGTGGCCACTCCGCCGTCGATGATGACTTCCTGGAAGTTATCGAGGGTCACCACGGTTGGTTCGAAGAGTTCGGACGGGGTGTCGAAGAGCGTCGTCTTGCCCTCGACGGTCTCCCCGTTGGCGAACTTGTAGGCGACCTCGGCTGCGGCTTCGGCGACGGTCTTGATGGGCTTGGAGATGGTGTTGTACTGGTCTCCCGCGATGATCCGCTGCAGGGCGGCCAGTTCCGCGTCGTTGCCGGTAACGGGGGGGAGCTCCGTGGTACCGGCGGCCTTGAAGGCGGCAATCGCTCCCCCGCCGGTCCCGTCGTTCGCCGCGACGACGCCGGCGATATCGTCGCCGAACTGGGTGATCTGGCCGCTGACCCAGTTTTGGGCTTCCGTGGGATCCCAGCCGGGAGTGTCGAACTCGGCCAGCAGATTGAAGTCGCTGGTATCGATCGACGAGTGGATGCCGTCCTTAATGAGCCCGGCGGCGGCGTCTGTGGGAGATCCGTTGACCTGCAGGACCCCTCCGGTGGCGCCAATCTCTGTCAGGTGATCGACGAGGGACTGCGCAATTTTCGCCCCAATGGCCTCATTGTCGAAGGAGACGTAGTAGTCGGCCGGCATGTCGGGGATGGGGCGGTCGTACGCGATGATCGGGATGTCCTGGCTTTGTGCCGAGTTGACGATGGTGGCCGCCGCAGCTGAATCGACCGGGTCGATTACGATGGCGTCGACACCTTGGGCGATGGCGGAGTTCGCCTGTTCCTGCTGCTTCGAGGCACTGGAATCAGCATTGGAGTAGATGACCTCGCACTCGGCGCACAGGTCCTTCATCTTCGCCTCGAAGAGGGGGCGATCGAACAGCTCATACCGCGTCGAGGCGTTATCCGGCATCAAGAATGCGATGCTCTTTGCCTCGCCGGCCTGTTCGCCTGCCGCTGCGCCTCCTCCCCCGCATCCTGCGACGGTGAGTACGACGCTTGCGGAGGCTGCGAGCACAAGGGGACCCCGGGTCAAGAACTTCTTCATTGGAATTCTCTTTCATGTCTGGCTGCGGACGGAGGCGCCTCGTCTGGCGCTGAAGGAACAGTAACATTAACTCTGTGATTATTATCATGTACGCTGATAGTTTTTTGCTTCGGATAGTGTTTAGGTATCAGTCCGAGCAGTGAGGTTCGATCAGCATGAGCACAGAAGCGTCGCCGCGTCGTCCAAGGGTCGAGCGCCAGCGTGCACTCGTTACTCATGTTGTGGAGGCTGGCTTCGCCAGCGCGGCGACCCTCGCCTCCCTCTGCGATGTCAGCGTGATGACCATTCACCGGGACATCGATGACCTTGCCCGCCGCGGTATCCTGCGCAAGGTCTCTGGTGGCGTCTCTGCCCTGCCCTCGACCGTCTTCGAGGCCAGCTCCGAGATCAGGATGCAGATTGAACCAGGAGCCAAACAGGCGTTGGCCCGCGTCGCCGAGACGTTCGTGGACGCCGGAATGTCGGTCATGCTCGATGACTCCACGACCGTCCTTGCTCTGGCGCGGCTGCTCAACGACAAGGGTCCGCTGACGGTACTGACCAACTACCGTCAGGGACTCGAGGTTTTCAGGGAGAACGATGACGTCAGGCTCATCGTGATCGGCGGCCAGTACAGCCGGACGCATGATTCATTCATCGGGTTGCCCAGCGACCCGTCCGTCATGTCCTACTCCGTCGATATCGTCTTCCAGTCCACCTCGACCATGGGCACCCGCATGACGTACCACCAGGAACAGGACGTCGTGCACATGAAACGCGCCATGCTCACCGCAGGCGCCCGTCGCGTTTTGCTCATGGATGGGTCGAAGATCGGCCGGACCTCACTTCACCACTACGTCCCGGTCAGCGACTTCACCGACGTCGTCATCACGGATGACGTCCACCCCGACGTCATCGCCGAGCTCAAAGACCAATGCACGGTCCATATAGCCCCGACTGCCTGACCGCCCCAGGCAGTGAACACTCCATCGGATCGGTAGCGCTGCGGTCGACTGCGGAAGATCTAGAAAGTTCTACGTAGTTCTACACGTTTCGATATAAAGGCGTAGATTTTGGTACATGCACCTCGAACTGAACCCGTACAACCCAGGATCTGGGCTTCGCCCCCCGGTCATGGGCGGCCGGCAGCGAGAAATCGATGCCTTCGATCTCATCGTCGCGAGAACGAAGCGTAATCTTCAAAACCGCGGCATGGTGCTCTCGGGCCTACGGGGCGTCGGCAAGACCGTACTGCTCAACTATCTGCGCGCACATGCCGACAACCACGGGTGGTTCACGATCTGGCTGGAGGGCAAACCCGAAGCACAGGGCTTCAACGAGGTCCGCGGGAAATTCGCCCGCGAACTGACATCGGCAGCCCGCCGCTACAACAGCCCCTCCGGCAAAGAACGGCTCCAACAGGCACTGGGCACCATCCAGTCCTTTACCCTGACCCTGGGCGTCCCTGGCATCAAGGCCGACATCAGTATTGCCTCAGGTGGGACGTCTAGTGGGGTGAACCATCGGGCGAACTCCGGAACGATCGACATCGACCTCGAAGAACTTGTCGAGGACGTGTCCCTGGCCCTGCAAGCAGACAACAGTGCATTCGCGATCTTCATCGATGAAATGCAGGACCTCGACCAGGATCTATTGACCGCGCTCATCACCGTGCAGCACACCGCCGGGCAACGCGGTTGGCCGTTCTACATCATCGGCGCAGGTCTACCGAACCTCCCCACGACACTTAGTGAAGCGCGGACCTACGCCGAAAGACTGTTCGACTACCGCGCCATTGGCCCGCTCGAAGAGGCCGACGCGCAATACGCGCTGACCCGACCCGCAAAGAAGATGGGTGCCGAGTACTCCTCCGACGCCCTCACCACGCTGCTCCAAGCCTCCGGACACTACCCATACTTCATCCAGGAGTTTGGCAAAGCCATCTGGGACGCTGCCCCAACAAGCCCATTCACCGGAGACGACGCGGAACTCGCCGTCTCCATGGGACTAGGACAACTCGACGCCGGATTCTTTTCCTCCCGGTGGGGACGAGCAACTCGAAAGGAACGCTCGTACCTGCGAGCAATGGCTGAAGACGGAGACGCTGGATCCAGCACGAGCAAGATCGCAGAGCGACTCGGCGTCAAAGTCACCGCACTAGGTCCAGCCAGGGCACAACTGATCAGCAAAGGCATCATCTACTCCCCCGAATACGGACGAGTCGCCTTCACAGTCCCTGGCATGACCGGCTTCATCCTCCGACAACACGAGGACTGACTCCGCGGCCGATGATCAACCAGATGCCGTGCCTGCACCATCTGGATTAGGCCGACGGAAGGTCAATTATCGGCGATTAGTGGTGTGCTCGAAGATGAGTGTTTTGAGCTTTGAGGATGTCCTGTTCAAGTACCGTCTTTGCTCCGTCGGGAGGTTACTTCCGGATCAGGAATTTGGTGCGTCAGAGGCGTCCGGATTTTCGTGCTCCAGTGCAGCAGTGATTGCGGCCGGCGACGGCAGTGCGGCTTGTTCGTCCGCGGGAAGCGCTTCGTAGGTATAGGACGTTACGGCCAAGGGTTGGGTGGATCCCTCGAGGGCGTAGCGCACGACTCGTTCACTCTTCGATCCACAGACCAAGATCCCAACAGTTGGTGCCTGCCTCGGGAGTCGCATGATGTCGTTGACTGCTGCTACGTAAAAGTTGAGTTGTCCTAGGTTCTCCGGTTTGAACTTGCCTGCTTTAAGTTCGACCACCACGTACCGGTCCGAGGGGACGTGGTAGAGCAGGAGGTCTATGTAGAAGTCGTCCCCGTCAATGCTGAGGTGGTGTTGTCGGCCGACGAAGGCGAATCCTGGTCCGAACTCCGCCAGTGTCTGGGCCATCCGGAGGGTCATGGCCTCCTCGATGGCGTGTTCCTGGGCTTCCTCGGTCAGGCCGAGGAAATCGAGTACCAGCGGGTCCTTCGCAACTTCCCGCGCCAGGTCTGTGCCCACGCCGGGTAGCCGTGCTTCAAGGTTGTTCGGTGCCGCGCCGGCCCGGGCATGAAGATTGGTCGAAATTTGGTGTTCGAGGACGGCCACTGACCAGCCGTGCTGGGCGGCGCGCGATGCGTACCAGGTCCGCACTTCGTGGTCGTCAACCTTGGTCAAAAGCGTGACGTTGTGGCTCCAGCTCAATTGTCCAGACGGTGTCTGGACAATTGGTTCCGAAGCATCCCATGCCGCTGCGAAGGCGCGCATGTTGTAGAGGTTAGTTCGGGAAAAGCCTCTCATGTGCGGGAACTCGGCCTTCAGATCCTTCGCCAGGCGTTCGAGGACCCTACTCCCCCAGGGTTCGTCCGCCTGCCTGTCCAAAATCGACCGTCCGATGTTCCAGTACAGCTCGATCATCGCCGTATTCACGACGCGCTGCGCGCGGCGCTGTGCTTCCCACACCAGCGCTTTCAAGGCCGTGAGCGCGGCGGCATAATCTCCCGGGAGATCCGGTTCGAGCTGAGGCATAGGACCACCCTAGTTGGAGTGGCGTTCCTTCCCGCCATCGCCGAGGGAGACCCATAGTCACCGCTCCAACCCCCAGTTCGCGGCTCCCACACCCGGGCAGGCAGTGTAATAGCACCGCAGCCTGTGACGCGATTGAAGGGAACGATCAGCAATGAACTCTGTACTTCTGTGTCTCCGTGTCCGGCGACAGAAATTGTTGGTTTTGGGTGTTTCGTCTCCTTCATCAATTGCGAGGTTCGTCCTCCTCGTACCGGTACTCGTGTCTAAGCTCTTTGATCATCCATTCGCCGATCCAGAGGGAAAACACGGCGCCAGCGAAGCATACGATTGCGCCAAGATGGACAGGGGAGCCTGTTCCGTCAGGAGGAGCCCGATCCCCAGGGCGACCAGAATGAGAGCCAGATAGCCCCACTTGCTGCGGAATAATCGCGTCCCGTGGCGGACAGTCGGATGGTTCCGCTCACCTCAAGCTGTTGCGGCTGCCTTCTGAGGCCTGAGGAACAATGCGACCACCAGCGCCGTCGCGATGCACAACGCAGCGTTTACCCAGATCGCCAACGTCACGCCACTAAGCACTGCTGCTGCCGAATCCGAGTCGAGAGCCAGGAGCTGCGCTGTGAAGATTGCGCTCATGATTGGAATGCCCATGGTGATGCCGATCTGTTGGCTCATTGTCGCCAGTCCCGTAGCCAGCCCTTGCTCTCCGTCCGGCAAGCCTGACGTCGCCGTGACCATGAAGCCGACGATGACTACGAGGTTGGCGACTCCGCCGATGAAGGTTGCTGCCAGGAGCAAGATGATGGCCGAGCCGTTCGTCCCCAGCATCACCAAGGAGGCGGTTGCGATTCCCTGCACGATGAAGCCGTACACAATGGCCCGCTTGTTGCCGACAGCCCCAATAACCTTAGGCCCGATGATTCCGCCAAGCACGGTACCCAGTCCAAGGACAGCGAACGAGAGTCCGGCGCCAAGCGGGGTGTATCCGAGAACTTGCTGGAGGTACAGGGTCAGCAGGAAGACCAGGGACGTTTCCGTGACGAAGGCAAGTATCCCGGCGATGTTGCCCCACGCCACGGTCGAGCGCTTGAGGATGCCCAGCGGTACGAGGGGGAACTCTGCACCCTTCTCGATGGCGGTGAAAGCCACGAACAGGACGATGGCAACGGCGAAGGACACGAGCGTGAGAGTGTCCGTCCAGGAAGTCTCCGCGGCCCTTGTGAGGCCGAATACCAGGGCGAGGAGACCTGCGGTGACGGCGGTTGCGCCCGGCACGTCCAGCCGAGTCCTGCCCGCTGGCTTGCTCTCGGCGAGCACGATGGGAGCGATTACGAGCACTGCGACGGCGACCGGGATGTTGATGAAGAACGCCCAGCGCCAGCTAAGGAGATCCGTCAGCAGTCCACCCAGGATTGCACCGGTGGTGAAGCCGGCGGCCATTAGGGCGCCATTGAGTCCGAGTGCCTTGTCCCGCAGGGGTCCCTCTGCGAAGGAGCTTAGAAGCAGTGCCAGGGCCGCTGGTACGACAATGGCGGTTGCGATTCCTTGGGCGACGCGGGCGATGAGCAGGATTGCGGGGTCTACGGCCAAACCCCCGAGCAACGATCCAGCGCCCAGCAGGGCCATGCCGATGAGGAACATCCGGCGTCGGCCCATAAGGTCCGCGACCCTTCCGAAGAGAAGCGTGAAGCCGGCTGCGCACAGGGCGAAGGAGGTGGCGATCCATTGGAGGTTCTCGAGGCTGAAACCAACGTCGGCACCGATGGTGGGCAGGGCGACGTTCAGGATCGAGAAGTCGACGGCCAGGGTGAAGCTTGCTGTCAGAAGGACGATGAGCGTCAGTCGCTGCTTGCCGGTCATACCGGTTGGCGTGCTGGCTCCCACCGAGACCTCGCGACGGTCTACGTCATACGGAGTAGTCATGGGGTTCCTTGTCTGCTGGTCCTGCCGCGAAAAGGCGGAGCGGTGTGTCTTCAGCCTGCTGGGGAGGGCAATAATCAACCAGACCGTGTCATGGGTAGCACTGCCAGTGACAGGACAACGCCTGCGCCCGCAGGCACTATGGGGGGATGAGCAATTTGAGTGAACTTGGGGAGTTCCTTCGAGTCCGGAGGGCCGCACTGCAGCCCGAGGACGTCGGCCTTCGCAACTACGGCGTCCGCCGGGTGCCAGGGCTTCGCCGTGAAGAGCTGGCGATGCTCGCCGGGATGAGCATCACCTACTACACAAGGCTCGAACAGGGATTGAGCAACAACGCTTCGGAGGCGGTGATCGAAGCAATCGCCCGGGCGCTGAACCTGACTTCGGATGAGCGCACGCACCTGATGAACCTCGCGCGGCCGGTGAAGACGAAACACAAGACCGCTCACAAGCCTGACTTCGCACGAGCTGGAACGATTCGGCTCATCAGGTCGATGGCGTCAACGCCTGCAGTCGTCCTCGGCCGGCGCAGCGAGGTCCTGGCATGGAACAGGCTCGGTCATCGACTGGTTGCCGGTCACCTGGACTTCGACGGCCCGAACCGGCCCGCCGCACGGGCAAACATGACGCGCATGTTGTTCCTGGATGAGCACACGCGTGAGCTCTACACTCGCTGGCAGGAGGAAGCGACGCGCGCGGTGTCATCGCTGCGCCTGCTGGCCGGTGCAACGACTGATGATCCTGAGCTCACGGAGCTGGTCGGCGAGCTGACGGTCAAGAGTCCGGACTTCTCGTCGCTCTGGGCCAAGCACCCAGTCGTGAACTGCATGTCCGGCCTGAAGTACATGCACCACCCTGAAGTGGGTGACCTCGAGCTGAACTTCGAGGTCCTCACCCCGCCTGACGAGTCAGGGCACCGGGTGCTCATGTACACCGCCGATGTCGGCACACCAGGCTACGTCGCCCTCCAGCTGCTCGGCTCTCAAATGCCACAGGAAGTGGCAGGAGATCTGCAGCATGCTGAGCTGCTCGCCACCGGCGACTGAGGCATCCACGTCGTGTGCTGAAGCAAAGAAGGGGCCCTGCGTCTGCAGGGTCCCTTCTTCATGCTGATTACGGTGCGGCGACGGGCGCCGGCTGTTCCGCGGCTGGTGCTGCAGACTTGCGCTTCGGGCGCGCCCAGCGGTCCATCACTGGCTTCTCCACGAGAGCGTAGAGGGCCCAGCCTCCGAGCAGTGTCGCCACAAAGAACCCGGCGATCACGAGCAGCGCCATCGGGGTGTCGAACACCTGGTCGCCGAGGAGGATGCGGCCGTAGAAAATGACGACGCCCTGGCAGAGGTAGAACCCGAAGGAGATGTTGCCGAGCCAGACCATCGTGGGTGAGGCGAGGAAGGTCTTGCGGCCGGTGATGTCACCGGCGGCCACGGTGCAGATGATGGCCGCGACCGGGATGATCGTTGCCACGCTGAAGCTGTAGACGAACGGGACGACCATGGCGAGGGCGTAGCCGGCGACACAGATCAGCAGGGTCTGCCACATCTTCAGCGGAATCCACCGCTTGTCAAGGACGATCATCGCCAGGATGGATCCGAGGACGAACTCGAACAGCCGCGACGGCGGGAAGATGTATCCGAACCAGAACTGGGTAACCGACACCGGGGTGAGCGGCGACACCGGCGTGGCCGGGATCAGGTAGGTGGTCACCAGCTGGACGGCAATCATCCCTGCCACCATGACCCAGGCCCACGTCCACAGCCGGTTACCCGGGATGCGGCGCAGCGGGATCATGATGAGCGGGAACAGCATGTAGAACAGCAGCTCGCTGTTCAGCGTCCAGGACGGCGGGTTGACCGCGACATAGACGGCGCCGTCCGGGAAGAAGGAATTGACCAGGAACAGGTTGGAGATGATGCCCGTCGGTGTGTTGATTGCGGCAGCGAAGAGGATCATCGACAGCACCCACATGACGAGGTGGTTGGGGAAGATCTTCAGCAGCCGGCGCCGCCAGAACTGCCTGGTCGGTTCGCTGGGCTTGTAAGACCATGCGAGCAGGAAGCCGCTGAGTACGAAGAAGAACGAGACCCCGACGTACCCGGCCTTGCTCACGAGCATCTCGAGGAACGAGCCGAGCTCCTGGTCCGCGAACGGGTTGATGGGGTCGTTCGGTGGGATGGGCGAGTTCGAGAGCGTGATATGGAAGAAGAAGACGAGCAGTGCCGCGAAGAATCGCAGTCCTGTGAGTGAGGGCAGCTTGCTCAGGCCGGCCCTAGGCGAGCTGCTCGCCCCGGTTGTCGCGGTCACGGCCGAGCTCCAGGAAGCTCGATACCGAGGCTGTGGGTGAAGAAGTTGGTCGGGTCCCAGGCCTGCTTGGCCCGCTGGAGGCGCGGGTAATTGGTCTTGAAGTACAGCTCCTGCCATCCTGTCCCAGAGCGGTTCCGTGCCGGGTCCGCCATGTCGACGTCGGGGTAATTGATGTAGCAGCCGTCGAGCTGCTCGTTCGGCACGGGCACTCCCCCGGTAGCGGCGAACATGCCCTCGAAGGTTTCTCGTTCCCACCCGAGGTAAAAGTCGTCGTCGGACTCGTCCGGCCAGAAGGTCTGGAGGCAGAGCTTGAACGCTGAGCGCCGCTGCACGTTCGCCGTGGCGTCCGGGGCTACGGCGTTGACCTGGCCGCCGAAGGAGAACAGCACAAGCATCGTGTTCGGGTTGGTGAAGTCCGGGCGGCTCATCTGGCGGTAGAGCACCCCGATCTGGTCGTCGGCGAAGCGCTTGTTGAGGTAGGCGGACTTGTGCGCACCGCGGCTGGTCGGGTTCGTGATGACCGGGTTGTCAGTGCCCACCAGCCGTGTCGCCTGTAGCCAGGGGATCTCCCTCGTGGTGAAGAAGTCCGGCATTGCCGGCAGCTCCCCGGTGGGCGTGTCCAGGGGTTCGGGGGTGACCGCGACCCCTTCTAGGATCGAGGCCACGTAGCGGTCCATGACCCCCTTCGCGTCGGGGCGTGCCGCATCGATCTGGGTGAACATCCCCATGTTTCCGTTCGCCTTCGAACTGACGTTGAAGAGGCTGCTCAGGTGGGACTCGGGGGTGCCGGGCTCGCGGTACTTCTCGTGCCAGGCCCCGAAGTTCGTGATGAGCCTGCGGAACTTTTCCTCGTCGAGCTGGTCCCAGGGGATCGAGATGGCGCTGACGAGGACGGTGGATGGCGCGTTGATGAGCTGGTCCGATGGGTTGGAACCGGAAGCTCCCGGGGACCGGAACCAGTACTTGGTCACGATCCCCCAGTTGCCGCCGCCTCCGCCGGTGTGGGCCCACCAGAGGTCATTCAGGGCGCCCTTGTCGTCTCTGGTGGCCACGGTCGTTCGGACCTTTCCGTCGGCGGCGACGGTGACCACCTCGACCGCATACAGGTGGTCGGTTACCAGCCCGTGAGAGCGTGAAAGCAGGCCGTACCCGCCGCCGGCGATGTGCCCACCCACCCCGACGCTGTAGCAGATGCCACCTGGAATCGTGACGCCCCAGTTCTTGTAGAGGGTCTCGTAGACGTTCATCAGCCGGGCTCCAGGCTCGACGGCGAACGCGCGCATCTTCTTGTCGTAGTAGACCGCGTTCATGGGCGACACGTCGAGGATCACCTCGATACTCGGGTTGCAGACGAAGTCGGCGAAGCAGTGCCCGCCGCTTCGCACGGACACCTTCTTGCCGGCTCTGACCGCATCCCGCACAGCGCTCTCGGCGTCCTTGGAGCTGGTGATCAGCCTGACGTACTCGGGACGGGCGACGAACCGCTGGTTGTTGCCTGTCATCAGGTCCCGGTAGCGCGAGTCAGATGGCCCGATGACCGATCCGTCAGGTGTGACAGCTCCCGTGGCGGCATTCGCCGCAGGCCCTCCGGTGGTCTCGAAGACGGCGAGGGACCCGACTGCTGCTGTGGCGGCTGATCCGCCGAGGAAGTGTCTCCTGCCGAGACCTGCCTTTTCCGCGGCTTTGTCCTTGGTTCTCATCGCTCGTTGCCTCCTTGTGGGGTCAGGTTGGGGTGCAGGGTGATCTCCGCCTTGGGAGCGACGAAGTAGTGCTGGACGGAGTAGGAGATGGTGGCGAAGTCATCCACGCCGCGGGAACCGAAGTCGCCAGCGACGATGCGTGCGATGGACTCGCCCGAGACCTTCCACTTCAGGAACAGTCCCTTCTGCAGGTCGACGGCCTTGTAGTAGTACGCGCCCTGCCAGGGGTTCGGACCGCGGAGCCCGATGAGGAACTCGTCATCACCGTCCCCGTCGAAGTCCCGGCACATGACCGTGTGGCCGGGGCCTTCCCCGTTCTCGTTCGGGTCGCCATAAATGTCCAGGAGGTGGCGCGTCCAGCCAGCGGCCTCATCCTCACCGCCACTGCGGGTGTAAACGGCCACCGTGTTGCCGTGGAAGGGCTCGATCGCTGCGACGTAGGCCAGTGGGTCATCGCCCACCCGGCCTCCGTCCACGTCCCCGCTGCCCTTGAAGGTGGTCAGCTCGAACTGGGATTCCTCGCCGTCACCGATGTGCTCGTACTTCCAGGTGCTCGAGTCCTCCTCGTAGTAGAGCCAGGTGACACCTTCGTCAGAGGCCATGAGGATGGAATCCAGTGCTGATCCGGGGATCAGGTCGGTCTTCCGCGCGACACCGTGGATCATCCTGAAGTCGGTGTCGGAGATGACTTCCTTGTCCCACTCGGTCCGCGGGTCGTCCGGTTCGGTGAAGAGGACCACGGGAAGGACAGCGTGGACGTCCTCGACAGCGACGATGGGGAACCCGATCACTTGTGTACGGTCAGTCCTGGTGAAGTGCCCGACACGCAGGCGGTGCATGCCGATGGCGCGCCCGATGTAGTGGCGCTTCCACTGGGCTCCGTCCGCGGCATCCTTGCCCGGGTTCTCGATCCAGTCGATCTTGCCGCCCTCAGGGTCCGCGTGGTGGATGGTGCCGCCGGGACCGTACAGCTGGTAGCAGACGACTAGGTCGTCGGTGCCGTTGCCGGTGATGTCCCCAAAGTCCATGCCCACCGGCTCCTTAATCTTGTCGATGATCAGGCGCTTTTCCCAGGTCGGGTTCTTGTACCAGTAGATTTCCCCGAGGGACAGGCCGTAGCCGACGAGGTCCGGACGCCCATCCCCGTCGATGTCGGCTGCCTCGAGCCAGTACCCGTCACGCAGAAAGTCGGTGACGGTCTCGCTGCCGAAGGATGGTTCCGTGATGTCCAGGCTTGGGATCTTGGCGCCTGTTACTGCTGGTGTCGTCATGGCGGTGCCTTTCGTGAGTCAGCCGACCGCTGTCGGTGAGAGTGGGGAGGAAGGAGCGGAGAGATTGGAGCCACGGGCCATCCGCGCGGCCATCAGAATCAGTGCCAGCGCGACGGCGGCGAGGCCAGCACCCACCCAGACGGGTGACACGTAGCCGAAGCCGGCCGCGATGGTCACCCCGCCCAGGTAGGCCCCGATAGCGTTGCCGAGGTTGAAGGCCGAGATGTTGACGCCCGATGCGAGGGTGGGTGCCTGGCTCGCGAAGGACAGGACCCGCATTTGCATGCCCGGCACCGCCGCGAAACCGACCGCGCCGAGCAGGAACACCGTGACAGCTGCCGACCACGGGTTGTGGATGGCCACGGTAAAGGCCAGCAGCACCACCGTCAGACCGGCCAGCAAGGTGATGAGCGTCCTGTCGAGGTTCGAGTCCGCAGCTCGCCCGCCGATGATGTTGCCGACGAAGAGCCCTGTTCCGAAGAGGACGAGCATCCATGGGACGGCCGAGGGTGGGAAGCCTGCCAGGTCGGTGAGCATCGGGGCGATGTAGGTGAAGGATCCGAACATGGCGCCGAAGCCGAAGACGGTGACCAAGATGGACAGCCACACCTGGCCGCTGGTGAAGGCCCGAAGTTCTCGCCGAAGGCTTCCAGCTGCCCGGTGCTCGGCGTCGCGCTGCGGTATCAGGGCGACCAGTCCGATGAAGGCGAGGACGCCGATGGCGGTGATGGCCCAGAAGGTCGACCGCCAGCCGTAGCTCTGCCCGAGGAAGGTCCCCAGCGGAACCCCGAGGACGTTCGCGATGGTGAGGCCCGCGAACATGAGCGAAATGGCGCGTGCCTTCCTGTCCGGCGTGACGAGGGTCGAGGCGAGCACCGCGCCGATACCGAAGAAGGCGCCGTGGCAGAGGGCCGCAACGATGCGGCTGGCCATCATGACCGCGTAGGTGTCAGCGATGGCAGAGATCAGGTTCCCCGCGATGAACAGGACCATGAGGGCACACAGCACGTTCTTCGGCTTGAGTGACGCAGTGGCTGCGGTCACGAAGATTCCACCGGCCGCGACACTGAGCGCGTAGCCCGAGACGAGGTAGCCCGCGACCGGGATGCTGACGTTGAAGTCTGCTGCCACTTCGGGAAGTAGTCCGAGGATGACGAATTCGGTGAGGCCGATGCCGAAGCCGCCCAGGGCGAGGGCGAATAGTCCAAGGGGCATGGGGTCTTCCTTCCGGGGGGCAGGCAGCGGTAATCGTTGCCTGCCCTGGTAGTAGGTCAGGCGGGGACGGGCATGCTCTCGGAGCCAGGCACGAAGGGCATGACCGCAGGACCGATCTTGAAGAAATGCGCTGTCGCTGCGATCGTCCGCTCGGTGGCCCGGCCGTCGCCGTACGGGTTGATAGCGCCAGCCATGTCGCGGTAGGCCACGGGATCATTGAGGAGCCGAGCGACTTCGGCAACGATCTTGCCGCGGTTGCGGCTCACGAGGCGCGAGCTTCCCGTCAGAATCGACTCGCACCGCTCGGTGATGTCCCGCAGCACGAGAGTCGGCTTGCCCAGGGCGGGCCCTTCCTCCTCCGCACCTGAGCTGTCGGAAAGGATGATGTCGCTCCGGCGAAGCAGTCGGCAGAAACTCAGGTACGGCAGGGGATCGACGAGGTTGATGTTGGGGATGCCCGAGAGGATGGGAAGCATGATCTCGCGCACCCGCGGGTTTAGGTGCAGAGGGACCACGATGCGCACATCGTCGCGGGCCGCGATGTCAGTGAGAGCTTCGGCAATCTCCTTCATCGGCTGACCGATGCTCTCGCGGCGATGCGTGGTGGCGAGGATGACGCGGCGTGGGTCACCGTCAAGGTCATCAAGAACGGCCGCCCCGTAGGTGTGGAGGTTCTGCATGCCCCACTGCAGGGCATCGACAATGGTGTTGCCCGTGACGACGATCGAGCTCTCGCGGACTCCCTCGCGAATGAGGTTCGCACTGTTCCCAGGAGTCGGGGCGAGATGCAGGGCGGCAATCTGGGCGACGAGCTTCCGGTTCGCCTCTTCCGGGAAAGGCGAGTAGTTGTTGCCGCTGCGCAGGCCGGCCTCGACATGGATGATCGGCACAGAACGGTGCAGGGCTGCGAGGGCCCCGGCCAGCGTGGAGGCGGTGTCTCCGTGCACCATGACCGCGTCCAGGCCCTCCATGTGGTCACCGGCACACAGGCCCTCGAGCATGCGGTGCGTGACCTGCGAGAGAGTCTGCTTGTCCCTCATGACTCGCAGCTCGACGTCTGGGGTGATTCGAAATTCCTCGAGGGTGTTGTCGAGCATCTCGCGGTGCTGTCCGGTTGAGATGAGGACAGGCCGGAACCGGGGGTCCTCGATGAGGGCGTGGATGATGGGTGCGAACTTGACCGCTTCCGGACGGGTGCCGAAGACGACTCCGATGGTTTTCATGACGATCTCCTTTGAGCAGGGGTGATGACGACGCCGGGAATGATCGACGCTGGAAGAGGAGCTGGTTGGTGTGGGTGGCTAGAGCTGGTGGTACTCGAGCGCGAGCCAGACGCAGTCGGTGTCGGCCCGGTACTGATGCCAGGGGTAGACGAACCCGTTAGGCTGCTCGATGCAGAACGGGACCGGGTTGGTGGAGCCTGGGGCGAGGATCTGGTCCTCGTACAGCGCTGCGTGGTCTTTGGCGGTGAACTTCTGCATGCGCCCAATGCCCGAGATCTGGGTGTGGATCTCGATGAAGGGGTGCTCGTTATGGATCCCACAGTCGGTGCCGGCCGGGCTGAACCACAGGTTTGCCTTCAGCTCGAAGTCTCCGGCACCAAGCCCGGGTGTGTGGAGCGCCAGGGCTTTGTCGATTTCGATGGTGCCGAGGCTCTGCTGGTCGGACTTGAGTAGGACAGGATGCCCTTCTCCGGGTCCGTAGAAATCGGTCCAGCCCAGGTTGCGTGCGAGCTGCTCCCGGTCATGGATGTCCTGAACCGAAAAGATCCCGAGGAGGTCGCCCGAAACACGGCCATCTACGAGGATCGTCGAGCTGAACGGGGGAAGGGCGCTGAATTGCTCGGCTCCGACCTGTGCGTCATGCGCCGACATGTTGACGACGATATTTCGCCCTGGAACAACGTGATTGGAGACGGACCGCAGGACTTCTGCGTAGGCGAGTCGGCTGGAGAAGGTCAGCAGTTCCTGGGTTGACGCTTGCATGGGTACCCCCGGAGGTATCGGCGTTGAGTGATCCGCGGCCGCAGATGAGCGACGGCGAAAAAGAGCGGAGCACCAAGGTGAGTGGTCACTTCGGTGTTCCGCTGAGCAAGTATCAACAGGGGTAGGCAAATCTATCCACGCCCTGTGAGTGATAGGCAGAGCAGGGACAGGTGGGAAGCAGCCGGCGCAGCAAGACTGATCCAATGACCATCGACCTGCCCGCGCACCTGGCTGCATCCAAACCGCATCGATGTGCGGTCAGCTTCCACGACCAGACGATTCCCGTGGCCGACGGTCAGCGCATCCGGGTCAGGGTCTATGAGCCGGAAGGTGCCAACGACACAAACCTCGTCTGGGCACACGGTGGCAGCTGGACGCGAGGCTCAATCGATGACTGGCACGGCGCCTGTCTGCAGCTTGCGGCACTCGGGCGGGCTCGGATCGTGAGTGTCGGCTACCGGCTGGCACCCCAATGGGAACACCCGACGGCGGTCATGGACATCTCATGTGCCCTCCGTTGGAGCGCAGCGCAGTTCGGTGGCTCCACCTATGTCGGCGGTGACAGTGCCGGAGGAACACTGGCAGCTGGAGCCGCGCTCTTCGCTCGTGACAGCGGGTTTCGCCTAGCAGGGCAGATCCTGGCGTACCCACCGCTCGATCCAGGCTGCACATCCCCGTCCTACCACCAGCCCGAGCAGCCATTTCCTCCACATCGGATGCTGATGCACGCCTGGAGGCAGTACGCGGGTGCCGAAGGGACGCTGCGCACGTCCAAGTACCTTGCTCCAATCCACGAGGAACACCTGGCCGGCGTCTGCCGCACGGCACTTCTCGTCGGTCCTTCCGACCCCGTTCGCGACGACGTCCACGAATTCGCGAGGAAGCTCCGTGACGCCGCCGTCAGCGTTTCCGTGCGCGAGGACCCATGGGTCTTCCACGGCCAGTTCCTCAGCGCGTCAGCGCGCGCCAATCCTGTTCACCAGTGGGTTCAGTTCGAGCTCGAACGCATGAGTCTCGAACTGACCACCAACAAGACATCCGAAACGAGCAGACCATGACCCACTCCTCAATCCGCACGGAACAGCCCGCGTACACCCATTCGCTCCGGCGACATTTCGCAGACCTGCGCGATGGCACCCACGGGGACGCGGTATCGAGGCGGGACAAGGAAGCACTCTTCTTCACGGCTGTGGATCTCCTCCGCCCGTACGCACTTCAGGTCCTGGCAGAAATGAACGAAGCACTCATCCTCGGACGGGGCACCGTGGAGGACACCGGAACAGTGCAGACACTCGACGGCCAGCTCTGTTCCTGGACCTTGTCCTGGGAGGAGCAGAGGTCTCTGGCATTACCGCCAGTAAGTCTTCATGCCTACTACGGTCGCGGGTTTCACCATCCGCACCTGCGCGGAGGCACAGTGCGGGAGTGGCCGATGAACGTCTTCACTGACAAGCAGGCCGCGGATGAAGTGCCGCTCCTGCGATCGATCGCATCTGCCGACCTCCACAACCTCGTCTTCATGGCCGACTTCACTATCGTGCCCGCATGCGCGCCTGGCACGACCTACCCGACGCGATGAGGCTATCCGTCCTTGACCAGTCCCCGGTGGCGGCGGGGCTCACCCCGGCAGAGGCCATTCGCGAGACCGTACAGCTCGCGGCCGCGACCGAGAGCATGGGGTATCACCGGTTCTGGGTCGCAGAACACCACGGTTCACCTGGCTTCGCTGGCACGACCCCGGAACTCCTTGCCATGGCCGTTCTTGACGCGACGAAGCAGATCCGCGTCGGAACGGGAGGTGTCCTACTTGGGCATCACGACCCGAGGCGGATTGCCGAAGCATTCGAGATCCTCGTAGCGCTGCACCCTGGCAGGGTCGACCTCGGCGTCGGGCGGGCAGGATCATCGGACACGGAGCAATTCAGCGACAAGCTCATCCAGCTGCACGCGAGGCTTCAGCTGATGCCCGATGACCAGCAGCGGAAGGACCTGAAAGTGTGGCTCCTGGGGGCCGGCAAAGGTTCCGCCCCACTAGCTGCCGCTCTGGGCACGGGATACGCACACGCGCACTTCCTCAACGCGACAAGTGGCCGGCCGGCGATTCTGAAGTACGCCTCGACCTATGCGCCGACGAATCACCGGGCACATCCAGAGGCGCTAGGAGCAGTCCGGGTCATCACCGCACCCACTTCCGACGAGGCAGATCGCCTTGCAAACTCCGTGCGGCTGTGGCGCGCACGCAAGGACCTCGGCGTCGACCAGCCCTTCCCCAGTTGCGCCGACAGCGCGCTCTCGGGGTGGTCCGAGCAGGAACTGTCCCTGCGGGGTGGCAACGACCAGAAGATGATCGTGGGCGAGCCGGTGACGGTGGTACGGGAGTTGAAAAGACTCTCCAGACAGATGGCCGTCGATGAGTTGATGATCTCGACGCCCCTCCCCCGCTTCAAGGACCGCGTCCGTTCCTACGAGCTCGTCGAGCAAGCGATGCGCGAGGTCTTCATGGACGGCATCGACTAAGGCGCCCCTCAGCCACCCGACTCCCGCCAACAATGGCGGTTTTGCATCACACACCAAAAGGAGATCCCGATGAACACTCAAGTCAGTACCGGCTTCGACGAAGCGGTAGCTCAAGCCACCATTGAGGCTGCGACCTTGGAGGTCAAGGGTGGAGGGCTTCCCTTCGTTACGACGATCGTGACCGCCGCCGGCATCACCCTCGCCCCTACACCCAACCGGGTCGTTGAGGATTCCGACCCGACAGCTCACGCAGAGGTCGCCGCCATCAGGGACGCGACTACGAAGTTGGGTCTTGAAGCGCTGAAGGGCGCCACCATGTACACCTCATGCTCGCCGTGCACGCTCTGTTACGTGTCTGCCTTCTACGCGGGTATCGAGACGATCTTCTACACGGTCACCCGCGAGGAGGCTGGATCGTTCGGGTGCGACCTGCGGGGTACCTACGAGGAGTTCCCCTTCGAAACCGAGGGGTGGGGACCGGTTGCGCAGTTCAAGGAGCTCGATGGCCGCCTCGAGCCTTTTCACGAATGGGTTCGACCCTAAGCTCCTGGCCGGAGCGCAGCCAGCTCGTGGCCAGGTCCTTCGAGGCCTATATGGCGGGCGGGGCATCGAGGTATCTGCTCGAGCCTGGTCTCGCACTCTCGTTCGAGCCCTTCACCAGCGATCCTAGAGAAGGCTGGAGGGGTCAGCGGACTGCCGAATATCTTGCAGGTCGCACTGCCGCCCGTGATGCCCTACGAAGTGCAGGGCATCACGGGCCTGCCGTACTGGACCCTGTTTCAACAGGAGCTGCACGGTGGCCACAGGGGTATTCGGGAAGCATCTCGCACTCGGCCGGCCACGCAGCAGCGGTGGCCTGGTCTGCCGCGGGCGCCGTCGGAATCGACATCGAAGCGGGTGGTGATGTGCCCCGTGGTGCTCTGGAAATCTTCTCCTCCAAAAGCCAACTCGATCATCTTCCCGAGGTCGAGTGCATCGACGTGGCCACACTCCTGTTCAGCGCGAAAGAAGCTGCCTTCAAGGCTCTGTCGCCGTCTTCAAAGTTATCGACCATTCGAGACATCGAGGTCCGTTTCAGCGACTCGTCCTCCCTGCACGGCCGATTCCGTGCCTGGCAACGAGCGAATTCACGGCGTGTCCTGGACGGATTCTTCGCGGCCACACCATCCCTCGTTCTGACGTTGGCTACCGCTCGAACTCCCTGAAACGAAGTCCGACTTGCCAGAACCTTCTGACCAGCCTGTCACTGCCAGTACTACCCAAGGCAGGGGCAGGACAGCCACGGTCCGGGCCAGCAGACTGAGGTCTGAAGGACATGCCTTCCGCCCCCGAAGGGGCCAGAGGACTCACCGTCGAGTCAGCACCACACACCCACAGCCACACCGCCCTGATTTCTCGCGCCTGCAATCGAAAGGGACACTCGAGTGAGCAACCCGACTATCGACGGAATCCGAGCCTACGGGGCGGCGAATCCCGAACGTCCTGCGGTCCACTGGCAGGGGTCCGAGTACAGCTACACCGCGCTCGGACGCCTGATCGACGAGCGAGCCTCCGCTCTTCGTGCAGAGGGCATCCGCCCTTCCACTGTCGTGGCTGTCGAAGGCATACGCGGCTTGAACACGGTCATCGACATCGCAGCCCTGTGGATCCTCGACGTGTCCGTTCTGGTGTTCCCTGCCAACAGCGAAGAATCCCTAGTGGAAGGAATGGTCATCCGCAGCCATGCTGCGGCAGTTCTGCATTCAGCAGGGCGACCACCACAGCTCATCCACGCTGAGCCCTCTCCCCGGCTGGACGTAGCGGGGATCCTTCTGATCCTTCCGACATCTGGCAGCACGGGCGAGCCCAAGCTTGTTCCCCTGGCTGAGCACGCTGTCAGGGAGTTCTTCGGCTGGGCCGAGCAAACCTACAGCCTCTCCGGCCGGCGGTCGCTAGGTTTCGCTCCCATGAACTTCGACCTGTCCCTGTTCGAAGTGTGGGCCGTGCTCGCCAACGGGGGAAGCGTCGAGCTTGTTCGTGACGCCGACGCACAAAGTCCGGCCGCACTGAGATCACTTCTCAGGAATTCCGACGTCGACCTCATCCAGGGCGTGCCATTCGTCTTCAAGTCCCTCACCGCGCCAACCGACGAGGATCCACTACGACTGCCCGGGGTGCGGGACGTCATTACCACCGGATCCAGTCTCGACAGGGAAACACGGCTCTTAATGTTCGACATCTTCCCGCGAGCCCGGTTCCACAACGTGTACGGCTCGACCGAGACGAACAACAGCTTCATGGCGTCGTTCGACACTGACAACTTCCTCGAATGCGAGCGACTTCCTATCGGGCGGCCGCTGCCGGGTGTCACCGCTGCCATCAGGGGTTCGACCGGGATGATCATCGACGGCTCCGGGTCAGGTGAACTCCTGGTCCGAACACCCTTCATGATGAGTCGGTATGTGGGCATGGCCGCCGAAGGCGAGAGCGAAAACGCCGCCCTTTTCTCCACGGGTGACATCGTGCACCGGGAGCCCGACGGCACCTACCACCTCGAATCGCGCAGCTCGCGCATCGTGAAGATTCGCGGCAATCGCGTGAGCCTCGATCAGGTGGAAGCCTCCATCAACAGCCACGATGCCGTCGACGAATCGGTAGTGCTTGCACTGGGCGACGACGCGTCCCCCCGCATCGTGGCGCTTGTGAGGCCCAGGGGTGTGGCCAACCTCTCACCTCTTGCCCTTCGGGTTCACTGCTCGAGATTGCTGCCACCTTATGCCCTGCCAGCTCGCTTCCAAATGGTGGAACCGCCCTTCCCCAGAACATCCACCGACAAGATTGACCGCAAGCTGACTCAACTCACGTACCTCGAAGGAGCCATCAATGCCTGAAGCAACGCTGACCAAAGTACGCGACTACATCGCACAGGAAATTGCGACCGACGTGCCCGCCGAGGAACTGAACCCAGAGCTGAACCTGGTCGGGCTCGGAATCGTCACGAGTCTCTCGCTGCTCCGGATCGTTGCCTGGTCCGGCGACGAGTTCGGACTCCCAGTGAACGAGCTCGAGATCGACCCGAAGCGACTCTCCAGCATCCAAGGCATTGCCGACTTCATCGACGAGAACACCCCGGCCTGATCCAGCCCACACAAAGGAGAAATCATGTTCATCAGAACCCGCGAAGACGTCCCTGCCATCGACTGGGGCAATGGCACCAGCTTCCGACTCGTCAACAAGGGCGAGCAACTCGGCTTCGGAGTGGCGCACACCGTAGTAAAGGCTGGGACCGAGTCCAAGCTGCGCTATGAGAAGCACCTGGAGGCCTGCTACTGCATCTCCGGGTCAGGGAGGGTAGTCAGCGCAGACGGGACTACCGAAGCAGTCATCGAGCCGGGCACCCTCTACGCGCTCGACCAGCATGACCCCCACATCCTGTGCGCCGATCCGGGCGAGGACATGCACCTGATCAGCGTTTTCTCTCCAGCCCTGGAAGGCCACGAACGCCATGAACTCTCCGAGCATGACTTCTCAAGCTACTGAGGTCGCCGCACCGCAGCGGCTCGACTTCGACTACGAGGGCTGGTCGAGGATCTCCGAAACAGGGATCTTCGAGGTCCTCACCAAGGAGGACCTGTCCAGCAGCGAACGGATCGCCGAGGTTTCCGAAAGGATGAGGAAGCTGGGTGAAGCGGGCGAGAATCCAGGGCTGATGTTTGCCGTGGCCACGCACCTTGCCTCGACGATCACATCGATCACGCGGTTCGGCTCCCCTTCACTGAAGCAGGACGTGCTTCGCCGGATGGTTCGGGGCCAGTACATCGGAGCCCATGCAATCACCGAGCAAGATGCAGGATCCGATCCCTCACGAATGAAGGCAACCGCAGTCGTTGACGAGGCAGATGGAAGTGTCGTCCTCAACGGGACGAAACGCTTCATCACCAATGCGCCGATCGCAACCCACGTCGTGGTCTACGCCCGCACACTCCGCAACTCGCAGGACCACGGCATCTCCGCCTATCTGGTCCCCACCGATACGCCAGGGGTTGAGATCTGCAGCGAGCCGACAGCAAGCCTTCCTGAATCCCCTATCGGTCGGGTCGAGCTAACGAACGTCCGGGTTCAGGCGGGCCTCCATATTGGATCGGAGGGAGCAGGGCTGCAGGTTCTGGACTACGTGATGAAGAGGGAAATCATTTATGCCTTCTCCTGCGACCTCGGCCGTATCCACCGCCGAATCGACGAGAGCATCGACTTCGTCAACCGGCGACAGCAGTTCGGTTCGCCGATCGCGACCTATCAGTCGATCTCCTTCACCATCGCTGACATGTTCGTGAAGTACCAGAGCGGCCTCGCCCTGATCCACGAAGTGATCTCACTGCTGCGCACCAACAAGGACATCACCAAGGAGGTTTCCGCTGCCAAGATCGTCATCAGCGAAGCGAACCTGAGCACCGCAGTTGATGCGACTCACCTTCGTGGAGGATCCGGGGTGGCCAGTGGATCTGTTCAGGTTCAGGACGTCGTCGACGCGCTGGCCGGACCGATTTACTCGGGCACCAACAGGATCCAGCGCACCCGTATCGCAGCGATGCTGGGGGTGAAGTCCGGTGGATGAATTCCTTGGGGCAAGCCCGGTCTTCGACTTCGAGCATCCGGACGTCTCAGCCTGGATCGAACGCTCGGTGCGGGGCACCAGCCCGGGTCCAGAAGAAGCCGCCAGGGACCTGTTCTATGCGGTGCGGGACGGCATCAACTACGAAGTCTTCGACACCGACCTGAGTGCTGAGGGCATCAGCGCTTCCGGCACGCTGCGAGCAAAGAAGGGGTTCTGCCTACACAAGTCGGCACTCTACGTCGCTGCTTGCAGGGCAATCGGTGTGCCCGCACGCCTGGACGCATCGACCGTCGACAATCACCTCTCGACTCCGGCGCTCGAGCACCTTGTGGGAGGCACTACGTTCCTCCACTGGTTCTCCGAAATTTACCTGCAGGGCAGGTGGGTGAAGGTCACCCCCGTGTTCGGGAAGATGCTCTGCCGCTTCTACGGCATCACCCCGCTGGAGTTCGATGCCCACCACGACTCCGTGCATCAAGAGGCCGGTCAGGGGAAAACGATGCGCTTCCTCTCGGACGAACATCTGAGCTCCACCCCGGGCTATGACGAAATTACGGCACTCGTGCGGCACCATCACCCACGCATGATTGGCGCCACGGACCGCGTCCCGACCGAACGATCAATGCTCCTAAAACTCGCGAACCACTGAAGGGACCGCACCCATGCTCACCGACTACATCGACCTCTCGGAAGAAGTCGCCACCGCTTTCTACGACAAGGCTCCGATAGTCGCAATGGAAACCTCCGGCGTCTCAGGCGGCTCGTTTCCCACGAACCACGCTATGGCGGTCGACGTCGATAAGGCGGTGAGGAACGCCGGGGCGGTACCCGCCAGGATCGGTGTCATCGACGGACGCATCAAGCTCGGGCTCGAGGACCAGGAGCTCTACCGGATGGCCGAAGAGAACTCACCCAGGAAGATCAGCACGCGGGACCTAGCACTGGCCATGGCATCCAAAGCGACCGCAGGGACGACCGTCTCCTCAAGCCTCATCATCGCGGCCGCCCAGAGAATCAAGGTCTTCAGCGTCGCCGGCATCGGCGGGGTGCACCGGGGCGCTGAGACCTCGTTCGATGTGTCCACCGACCTCGACGAACTGGCAAGGCAGCGGATCGCAGTAGTCTGCGCGGGAGCAAAAAGCCTCCTCGACCCGGCCCTGACGCTCGAATACCTCGAGACCAAGGGCATCCCCGTCGTTGGCTACGGATCCAAGCACTTCCCCAACTACTACGCAGTGTCCTCCGGGTGCGAGGTCCCCTGGACACTCGATTCCGCAGCGGACCTGGCACGCGTCATAGACATCCATCTCGCCTCTGACTTGCCAGGAGGAGTGCTGATCACCCGCCCGATCAACGATGAGGACGCGCTGCCCTCCGATGAGCTGAACCGAGCAGTCGACGACGCACTGGCGGATGCACTCACTCAAGGCATACGGGGACAGTCACTGACCCCGGTGGTCCTGTCTGCCATCAGTAAGGCGACCGCTGGCCGGAGCACGGAAGCCAACCGCGCTGTCCTGATCTCCACGGCAGTAGCCGCCGCCGAGATCGCTTCCCACGTCTCCAAGGAGCCCCACAGTGGCCGTACTGTTCGACCTTGACGGGACCCTGCTCGACACGCCAGCGGGCATCGTCAGTGTTGCCCGAATGACCGCTCTCGACCTAGGCCTGGACGCTCCGACGGAGACAGTCATCAGAGCCATGATCGGCAAGCCGCTGATCCAGCTCTTCTCCACCTTCGGCGGAACAGAGGCGACCCACGAGGCGGCAGTCGTTCGGTTCCGAGAGCTATTCACCGAGCATGTCGTGGCTTCTGCTTCAACCCTGGTCTTCCCCGGAATACGCGAAACACTCCGATCCCTTGCCGGCCACACACAGCTCGCGGTAGCCACCAGCAAGATCCTGCGCAGCGCCGAAGAGATCCTCGACGCAGCAGATTTGCTCGAGTTCTTCGACGTGGTGGCGGGGGCGGACAGTGTCGAGAACCCAAAGCCTGCTCCTGACATGGCTCTCTTCGTCGCCCAGAAGCTCGGAACCACCCCTGACACCTGCATCGTCGTCGGTGATTCCGTGCACGACATAGGAATGGCTGCGTCCGCACACATGCACTCTGTCGGCGTCCTGTGGGGTGTCGATAACCGAACCGATCTGCTCGCTTCCGGAGCGAATGTGATCTGCGAACAATCTGTTGACCTTCTAGAGGCACTGGAAGCAATACCCCGAACGAAGGAAACCCTGACGTGACCACCAATACCGCTGTCGAGAAAAGAACCAGTGCCCAGACGCTGACCCTCCTCGTCATCTCGATCGCACAATTCATCATCGCTCTCGACTACTCGATCGTGTATGTCGCACTGCCGAGCATCGGCGCCGAGCTGAGCATGAACGAGGCCTCGCTGCAGTGGGTCGTGAGCTCGTACGCCCTCCTGTTCGCTGGTCTCCTACTCCTCGGTGGACGCATCGTTGACCGAATCGGAGGCAAGCGGGTCTTCATCGCGGCTATCGCCGTTTTCGGTATCGCGTCACTCCTCGGCGGAATCGCTCAGGATTCGACGCTTCTGCTGCTGGCCCGTGCGCTTCAGGGGATCGCAGCCGCCGCACTGCTGCCGTCAGTCCTCTCGCTGCTTAGCAAGTCGTTCCCGTCCGGCGCGCTGCGTAGCAGTGCCTATTCCATCTGGGGTGCCGTCGGCGCGTCAGGACTCGCTGCAGGCGTGGTCCTGGGCGGGGTGCTGACTACCTTCTCCTGGCGGTGGACGTTCCTTATCAACCTCCCGCTCGTCATCATCTGCATCCTCGGGGCAATCAAGGCGTTCTCCTCAGACCGCTCCGAGCGTTCCACAGCTCGTGTGCCCGTTGCGTCCAGCCTGACCGGAACCGCAGCTGTCCTTCTCGTCGTCCTGGTCCTGACCCTGTTCGCCGACAGCAGCACCTCCCCGGCGCTCCTGATCACCAGCCTCGTCCTCGCCGTCGCGTCGGTGGTCGTCTTCCTGGTCAACGAACGACGCTCGGTGGCACCTCTCATCGACCGACCGTTGCGCAAGATCGCCTCCCTGAAGGTGGGCTCCGCAGCCGCAGCGCTCTACATGGCAAGCGTCGGAACCGAGTTTTTCCTCGTCACCCTGTTCCTGCAAGACCAGCGGAACTACTCCGCCCTCGCCGCAGGAATCGCATTCCTTCCACTGGCGGCAATGGTGACCGTCGGAAACATCGGGGCCGGGAAGCTCATCGCAGCACGATCCGCGAAATACACCCTTGCCCTCGGTTTCAGCATCGCCGCTGCAGGACTCATCCTCCTGGCGCTTTCCCTCGGTATCGAGAGCTTCTGGCTGGGGCTCCTGCCCGGCTTCGTGATCAGTGGGTTTGGACATGGGGTCATCTACACGGCCATGTTCGTCATCGGCACCTCGGATGCTCCCCAGGACGCCCAGGGTGCAGCCGGCTCGCTCATCACGACGGCGCAGTACGTGTCCGGCGGGATCAGCCTCGCCCTACTGGTCCTCGTCATCGCCCTCGTGAGCGGCGTCTTTGGATACCAGGTCGCCTTCGCTATCAACGGCGCATTCGCCGCCGTTGGGGTGTTGCTCGCGCTCTCTTCCAGAACGAGGGGAGACGCTCATGCTCACTGAGGCGACTCCCCTCCCGAGGATCACCGGCGACTACGACCGGCTCCGAATCGGCCTGATCGTCGTCGAGAACGACCCGGTGCCGGAAATGGAAATCGCTTATGCCGCCCCACCCGGCGTAAGCGTGCACGTAGCCCGATTCCACTTGCCACGCGACATGGGGGCCGAATACACCGCTGCTGGCGGCGCACCCCACGTGGTCGGATCACACTTCCGCACCGCCATGCACACGCTGAACCGTATAGACGTCGACGCGGTGGGCCTGTGCTTTACCAGCAGCAGCATCTTCAACCCCGAGGATTTTGACACGGAGTTCAAGAGCGTCGCACGCAGCATCAATCCCAGGTGGGTAACCCTCACGGCCGCCGAGGCCATCGGCCAGTGCATGCTGGAGGAGGGGGCAAGCTCCCCGTTCGTGGTCTTGCCCCCGTGGTTCACCGAACCTACCGTGCGCGCCCTGTCGTCCTATCTCGGTCGTCTGGGCGTGACCCCTGCCGCCTTTGAGTACTTTGAAGCCGGTCCGGAGTGGGAGCAGTTCCCTCGTCAGGACCGATTCGACCACGGGGCAAAGTGGGCAATCGACCCACGGCTGCTTGCGCAACATTTGAGGACGACCGACCTTCACGGCGCCGATTCAATCCTGGTCCCCGGCAGCGGCTTTCCAAGCGTGGACCTGCTGCATAGGGAAACCCTTGATGCCCCACTCCCCCTGTTCAGCGCGAACCAAAGCCTGCTCGACCAACTGCTCATGCTCAGCCGACGCGAAACCAATCAGGAGGCGCAATGATCCACTCCACGACCGCCGATCGGGCGAATTCGAAGGACGGTGCAATACTTACCGCTGACAGCCACATGGGCTACACCCTGAGGGAGGTGAGGCTAGACAAGAAATCCGAGCCCCTCCGCGTTCCTGCTGGCCTTGGCACCTCGCTCTACTGCGTTTCAGGGCGCGGAACAGCATCACGGCCCGACGGGAAGGTGCGGTACGTCCTTGAGCCGGGTGTCGTCATCGCATCCCCTGGAGCGGCCGGGCAGCTTGTTGTTGAAGCAACGCAGGACCTGAACGCTCTCATCATCGAGTTCGTCGCATCCCACAACCCGCACTCAATTTAGATACCTCGCACGAACATTAACCTGAGCACCGCTTACCGCGACGGCAGGAGGTTCCCGCCCAAATCGCTTGTTAGGTGTGCAACATTCTCGCCAGCGATGTCCCGCATGCGGGACACGTACGGGTTCCAGGGACGGTCGTCAGGACCGGCGAAAACGAGCCACACCCGCGGACGACCCGGATCACCCTGCTCGGCGACCTCCTCGAAGCTGGCGCCATCACATCCCTACTCGGGTCCCAGCCTCAGTTTCGTGGGTGGGACGCCCGCTTCCGAGAGCTGGCAGAAGCTTCTTTGAACTAATTAAGGGACTCTTCTCCTCTACTGGCTTGAGTAAAGACCCTCCGGTGCTAGCACCACAGGCAAGGGTTTGTTGGCAGGTTTGTGCTCCCCTGGCGTGCACCCCTGAAAGGGGCCGGTACCAGAGAAGAGGACGGTCATTGTGGGGTCGGCGTAGCTGTTCCACCAGTTCGCAAGTCCTGTGGTCGGGTCCGTCCGCAGTGCTTCCCATGCACGCCATAGTGCGTTGAGCCGGTTGACGGCCTCCTTGTGCCGCCACCAGCTGGCGCACCAAGTGAACTCCGCACGTCCATGAGACACAACGGGACGCTGATACTGGTGCACCAGGAACTCGGTGACGAACTCCTCGAGGTTGTCGAAGACCGTCTCGAGAGCAGGCTGCGCGGTCCCCTGAGCTCGAGGGACGCTATCGGTGTCGGGCTCCTCCCCGGGAAACACATCATCGGCAGCGTCGTCGGACCCGAAGGGTGCGTGTAGATCCATCGGGCTACTCCTTCACCATGGCCGACCAGCGGTTACCGCCAGCCGCGACAGCAGGGCTGGCAGGAACTTCGGCAATGCTTTCCACCACCGGAGGTGTCGCTGCAGCGGCTGCGGAGGCGACCCGTGTGCCATTGTGAGCGGCTTCCGACGCCGCGACCTTATCGGCGTAGGAACGGTCGCTGACGGGGACTGTGCGGAGCAGGACGGCGCGTGAGCCGGAGCCGAGCATGATGGCCCGGCCCTTGGGCATCGCGGCGAGGTCCGCGACGGAGAGGATGTCGTCGGTGGAGTCCTGGCGGCTCGTGGAGCGGCTGTCCTTCTGCCTCGAGGTCGATACCGAGGTGTACCGGTACTGACCCACGAGCTCGGAGAGCATCTTCAGGAAGCCTTCCTCCTTGACGTTGCCGCCGTAGGTGAAGACGTTGGCCGTGGAGAACAGCTTTTTCATCCCGGATTCGCCCCACACGTCGACGCCCTGAGACCAGGATTGTAGGAATGTAGAAACCACGATCCCGCGGGAACCGTAGTGGCTGTAGAGGTCGGGCAGGTTCTCCCATCGGCACACGTTCGCAGCCTCATCGAGGACGCAGACCATCGGGACCGCCAGGCGGCCACCTGCCTGGGTAGATGCGTAATTTTCGGCTGCGGTTGCTGTGGCCACGGTCAGCGACGTCACCAGGGGACCTGCTGTGCCGGCGCCTTCCTTGGAGAGCGCGTAGAGGGTGTTCTTGTTCTTGATGAAGTCCTCGGGCGTGAACTGCGGCCGCGGATCATCCGGGCCGCTGGGGTTCACCCATGCGGCGATCTTCTCGTTCTTCAGGCACGTGGCCATCTGCCGTGCGGTGCCGTAGACACCTTCACGTTGCTTGTCGGGCAGAGACATCGTGCTGCCCATCGAGTCGGCTTCCTTCCGCCATCCGGCATCAAAGAGAAGACCGGCGGCTTCCTGGTTCTCGGAGTGCGAGAGCCAGCTATGGACCTGACTGATGGGACGGTCGCTGACAGCGGCAGCGAGCAGGTACCCGGCGAGCAAGTCCTTACCTGCATTGTCGAAGTAGGCATCGCCGCCCTTACCCCCAACAGATCGGGAGCCCAGGGCGAAGTTGTTCGCCATCTCCGCGGCGCGTTCGGCGTCGATCACGTAGCTGAGTGGGTTCCACCACCAGGTGGGTTTTTCGTTGGCGACGCCTTGCGGGTCGAAGATCCACACGTCGCCGTTCTCGGCGCGGATGTCGCGGGTCAGATCGGATAGGTCCCGCTTGTTCGAGGTGGCGATCACCGGCCCGGGTGCCTCGATGATCGACGGCGCGGCCTGTGTCGTGGTCTTACCGGTACGGGTGCCCCAGATGTGCAGGAGAGTGTCCTCCCACGAGGCGTAGAGCGTGTTCCCTCCGCGCACCATGCGCCCGATCATCACGCCCGGCGACTGGTCAGCACTCAGGCCGAAGCGGGCGGCTTTGGCTTTGACCTGCTTCTCGGTGAAGGGCGCAACGTCTTTGAAGGACGCCATCTTCACTGCGGCCCGGTCGTGCTTGACGATCTTCCGGCCCTTGCGGATGCTCATCACGATGTACAGGACGAACAGTGCCAACAGGACGACGCCGGCGATGATCGCCAGCGTGATCTCGGTGGACCGCCAGGCCATGATGCCGGTGAAGTTGCCCAGCGACCGCGGCCAGAACTCGGTCGGGATGCCTTCGGGTCGGGGTGCGAGCTGGTGGCCGAGGGTGTTCAGCCCGTACAGGGCTCCCGGGACGCCGACGAGAGCGACGATGAGGACGACCAGCAGTGCGGCCTCACCGCCGAGTCCCGCCTTGTGCTTGCGGTCCAGTGAGCTCACAGCTCGCCTCTCTCCTCTGCAGCGGCTCTCTTGGCCTTGTGCCACTTCTTCTCGGTGTCGTGGACACGCGACCGACGCTCGGTGGGGGTGAACTCCATCGAGAACGGGATGCCGGCCCGGGAGCCGACCTTAATGAAGAACTTGCCCTGCCCTGGTGGGGGCTGGGTGGAGCGGTCATCGTTGTACCAGGCGGCGTTGTCGTCGTCCTCGAGCCACGCAGCCAGCTCATCATCGGTGAACGACTGATCGGTCCGCCGGAACACGTCGTCGTTGGTGTACCGCATCGCGTCATCCCCTGCCCGGTTCCAGGCGGGCGGGTCCTGCCATGCGGCGAGCTGTTCCTGCTCCCGGTTGCTCAACGGCACCGACTGGGTGAGCAGCGGCATTTCGGAACGGGCAAGGCCACCGAGGATCTTGATGCCGCAGCGGTCCATGATGCCCTGTGCCTTGTGCCGGTCCGCTTCGTCCTTGACCGCTTTGAGATCAGACGGGGTGTGGGACGCCATGATCTGACCCACGCCCCACTCACGGTTCAAACGGGTGAGCGCGTTGACCTGATCCACGATGCCGGGACCGGCCGCGAGGGTGTTCCACAGCTCATCAAGGATCACCAGGAACCGTTGACGCTCGATCACGCCGTCGTCAGCAAGCATGTTCGAGGTCGTGACGGTCCCGAACCCGGCCGACCAGCACGCCATCAGCGTTGCCGCCCGCAGATCGTTCTCGGCCTGCGAGATCCGCGAGAGGTCGAACGCCATCGGCGTCGTCGCATCGATCTTGTGAGTGGACTGCTTGGAGAACATGTCACCGAACGCGCCAGCCCCGCAGAGCGAGTTCAGCGAGCTTTCCAGACCCTCGGTGATCGTGTCGTACCGCTCATCGCTGCCACGATCCAAAGCCACCTCCCGCACCTGAGCCGGACGGCATTTGAGGACAGCCCGCAGGTCATCCATCAGGGGAACAGTGCCCGCGGGGTTGTGCTCCGCCTCAAGGACCATCAGGCACCGGTCGAGAATCGACTCCTCACGCTCATCGAGCGGCTTCTTGCGCAGGATGGCAATCAGCGCCGCCACGAGGCCGCGACGTCGTGCGTGGAGCTCGGTGAGCAGTTCCTCCCGCTTCACCGGGGACAGCCGGGTCGCCGCTTCCAGGGCGCCGGCATCATCGAGGGGGTTGATGTGGCCGATGCCGCGTCCCAAGGGCAGGCCCTTGCCGCCGAGCTTTTCGATCATGTCAATGTGCTCGCCCTTGATGTCCCCGAGAATCATCGGGTTCACCCCGAACGCGCACAAGCCGATCGCCATGCGGCGCAGCAGCGAAGACTTCCCCAGACCGGGGTTCGCCATGACGAACGCGGACGGGTTCGAAATCAGGCGGACGTTCTGAAACCACGAAATCGGGTCACAGCACACCGGCTCGTTCGAAAGCAGGTTCCGACCCAGCGGCACACCCTCCAGGGGTGCGCCGCCGCCCATCGGGAACGGGTACAGACCGCACACCTGATAGTTCGTGCCGCGCATCTCCTTCACCGGGTGCAGCAGCTGCGCCTCACCCATCCCACGGCCCTTGAACCCACGAGGGCCCGGACGCATCGCGGCCTTGACCGCAGTGCTGCCGGTCCGAGCCTTCTTCGCCTTCGTGCCGCTCTTGCCTCGGCCCTTCGCTTTCGACGGAGCCTTCGTGCCCAGCTTCGCGAGAACCTGAGCCCACGCGCCATGAGGAGCCTGACCCGAGGTGAATGAACCTGCAGCGTTAAATGAACCTGCAGCGGGGTTGAGTGCGGCCATCAGAGTGCGTCCCTTACAGTCTTGGGCAGTGCCAGGTGGTCGGGAATGACGATGCCCAGCGGCAGGCCGGCGGCGAAGGTCGAGTCCTGCGCCCCGTAAGCCTCCTCGAGGCGGATACGAGCGGACGCGCCA
This sequence comes from Arthrobacter sp. TJ-238, assembly GCF_058269215.1. Classification (NCBI taxonomy): domain Bacteria; kingdom Bacillati; phylum Actinomycetota; class Actinomycetes; order Micrococcales; family Micrococcaceae; genus Arthrobacter; species Arthrobacter sp. TJ-238. Next base: position 49,251 of record NZ_JBZCNH010000009.1, on the reverse strand, counting down.
AGGTTCTCGATCGCGGCCTCGGCTTCGGGCAGGTCCTCCTTGTGTCGGACGGTCGCGGTGACGATCATCGCGAAGTTCAGCAGACCTGCTCCATCGGCCTCTTCCTCCGCTGTCGCTTTCGCGGCCCGCGTCTCACGGCTGTCCCGCGACGTCGCACGGTTCCGGGAGGAGGCGTTGAAGGTTGCGGTGTTGACGTCGTTCTCGACCAGCTGCGCGGCGCGCGCCGGGTCGATGGGACGGTAGAGCATTGTCACGCGCTTGCGGACGACCTCAGGGGTCGGTGCGACGAGGGACTGCAGCACGTTCGCCTGAATCGTCGACCGGGGTGGGACGGACATCGCCCACGTCTTCGACCACGCGTTGTTGTGGTGGTAGGTGTCCCAGAACGCGTCAGCGGCCTGCGGGCCGACTTCGTTCCAGTCGAGCATGGGCGCTTTGCCTTCGGCGTGGGCGCGGTCGAACAGGATCGCCTCGGCCGGGTCGTAGGCCACACGGATCACTTCGCACAGTTCCTGCGCGGACAAGGGGGTTGAGACGCCGGCTCCGGTATCCCCCAGGCTCAGGGTCAGGTTCGGCAGACGCGCCGCGAGGTCGTTGGCGACCTCATCGGCCTTGCGGATCTTCCCGCCCGGGCGCAGCGTGGCTTTGAACGTCACCGCGATGTACGCACGGGTGACCGTCGCACCGGTGGGAAGGGCCCGCACGGTTTCATTCATGATGTCGCGGGCGAACTGGGGGGCGTTGGGGTCCATCCGGTTTTCGACCTTGCGAGCGAGCCGGAACCCGGAGTCCGGTGCGGTCTCGATGGTCGCGGACGCGGCAATCAGACCGGGCTCGTCGGTGAGCATGCCCAGCCAGTGCGACCACCGGTCGACCCAGCGGTTGATCTGCTCCTGGTCGACCATGCCGCCACCGTCGGGCTCGGAGCCGAGGACCACGGTGTAGTGGTTCTTCACCGGGATGTGGAGCAGTGCGAAGGGGCGGCCGTAGCCGTCGGTGTGCTCGCTGATGGTCGAGCGTGCCGAAATACCCGGCAGCTGCGTGGTCCCGGACGGGACACGGCTGATCGGCCCCGCCCGGTACACGTTCGCCCCGGCGTAGCGGGCGTTCATCCACCCGAAGCGGCGCATGATGCGTTCGATCATCGTGCGGCCGTGCTTGTTCTTCTGCATCGAGAGCAGGATCAACAGTCCGATCAGCAGTTCGAAGATCAGGGCCAGCATCCACTGGCCGAGCATCATCAGGACCACGCCGACAACGACACCGAGGATCAGGATCATGGTGCCGGCCGTGGACAGCCCGGCCAGACCCTTGCTCGTCGGCAACCGGTAGTTGCCGTAAATGCGTGGTCGGACGTCGGGGGTCTTAGCTTCGGTTTGCGCCATCAGTGCGGTCCTCGTTCCCAGTGTTGCCGGTGGTGTTAGCGACTTCGTTCTTCAACTGCTGCGCCTGCTTCTGAATCTGCGCAGCTCCCTGACTCAGCGCAGCGCCCGCCGGACCCGACGCCCTAGAGGCACCGGATGCGCCCTTGGGCCCAGCCGCTTTCGCACCCGGCGGTCCTCCGGCGGTCTGGGGCGGGATAGCGCCCTGGGCAGAGGGTTTCGCGCCGCCCTGTCCCGCGCCGCTCTGTGCACTTCCCGATCCGGTGTGTGCGCCCTCCTGGACCGCACCCTTCACTGCTTCACTGCCCTTCTTGACCGCTTCACCGGCGATCACCGCTGCAGCTGTGGGAGGCGCGGCAGCAGCCGCACCAGCAGCAGCTCCGCCACCAGCAGCCGCACCAGCACCTGCGGTACTGCCGGCCCCGGCTGTAGTACCGGCAGTTGGCCCGGTCGGTACTGCTTTTGAACCGCCACCTGTTGCGTCTGCGCCCTTGGGAGCCGCGCCGTCACCGCTTCCGGCTCCACCGCCGGTAGGCGCTGACGCAGATTTCTCCGACTTCGCCGGGGGTCCCTGCGGGGGTGCCTGGCTGCCGAATCCTTGTCCTCCACGCGGCGTGCGGGAGGCACCCTGCGGGATTGCCGCACCCAACGCGGCGAAGCCCATCGCGGTCCCACCACCGCCACCGGAGGATGCCATTGCACCCAGCGCCGGGCTGAGGAACCCGATGAGGACCGGCAAAGCGACGACGGACGCGAGGATCAGCATGAGGCCCGCGGAGAACTGCAGGAGCGCCTGACCGGAGAACAGCCCCGAGGTCGTCATCTGGATACCGGTCGCGTAGATCAGTGCGGCGGCCGGCTTGTAGAAGGCAAAAGCGAGGGTCCACGCGATGATCTTGCTGAACCAGCTCTTACCCGTCTCGGTGTTCATGAACGCCGCCGACAGGGGCAGGACGCCCGCGATGAGGAACAGCATCGCCGTTCGCAGCACCATGAGCATGATCTGCACGATGTTCACCACCACAGCGAGCAGACCGCCGACGATGATGAGCATCTGATTGCCCATGAGGAACGTCGCACTGGAGGCGCCTGTGTCCTCCATGCCCAGGAGCATCTGGACGTCTGATTGGAAGTCGTCCCCGACGCCGGCTGTGATGATCTGTTCAGCCAGAGCGTCGGTAGCTCCGAGGAGCACGTTGAGGAGGGCGACACCCGAGGCGGTCACGATGGCCAGCGTCAGCAGTCCCTTGAGAAGGTCCTGTGCCGGTTCGGCACGCTGGGACCACACCATGCGGACTCCGGCGACGATCATGCTGATAGCCGCCAGTGCGAGCGTCAGATAGAAGGTCTGATCCTGCACGAAGCCCACGGCCGGGGCTGAGGACGCCGCCCGTCGAGGAACGATGTACCCGACGAGCGAGGTGGCGCCACCAACAAGGGCTGCCCCAGCAAACACGATTGTGGCCGTGTTTACCAGGCCGGCGCCATCACCACGGCGGGCATTGGTCACCAGTGTGATCCCGAGAAGGATGATCGCGATCGTGCTGATGCCCAGCCCGATCCACGTCGCATAACCGAGGATCATGGCAACCTGATCGTTGAACGCACCCCCAGCGGGAGCGTCCCCGGATCCAGTGGCCCCAGTCGTCAGATCACCAGCGTCGATCGTGGTCCACAGCGTGCCGAGCTGAGCGATCGTCGCGACCAATGCCGCCTGTACGGCATCGGCCATCGCTTCAATCGCATTTCCAGCTGCCCCAGATACGGCATCTGATACGCCGTTCTGGAGCTTGCAGCCAGTATCAAACCACTTGCACTCTTCTTCACCCACTGTTGGGTCCCCAAGGGATATAGCCGGAGAGGTTACTGATCTGCCCCTCAACCGGGCCTCCAGACCCGTCATCCTTCAGCTCGAAGTACCAATCACCGTCCTGCCAAACGATGTTCGCCGACGTGGTTTGGTAGACCTCTCCATCACCGCTATCCCCAGCAAGAACTACCTCGACAGTCGCTCGATCAGCCGAGTATGACAACAGACGGAAGCCTGCTACTTCGATGGGAACAGTAGACGTACCACCGGTACTCAGTCGCTGCTCCAAGCCCTCGAGCGTTGATTGTTTCCCTACCCCGTCGAGAACCAAAGCACGCGTCGTTTCTAGGAGTAATTCAGTGTCTCCGCTGGCTGCCAACATGCCGGTGACAGTCATCAATGCACCTTCGGGTGTATGGGAGTAGCAGGAGCGAACACTGGTCTGCTCGTTTACGACGCCGGGGCCATGTTCAGCTGACTTGGGCGCCGCAATGCCTCCAAGGAACTCCCACTCAACGTCCTCGGGCGCGGCGGTGAGGGTCGTTCCGCCAGTGGGGTCCAGGCCACACACGGACTCGTCCGATGCTGCTAGCGAGGCGGACGGCGTTGGCGTTGCCGCCTGTGTCTGTGCTGGTGGTGCGGCGTCGGATTCGTCGTCGTTGCCGATCCAGACGAAGAGGATGATCCCGACGATGATGAGCAGCAGGACGGCGACGGCCGACATGAGGAAGCGGGGTGCGGCCCACCAGACGTTCTCGGTTTCTTCGGTTTCGGCCATGACTACTCCTGTAGGTAGGGCTGATTCTGCAGGGTGGCTACGCCGTGCCGCCGCCGGAGATGAAGGTCAGCAGTGAGGCTCCGCCGGAGATGAGGGCGACGGCGAGGACGATCTTGATGATGCCGGAGATTTCCTGGGTGGTTTCGCCGCGGCTGGAGTCGAACGCCATCTTGCCGCCGACGACGAGCAGACCCAGGACGCAGATGCCCAGGGCGATCCATTTGCCGACACCGACCATGCGGTTCCAGGCGTCCCCGATACCGGGAGGGGCGAGCGGTCCGCTGTCGGGCAGGGTGTTGGCGTTGATCAGGACATCCTGTGCGATGAGCAGCAGTTGCATGGTTCTAATTCCTTCCAGAATCACGGTGTTCGATGACCTCACTGAGACTTGTGAGGACTTTCCTTGGCTCGCGGGCCAGCGACTCGGGGTCGACTGCGCCCTCGAGTCGAAGCTCTTCTATCCACGGCAGCGTCCATGTTTGTGGGACGCCGCCGGCGGTGATGCGGGTCAGGTTGTGCAGGGTCTTCGGCAGCTTGCCGGGTGCATCTGCAATCACGACGAGGCCGCGCAGGGTAATGGTCGGGTGCGAGCCAGCGGCCCAATCGCGGGCGGCAAGCTGAGCGGCTTTCAGCCCTCGATGGTTCTGCCGGGCGACGAGGAAAACATCGGCCGGTGGCACGGTCGGGTCAGCGTCCGAGCGCGAGGGCCAGCGGTGGTGGCAGGGGACGCCGCCCAGGAGCTCTGCCATGGTGTTCTCGCCGGCTCCGCCGTGCACACCAAGCCAGAAGACCTCGGGGTTATCCGTGATGAAGCGGGCCATTCCTTTGCCAGCGGCGAGGCCAAGAATGCCCTGCTGAGGACCGGCGACACCGCGTAGAACCTCAACGGCGTCGCGAATCTCGGTTTCTGTCACGACAGGCGCCTCAACGGGCTCGCGCGTGACGAAGTCACCCCAACGATTGTTCATTTAGCTATGCCCCCAGCGGCTTCCCATAGACTCGACTTCGATCATAGTAGCTTACTTAGTGAACCGAAAGGCCGTTATGTCAACCGAAGTGAATAAAAGTGAACCAAGGCTCAATCTAGGGTACTGTTCCCTGCATGGGGACTGGAGTGGTCAGTATGTCTAGAGCGCTCGATGTGCTTTTCGCTGACCTGCCCTCGCGACTTAGTGTCGAACAGCTCACTGACGTTCTTGGTTTGTCTGACAAGACAGTGACGTACCGGTGGCTGCGCGAGGGGCGGATACCTGCGATCAGGCTTGGCGGGACATGGATCATCTTTCGCGACGACATCAAGGACCACCTCGAGGCGCACTACAACACGCCTGGCCCCAGCTCTGCACCGGAATCAGGTGTAGAGGACGAGAAACCAGAGAATCTTGAGGGGACATGATGACGACGGAAGCGCTGACCAGACCTGTGTGCACGGCAACCATCGGTGATGACGACACAGTGAGCGTCACGGTTGATGGAGTCGACCGCACGTTCGATTCCATGCCGGAAGCGATCGACTTTTTCACCAGCACGGCCGGTGATCTTGGCCGCCCACTCAAGGTCACCGCCTACGACCCGTCGTCGACAACGCAGCCCGAAACTTACCTCATCGTCAACGAGGACGGTTCTGTCGATGCAGACACCAGCGTGCCCGTGAAGAAGCGACCTCCTCGTCGTACCACTCCCCGTCCCGCCAAGGCAGCAGCTACAAGCCAGCCCGAGCACCCAGCAGAGCGTCCCATCACAGCAGACATGAACCCGGCTCCCGTAGCCGCCGCACCTGTAATCCAGGATGCTCAGCCCAAATCAGCGAAGCCTGGGGCTTCACGTCAAGTGCCTCAGCCGGCCGTTGACCAAACCTCTGACCTGCCCTCAACGGCATCCACTGAACCGGCTCGCACACCGCAGACCCTTCAGGCGCCGCAGGGTGCACCAGCGACTGTGCAGGTGGAGCCCGGCGATGAGCGGATCAAGCTACGCCCCGAAGTGAAGGCCGAGAAGACTGCAGCGCCGGCCCGTGAGGGTTTCCGGGGCTGGCTGAACGCCACCTTCAAAGCGAACCTCGCCGCGTCCCCTGCAGAGCAGGCAAGCAGGGCCCGCCGGGCCCGCATCCAGCGGCCGCTGGAAACCCACTGCACGATGGCCGTCGTCCAACTCAAGGGCGGAGCGACGAAAACCACCGTCGCTTACCACCTGGCCGCGACCTACGGGCGGATCCGCGGAGGGAACATCCTTGCCGGTGAGTTCAACGAAAACCAGGGAACCCTTGGTGAGCGTGCCCTCGCAGGCTCGCACGACCGCACCACACTGGACCTGATCCGGAACCTCGGCACAGTTACCCGGCGCACCAGCGACCTCGTGCGCTACATCCGCCCCCAGGGCGACGACAGGATCCACGTCCTCGCCTCCCCACCCGAAGGCGCTGACCGGCGCCGCGTCGACGGCACCTCCGTGAAAGCCGCGCACGACGTGCTGCTCTCTCTCTACAACCTCATCCTGCTCGACACCGGCAACTCAGCCCAGGCATCGACCTGGCAGGCAGCCGTCGACGTCGCTGACTCGCTCGTGTTCGTCTCGCAGAACAAGGCCGATGACTTCCGGCTCCTCGAGGCGACCATCGAGGGCGTCAAAGCCCAAGGTCACGCCGCGAAGTTCGGCCGCTCGATCCTGGTCATCACCAACACCGCCCAACCCAACACTGAGCGCCTCGCCCAGCTGAAGGAGTACGGAACCAGCATCGGCCTCGCAGCCGTCGTCGTCGTACCCTTCGACCGGTCCCTGCAGGAAGGCCAGAACTTCGACTACGAAGCTCTGAACCCGGCCACCCGCCGGGCCTACGAGGAAGCAACAGCAGCCCTCACCGACCAGCTCTAGACACACCTCATCCGGTCTCACATCCGGTCTCACATCCGGTCTCACATCCGGTCTCACATTCGGTCTCACATTCGGTCTCAGTTCAAACGCAGGGGTTAGGAAGGCATGGCAGGGGGGAAAGCCATCGGGTGCGGCATCGCCGCGCTCACCCTCGCACCCATCGGCGCGGTCGTGGCCATGACAATGCTCGTCGCCGGCATCGCCGAAGACGAGGAAGCCAACCAGCTCGAACCAGCATCCTGCGTCGTGTCCGAGGACACTTCCGGAGATGCGGGTGCGACGCCGGGTGCCCTGCAGGCTGTCCCCAACGGGTGGGGACCACTGGTGGAGGCGGCGGCGAAGGAGGTGGGCCTTCCTGCCAGTGTCGTCGCCGCACAACTGAACCAAGAATCCGGGTGGAACGAGAACGCCACCAGCCCCGTCGGAGCCCAGGGCGTCGCCCAGTTCATACCCGGAACGTGGGCAAGCTACGGCAACGGAGGCGACCCGTTCTCCGCGACCGACGCCATTCCCGCCTACGGGCGGTACATGGCCGCGCTGAAGGGTCAAGTGCAGTCGATTGCAGGCAGCGATGCGAACCTGCTCGTGCAGCTCACCCTTGCCGCGTACAACGCCGGCCCGGGAGCCGTGCAGCAGTACAAGGGCATCCCGCCGTACCAGGAGACGCAGAAGTACGTTAGCTCTATCCTGGACTCCGCGCAGAGCGGGTTCTCCATGGACTGCAAGGCACCCACCGGCGGCAAGCCGTGGGACGGCGACCTCGGAGACGGCGAGTGGACCACTCCCCTACCCGGAGGCGTCTTCACCTCCGGCTACGGAAAGCGCAATGTTCCGTACCTTCCCGCCTGGGCGCAGGACCACGTCGGTGTGGACATCTCGAGCCCCGGCGCCGGCTTCGGCAACGGCGGCCCCGTCGTCGCACCCACAGACCTCAGGATTACTGGGTTCAACGACAAGGACGGGTGCGTGATCGCCAAGGAAGACGGCGACGACCCCGATTTTGGGTTCGCCTTCTGCCATCTCAACGCCTACTCCGTGGAGAAGGGCGACAAGCTCAAACGCGGCGACATCATCGGCACCGAGGGCAATAAGGCCGACCTCGGCAGCGTTCCTACACATCTACATTTCGAGATTTATACACCCGAAGCGCCAGACGTCACCTTCCCGTACGAGGGCTTCAACATTGACCCCGAACCGATCCTCAAAGAGAAAGGCGCGTGGCCATCATCATGACCCCGACCCCCACGCACCACCGACCCACACGCCAGCACCTGCGCCAGCCACGCCACACGGTGGCTGCTCTGTGCCTGGTGCTGCCCCTGACGCTCTCAGCCGTCGCCTGCAGCAGCAACGAGGGCCAAGCAGGGTCAACGCCCGGCCCGACGCCCACGACCATCTACGAGGGTTCCTACACGACGCCTGCCGCCGAGGACATGATCGGCAACGGCACCTTCACCACGGTGGCTGACGCCGACCGCTCCGACGTGGAGTCCACGGCCGAGGTCGCGGCCCTCATGCTGCACTCGTGGGATACCACGACGGACACTACGCAGACAGCAGCCGCTATCCGTGCGATCCCGCTGATGAGCAACGAATGGGCGACCAACCAGGTCGAGCCCGAACGCAACGGCGCTCAGGGCGAATGGCTGAAGCCGGCCGAGCACCAGGCATACAGCGCACCCTCGATCGTCCCCGCCCCCGGCGACGTCTCCCAGGACGTAGCAGACGACAAGGCCATGCGCGCCTACGACGTCAGTTGGCGTTGGATCAGCCGCGACGGAACCGAGCTCACCACCACCGGCCGACAGATCGTCACGATCTACCTCGAGAAGCACGACAACCAGTGGGACATCGTCGGCCACCAGTACCAGGACATGGGTTGATGAGCGACGTCCGCGAAGAAATAAACCGCGACACGCCCGCACGGTCTGGGCTTAACCCATTTCAGAAATCTAGAGTGCACAGTATGGCTATTCAGAGGAACAGGTCGGTTGGCCGCCCATCCAAGGGCGATCGCCACGTCGTTACCGCGCGGATTCCCACTGCTGAAGCAGAAAAGCTGTTCGCCATCGCTGAAGCACTGGGCACATCGGCCAGCTCGTTCATCGCCGAAGTGATGTCCGAGAAGCTGGCGTCCATGAACCTCGAACAGATCACAAACCAGGAGGCACTGCCTCTCTCTAAGGCTTCATAAAAAAAGAGGCCCGCCGAAGCGGGCCTCTTCATATTCAAGTTTCCAAGCTCCACACCGTCGTTCCGCCAAGATCACCGGTGAAGAGCTCAACCGAGTACGTCCTTTTCAGGTCGTGCCCTTAGTTGAAAGTGTACACCGAGTGCTTGAAGCACCTCCAGCTCTTTATGCTGCGCCACGCCGTGACGATTCCCACCATGGTGCTGCTTGGGTCCTCGCACCGCTGATCGCAGGCCAGCCTTCCTACCGCCTTGGGCGGTGGAAGGACGGCCGGTTCCAGTACCCGCAGCCCACCACTGCCCTGCGGATTACCGGGACGCTGCCGGCGAAACCGGCTGCCGTGATGATCCACGACGTCGACGGCGCCGTCCGCACACTGTGCCTTGACCTCGACACGTCGAAGGCTCGGAAAGCCGTCGTCGACGACGACGCCCGACGCTTAGCGGACCTCCTAAACACAGCAGGCCTCTCCTATGTCGAGGACCAGTCCCCCAGCGGTGGCCGGCACCTGTACGTGCCACTGCAGGAGGCGATCAGTGCGGCCGAGGCACGCCAGCTCGTCGAAGCCCTCGGCCGACGCGCGCCGAGCCTGGATCCCAGCCCGCACCAGAACGTCGTCCACGGCTGCATCCGCGTCCCAGGCTCCGCCCACAAGTCCGGCGGACACCAAACGCTCATCACGCCGCTCACCGATGCCTACGGCATCCTCACCCGACGCAACCCCGCCGCCGCGCTGGCCGTGCTGCGGAAAGCCCTCGCACCAGAGATATACCGCCTTGAGCAGGACCGACGACGCGCCCAGGCACGTGCAGCAGCCGCCACGACCGCCCTGCAGGCAGCAACCACACCGGGAACCAGGCCGGGCGTCGCCTCCATTGGCCGCAACGACTCTCCTCTGCGCGCGGCAGCCCGTACCGGGCTGTACGACACAAGCAGATATGCCAGCGACTCAGAAGCCCGCATGGCCGTGCTCAACCACTTCGCGGCCTGCCACTGGACCGTCGACCAAGTACGCGCCGGCATGGCCGGCCCCTACGCAGGTCTCGCCGCCCTCTATGGCACCAAAGCAGAGCGGCTCCTGCCCATCGAGTGGGCCAAAGCCCAATCCTGGACCGCCACCCGAGCCTCCTCCAAAAACCCCGCCCGGCGACCACGGGAAACGACTGCGCACAACTTCAACACAAGCCCTACCTATCTCACGGGGGGCACGCTCACGCCGTCGTCGGACCCAAGTCACCACTCCATCCACCAGCTCGTGAACGATCTCGAAAATGTCCTCTACGCGATCCTTGACCAACGTTTCCAGGGTCAGGGCCGGCTAGGTATCAGCCTGCGGTTTCTCATCCGGGCCGTCCTGGCATACATGCGCACCAATCAAACAAACGTTCTCGACGTCGGCTGCCGCACCTTCGCGGTGGCACTGGGCAAGGACCACGTCACCATCGCCCGCCTCCTGCCAACCCTCGAGGCGGTATCAGCGGGGATCCTCACCCGTGTCGATCGTGGACGCGGACGCAACGCCGACACTTACCTCGTCCAGCTTCCCCAGCAGTTCGAGCAAATCGCCCGCGACCTCACCTGGCGCAAGGGCAAGATCCACGCCGTTCGGCCCGTCTTCCGGGTTTTGGGGGACGTCGCAGCCCTCGCCTACGAAGGCATCGAACGCGGCCGCCACTCCCCCACCACCGCAGACCTCGCCCGCACTACCGGAATCTCCCGCCGCGCCCTCACCGATCACCTTGCACACATGGAGGCCCTGCAGATGATTCGCCGGCACCACGGCGCCTGGGAAGTCGTGACCACGACCGGTCTGGTGGAACTCGCAGACCGTCTCGGCGCCACCAAAGACCGCGAACAGCAGATCACTCGCTACCGCAAGGAACGCGCCGCCTGGCACGCATGGCTCGACCGCCACCTACTCCCCCACCTCGAAGAACACGACCTGTACGACCCCGAAGTGGACGAATACTGGCAACCGCCCACTAACGACGAACATCAACAACAACGAGTCCTCTGGCATGCGGCCTGACCCCGTCGCTCCACCGTTCGACAGAGAGACTGCACAGGAATGCAGAAACACGGTTGTCTGTACATACGTCTTTCTGTGTTTCAGTGATACGGTCAAACTATGAAAGTCGCCCTCGTGAATCTCAAAGGTGGAGTAGCGAAAACCACCAGTTCGATCTACATCGCGGCTGCGCTAGCCCGGAAAGGTACCGTCGTCCTCCTCGACGGTGACCCCCAGGGATCTGCCTCAGACTGGACAGGCCTGGTCGAAGACAGCGGCGAGCCAATGCCTTTCACAGTGAAAGTCGTCAATCAACGCACCATGAAAAAAGCTGCCCAGGGTTTTGATTACGGCGTCATCGACACTCCCCCGGGCAACCCGCAAGTCATCGATGCAGCCATCGCCACCGCCGACATCGTTGTCATCCCCACCGACGCTTCAGCCATGGACATTCAGCGTGTCTGGCCCTCAATCGAAGCAGCCGCACGAGCAGGCAAGCCAGCAGCCGTACTTATCGTCCGCGCGCGCTTGAACACCAGAAGCCTCGCTATTGCAGTCGAAACCTTCGAGCAGGCCGGAGCGGCTGTCATTGACGCCTATATCCCCCTGCGCGAGGACATAAAGAACGCCTACGGCACAATCCCGACCAACCTGCACGGCTACGACCAAGTAGCGACCGACCTACTGGAGGTACACCATGGCATCGCCAGCTAAGAAGCCATCACTCGCAGAACGAATGGCACCTAAGACGGCCGCACCCGCTGCTGTGGCTCCAGGCAGTGGGCCCTCCGTGTCCACATCGTTCAAGAGCGCCAACGAAGACTATGCCAAGCGCCTTACCCTCGACCTGACACTTGCGCAGCACCGCAAGCTGAAACTGCGCGCTATGGATACCGGAGTCCCCATGGCACAGATTTTGCGCGATTACATCGACGGAATCACCGACTAGAACTACCGCTCCACGGGCAGCGCTCCCCCGCTATCCCGACTGTCTCGCCATCACTCGATGCAGGCACGGAAAAGCAGGAACACAGAAAGACTGCAGGAGACCAGCCGTGGAACCGGCACTCCCCCAGCCACGTGAGGGCCGGCCATATGGCCGGCCCTCACGTGTTGGTAGGGATGATTTGCCACTCCCCCGTGGCGAAGCTTCAACCCGCAGTCAAGAGCAGCTCCAACGCTCGACCAGCAGAACAAGGTATGCGGTGAACATCGTACATAGAACCAAAGATCACTGTGGATACAGATACACAGAAATACGAGTTCGGTTCATGGGCGGGCGGCAGCGTCATGTCAATCTGTGGAGGCGGAAACACAGAAAAACTGAATTCTGTAAAAACAGACCTCAAAAGGTGTGAAGGGCAAGCCGGTCATTGCAGGAGTCAGCCGTGGAATCGGTATCCCCAGCCAAGTGAGAGTCTGACAAGTGGCTGGTCCTCACCTGTTGGCCGACAGTCCGCCACTCCCCCACGATGCAGCACCACCCTTGCTGTTCAGGGCATCTCTGAAGCTTTACCACGGGATATGACATGCCGCAGGTACGTATTCACAGAATTATAGATTGCAGTGAAGGCGGAATACCATAAACACAGAAAAACAGAAACACGGAAAGCGTCGGACGTGGGCAGCGGAGAGACCTGACGATCTGTGGAGGCGGATACACAGAAGCACTGCATCCTGTAAACATAGACTTCAAAGATGCTAGGAGCAGGCCAGCGATTGCAGGAATGCCAGGCGAAGGAGATCAGACCGCCAGTTGCACCGATACGTGGGCCAGAGGACGAAGCAGCTAGGGCAAGGCGGAGCACGCATAAGTCAAATTGAGCGACGGGGGAGTGCGCGCTGCACTCTGCTGGGCCCCAAAGAAGCGGTTATCTGACTCTGCACAGAAACACGCTTATGCAGGGGGCTGTGTACACAGAGATCTGTAGGGGTTCACGGCTATGGACCCGACCAACAACAACTCGGGTTCGTCAGAACCTGTGATCCACTCCATGACACGGTTGCTCCGTACTCCGAGTTCTTGCCAAGGGTGAGGTCGGCGCCCGATCTCGCACGGCGCTCGAGACACCGCTCTTGATACACAGAAAAGCGTAATTACAGAAAGGGTGGGTGCTGAAGTGCGTGGAAACAGAATGCCGTAAACACAGAAGCGCAACAAGTGGGGGAGTACCGCTTCGGGGGGGGCTGCCGTTAGCCATGCACCTTAGACCTCATGCATGAACGGCATCTCATGCCGGGCCCTGGGGATCTGAGAGCAGGCCGGAGGAAGTTCATGTTGTAAGTCGTAATCATGGATCGAGTGGGCATAGGTGTCCAGGTTCATTCGACCGGGGGGAGTGGTGACGGCGAGCGACGTGATGTTGGTGAGTCATCCACGCGCCCCTCTTCCACCACCTGAGTGTTGGGTCCTCCCCGCACGGCCGCTGCTCAGCAGGCCAGCTGAGAATTAAAACAGAAATCTGCATACACAGAATAGGAGATACACAGATACCCGTAAAACTGTGTTTCTGTATTCGGCCCTGAGCCCGGGCATAGTCGTCTAACGACTACGCTGGTCACTCCCATCTGTCGGGTAAGCAGACGACCATCGAGCTGAGAAGATCCCACAAAACTATGTGGTGCGGTCTCGCTGCGGAGGCGGCTGCCATGGAACTCGAGCGCGGATCAGCTGCGCCGAACCGCGATTCACGCCAGACCCCAGCACGGACGCTCATCGCGCCGCGCGCACGAACGACAGCCGGCAAGCCACTATGGCCCGGACATTAGGGGGTGGGGGAGTGAAGGTGCGTTGGTCGCCCCTCGACCCCAGGTGCACGGCAAAAGCTACTTGTCCTTCGGGCTTTTCCCGCACACAGGGGGACGACGGGACCCGGGCCGACCGGTTGCACACCACCGCCGAGTCACCGCGCCATGTCCGCTCACCACTTAGCATCGGCGGACGTGCACAACCTCGAACACCAGATGGCTCCTCAGAGACTGGACTAATGTGCAGTCCAACTTCTGGGGTGCAGTTCATGGTGCGGTTTTGTCTCCACCTTTTTAGGGCGTCGATCAGCAGTGCAGCGTTTGGTGGCTGGAATGCTGGGTACATGACAAATCAATCCCAGGACGACGGGCAGCCTAGGTCGTTGCGGTTCCTGACACTGCAGCAGGTAGCGGATGAGCTGAACACCAAGCACAGCACCGTCCGGGCGCTGATCGCCTCGGGGGAGTTGCCGGCGATCCAGATCGGCGGCCGAGGCCAGTGGCGCATCGAACGCATCAAGCTCGAGGACTACATCACCACCGCCTACGCCAGCGCCCGGACCGACATCGCCCGCGATAATGATCAGGGACCTCTGCCGTATGTCACTGAGGAGAGTGAGGAGATAGCAGGGGCGAGGAATCCCTGACTCTGCTGGCAGCTGACGGTTGGTCAGTGCTGGTGGTGCAACTCAAGAACCCGTTACGCTCAAGCGTCAGGACGCGTTATGGATGAACTTTTCTTCCATGAGTGCCAGACCAGCCGGCCCGGCGGCTATATGAATCCGTCCGTTGTCGGTGCGTAGCTCGCGGATCGACCAGCTCCGGCCCCACCCAGAAGCCTTCTTTCCTGTCATGTCCGCTTGCCCAAGGACAACAGGATGATTGAAGGTGCGCGTTCGTCCGGTTGGTTGTGGCGTGTACGTCCCCTGATGAGGCTGAAATGCCAGGTGATCGGCGGTCACCTGAGCCGCTCCTGCGTTCCAGAGGTCACCTAGAGAACCAGGCGTCGCAGTCGCGAATCGAATGGCGCAGTCAAAGACCCCGTTCTCCAGGTCGGCAGCCAGACGGCTTCTCGCCTGCCGTATTGCGGGACGACTCAACAGCGCGAGGCCCAGAACCCCGAGGACGAGGACGAGGACCACACGAAGCCAGAAGGACTCAACTCCGGCTTCTTCTAATACCGTGCTGCCCAACAGGGCCGGAAACAGGAAGCCGATCGACGCGGCGTAACTGGCCTTCTCCCACTTGCCGGCTTTCGTCCGAACGATGTCGTCCATCTCGTAACCACCTCGTTCCCGTCCCGCCACAGTTCCCCCTGCACCTGGTCGAACGCGAGTAAGGCCCTAGTGGGCTTCGTTGTAGGCGTCGACGATGGTCTGGGTGAGGCGTCCGCGGGGGCTGGGGTTGTGTCCGTTGTCCTTCGCCCACTGGCGGATCTTCTGGGTCTCTTCACGCTTGGACTTACTCGTCGACGCCGAGGATGTGTTCTGCCCGCTCTGTCCGCGCCGGCCTGTCTTTGCCTTCCGGGCCTTGTCCACGTACTCGGACAGGGTCGAGCGCAGCTTCTCCGCGTTCTCCGTCGTGAGGTCGATCTCGTAGTCGGTGCCATCGACACCGAACCGCACCGTCTCATCGGCTACTTCACCATTGAGATCGTCGACCAGTTCCACCTGAACGCGTTGCGCCATTGTCTTACTCCTAAAAATTGTTGGTGTGATTACTTGTTCCCCTTTTGTGGATTCTATCCCAAATGAAACTAAGCACGCTTCGCATAGTCACTGTCACCGTTATCGTGAGTAGGTATTGGGGTGACGGCGCTGAGCCATACCCAGCCTTCGCGTTGGATCTTGATGAGTGGTTCGAGGAATCTGATTTTCACCGCTGTGCGGGTGTAGGCGATCGCGTGAGCCTGGACGCGGATGGCTTTGGAGGGGTAGCGGATCCACGCGTACACCCGGCGTGGTTCCGGGAAGTCGGTGGCAGGATTGTTCTCGAGGTCGAGTTCGGCCGCGGTGAGCATGATCAGCTCCTCCCGCATCACGAACTCCTCAATCCTGTCGTCCATCAGCCTCGCAAACCGCCCGGCGTATCTCTTGTTCTGACCCATGGCCCTGCATTCCGCCCCGCCACCTGCTGCTCATGCTGTAACGCGGACCTGGTCGGAAAATGTTCGCGACGATCACTATCCGTCCGTAGCTGTCAGTAACTGTTAGTAGCCGTCGATGGTGGTGACGCGGCGCAGCCGCCAGTCCTCCCACCGGGCATCGGCGTTCATGTCGAACTCCAGGACCGGGGACGCCGGCCCGGTCTGGGCGCGGAACCGCCAGAACCGGGTCGTCACCACACTGCCCAGACTGCCCCGGCCGCCTCGCCCATTCACGCTGCCGAGGCTGCCGAGGCTGCCACGGCTGCCACGGCTGCTGTGGGTGTTGTCTGTGCCTGGGGGAGTGGTGGCGGGTTCCCGCCAGGTGTCCGAGCTGGACCAGGCAAGGGGTTCGCCGATGACCTGCCAGATGCTGCCCCGCCAGCGCAGCGCCAGGGGTGTCCCGGAGGGCAGGAACCGGACGGCCGCCGGCTCGTCCAGGAGGTGCCACGCGCCTCCCTGCGCGCCCTCGCGTGCAGCTTCCTGGGCCGTTTGCTGGCCTGGTTCGGTGGGTGGTGTGGTGTCCACTGGTTGCGCTGTCATCGGCTGCTTCTCCCTTACCCCTGGTGTTCCTCATATAGGCTTTAAAATAGAACACAGGTTCGATTATTTGGGAAGCCGGACTGCGGACGCGGGTGGGGGTTGCGGGTCATCCATCTGTGGGCGGGTGGAGCCCGGAGGAATGAGCTCAAAGCCATCCACCTGTGGATGAGCCGCCCGCAACACCCTTGCGGACGTTGGTTACTCTCAACACCATGCACAGCACGCCGCCCGAGTCCGACGGAGAAGGGGCACGCCCCGATCGTCGCCATCCCTCGCCGAGGGCCGACACGGCGCCGCTGTCATCGGAGCGGGCGCGGTCCTTCGGCAGCGGGGGAGTAGCGGTGGCTGAGCGGACAGGCGCAGGGCATCATGCGTTTCGATGACGTGATCCTGGCCGAGGACGAGTGCCCGCCGGGGGCGTGTGAGAACCGGCAGGAGTGGCTGCTGATGTACTCCCGCGGGGTGCCGCCGGCGGTGATCGCTGCATGGTGCAGGGTCGATGTCCGCCACGTTGACCGGGCCGTCGACCGGCAGGTTGGCCGAGATCCTGGGTGGTTCGGCCGGTGCTGGCTGATCCACGATCAACCCGCCGCCAGTAGCAATCGGCGGCGGTTCCGGCGGGGCCGGGAGCAGGTGTGGTGGGAGCACCACGCCCACATAAGTGCCTATGTGGCCCGGGTGGGTGGGTTGCCGGCGCAGAACGACAGCGCGGAGGCCCGGGTGCTGTACCGGTGGCTGGAGAACCAGCGCCGCAGCTTTGATGCGGGTCGGCTCGCCCAGGACAAGGGTGCGGCCCTGGAGAGGCTGGGGGAGTGGGTAGGTACCCGCAAGGGAAACCCGGAGGAGTTGTGGGCGCGGCGCCTCGAGCAGGTACGGCAGTTCCGGGACGAGACCGGCCGGCTCCCGATCTATGACCCGCAGCGCCACCCGGACGAGAAAGTCCTCGCGGTCTGGCTCGGCCGCCAACGCACCTGGCAGCGGAAGGATAGGCTCCGCGCCGACCGACGGGAAACCCTGACCCGGGTGTTGTCCGGCTGGGACAGGGCAAGGAGTGATATTGAGGCGCCGGTCAGGAGCGTCTAGATCACCGCTGTACCAGCCTAAAGGTGCCCCTCAGCCGGACTTGATGTTCACTGATCCTTGAGCGCAGGCCAGCACGAGGGCAGTCGCGGTCGGCCTCAGGTCGCACTCGTCAGCGTCGACCCAGCCGACAGGGCCACCGAAGTTTGGCCCCCGTAGGAACGGTAGGTGTGGAGACCATCTTCGATCAGCACGTCGATGTCACCTGGTCCAAAACGGTTCATTGACGGACAAGCACCGAACGCCCATTCGAAGCGGTTTCCTTGATGACGATGGACGGCGACCCCATGAACCAGATGACGACCACGGCTACCAGACCAACAGGTACAGCGATTAGGTACGCGATGGTGCCCAGGAGATAAGGAATCAGGGACGAGCGGTGCGGTTCCGCTGCGCCATAATGGTCCTCCGCGGTGCTCCGGACCAGAGGGGCCGGTACTCCTACGTCGCACCGGCCCCTCTGGTCTTTGCTGCTGTCCTGGCGGATTGTGCGCCCCCGCTCCACAGCATCAATCGCTACGCGACGTCGCGGCCAGGCAATGTGTCCGGCGCTCCTTCGTCGCTTATCTCCTCCCACATTCCCTCAGCACTTCGCCTTTCGGGTTGAGCACTGTTCCGTCGGGGCGAGCGAGCGAGCTCGCCAGCAGGCAAAAAACAACGGGGATAGGGCCACACCACCACCGTCTCGACGTACTCACCTAGGGGGAGGGTCCTCATGACACTCACGCTGTACATCAAACCTGCGAATTGTTTCGCGTGCGACAAGACCAAGCAGAAGTTGACTGAAGCCGGCATCGAGTTCACGGCCATCGACATCACCACCAACGAACAGGCCCTGGCCTACATCTCAGAGGAGCTTGGCTACAGTCAAGCACCGGTCGTTCTCTATGAAAGGGACGGTACGGAGGATCACTGGTGCGGTCTCAACCCACCTAAGATCGAGCACGTCATCGCCCTCGAGAGCACTAACGACAGCTGAGCCCTAGCCGCACTACATTCCTAGAAATGTAGAAGCATAGAAATCTACTTCGGTAGAAATCTACGAAACTACGAAGCGAGAAACGGCAGGAAGTCCTGCCCAGGGTGCACGGTAGGTCGAGTACGACGGACACCCCGGACGGGACTCCACTACAGAGCGTAGAACACGGTGCTGACACCGTGGCTGACACACTGAACAGATGCCCGCGACTCGACCCGACAATGACCAAGTGGCCGAATGCGCGGAATGCGGACGAACAGCTCCGCTGACGCTCACCGGGGACGGGACCCCGAAAGACTGGGTGTACATCGCGGATGCGGGCATCACCCTCTGTCCGCTGCACAAGCCGCGGATGCCCGAGGGCTGGCAGGACGTCATCAGGATCTACAAGAAGGGCGAGCTCGACAAGCTGGCCGGCGACCGAAAACCGCCACCAGCAGGTGCGTTCGAGGACGAATAAAAGGAAGGCCCCGGGGAGGCTGCGTGGATGGGGGATAAACACGCAGACGACCGGAGCCTTCACCGATAGTTCTACTGGGTGAGAGCGCTCCCCAGATAGCTTCGATGCGGAGGTGTGACCTGATGAGTACCCCGGCCCTGGCACAGTGCTGTGTCTGCCGCGCCACAACCAGGCTCCAGGACGAGGGACGACCCCTGCCCGAGGGGTGGCTCTACAGGACGATCACCGTCGACGTCGGCCGCTACTACTGCCCCGAGCACGCCCACAAAGCCTGACCCAAGCCCGCCCTCACGAGGTCGCGGCTCTAATGGGCTGAAATATCAGACGCCGCTGCGGACAGCAGCTGACCGATCACCCAGATCGGGTTCCACGCATTCGCGGAAACCTCATCCCGGCAGGACTGACTCTCACACGCAAGTGAGAGCGAACCTGACGCGGGGGAGTACACAGTCAGGGCCATGAACAAGGCCGCCAGGGCAGCGACAGCCGACAAGCCAAGCCGTACACGCTCGCTCATCTTCATCCGTCCTGGCGCAGCGCGATGATCACTTTGGCGACGTTCCAAAGGGCCGCGATCCCGAGGACGCACATAGCCACAAATGCAAGCCAGCTGTTGCCGCCGGGAAGTTGCATGACGAAGAGCAGGCCGAACACCACAGCGCCTATGCCGTACATCAGCGCAGTGCGTTTGGTGCTGCGCGTTCGTGAGCGTGGTGGTGCCTGTGCGTGGTCGTTCGTCCCCATAGTCATGGTCACAACTCTACGGAAGTGTGATGGCCGGCGGCCGCGGGTGTCTCACCTATAGTGCTTCCCTGCTCTCCGCCAGGGGGCTCCGAGCAGGGCTATGGTCCTTCGCTTCGCTCCGGCCTGTTCCGGCCAGGCTGCTCCTTCGTCGCATCCAGTCCGGGATGTTTTTTGTCTGCTGTCCTTCGGATTGTGCGCCCCGCTCCACAGCGTCAATCGGCTGCGCCGACGTCGCCGGCCACAAACCTCTCCGGCGCTCCTGCGTCGCTTATTTCCTCCGAGGTTTCCGTCCGCCTTCGCCCTTCGGGTTGAACACTGCTCCGTCGGGGACGAGCGAGCGAGCTCGCCAGCAGGCAAAAAACAAGGGGGAAGGGCCAAGACCAGCTGGCTCACCACAGGCCCTCTCCCCACCTCGTGACCCAAGGAGCAACAACCATGAACACCACAACGACCGTCCTCGAGCACCTCGACCCGACCCAGTTGACCATCGACGCCAACGTCCGCGCCGACGTCCGTCTCGATCCGGAGTTCCTTGCCTCCATCAAGCAGCACGGCGTCCTGCAGCCCGTGGTCGCCCACCGCACCGAGGCCGGCGTGCACGTCCTGTACGGACAGCGCCGCACCCTCGCCGCCGTGGAGACCGCACAGCCCACCATGCCCGTCTACGTCGTCGCCTCGCTCACGGAAGCCGACCGGTTGGTGCAGCAAATGGTCGAGAACGACCAGCGCCTGGCATTGAGCGACCGGGACCGCACCGAAGCCTTCCACCAGCTGTCCCTCATGGGCATCACAGCCACGCAGATCGCGAAGAAGACCGGCACGAAGAAAATCACCATCGAGACTGCGCTGAAGGTCCGCGCCAACACCACCGCCACCGAAGCACTCACCGCCGGATGGACGCTGGAGCAGTCAGCGGCGCTCGAGGAGTTCAGCGACGAGGAACTGACCGTGAAGCGCCTACAGCACATCCTCGAGGTCCAGCCCGAGCAGTTCGACCACCAGGTCGCCTACCTCCGGCAGGAACGTGCCACCGCACGCCTCATCGCGGCCGCGAAGACGGAGCAGGAAGCCCTCGGCAACACCGTCGTCGACGGATACGGGTACGGGACCCCGGAGAACCAGCACCCGAACATGCTCCTGCGGGCAGATGGCGAGAAGGCGACGAAGGAGGACGCGAACGCCGTGGTGATCAGCCCGACCTACCGGGGCGAGGTCCAGGTGACCGGCGTGGTCGCGAACTTCCGCGACCACGGGTTCACGATCCGCGAAGGACTCGGCATGAGCCCCACAGCGGGTCAGTCAGGGCCGATGACGGACGCGCAGAAGGAAGAGCGCCGCACGGTGATCCAGAACAATAAGAAGTGGGACGCGAGCACCGAGGTCCGGCAGAACTGGCTGACGACCCTTCTGGGGAGGAAGACCCCGCCGAAGGGCTGGGCGCAGTTCACGGCCACGACGCTGGCGAACTACGGCAATTCGGTCGCCCGGGCGACGGCGCAGAAGCACGAACTCGCCGCCGGCCTCGCAGGCGTCACCGACCCGGACTACCGGGCGTACCGGGCACTGGTGGAGAAGCCGACCACGAACCCCGACAAGGCAGTCCTGGCGATGATGCTCGCCGCGCACGAGGCGGACCTCAGTCGCGAATCATGGCGACGCCCCGGCCCCCAGGCCGCCTACTACCTCTTCCAGCTCGAAGAATGGGGCTACACGCTCAGCGAGGTCGAATCCCTCATCACCGCCCACGCCATGAAGGACACCAAGGGCAGCAAGGACGAGTAGGCGACCGAGTAGGGGAGTGAGGCGGGGCGGCAGGGCGCGAGCGTTACACAGCGTCCCTGCCGCCCCTGCACGTCCCCTGCCCACTGCTAGACACGAAGGGTCGCACTCCCAAGTCGACCCCACCGGTACACGCGCACCGGTGAGAAGGTGCGAGGAGCTTTTTCGGACGCGGGACGGGGGCGCGTGCAACGCGCGCCCGTGGTCGACGCGGACTACAGTGCAGACAAGGCTTCCGCCCAGACGGGGAGCCCAATAGATTTCCTTGTCACGAGGGGAAACCGGAGACGGGACCATGTGGTGTGGTTCCGTCTCCACCCACTTAAGGGCGTCGATGCGGCGTCGATCAGCAGGGCAGCGTTTGGTGGCTGGAATGCTGGGTACATGACAGACCAACCCCACGACATCGGGCAGCCCAATGAGATGGCCAAGCCGTTGCGGTTTCTCACCCTGCAGCAGGTAGCCGATGAGCTGAACACCAAGCACAACACCATCCGGGCACTCATCGCCTCCGGGGATCTGCCGGCCATCCAGATCGGCGGCCGAGGCCAGTGGCGCATCGAACGCACCAAGCTCGAGGACTACATCACCGCCGCCTACGCCAAAGCCCGCACCGAAATTTCGGAAGGTGATTCACTTCATGGGGAAGGGGATAAGTGATGAGTGAGCTTGGGAACGTCTTGGCGCTTTGGGCGCTCATCGTGAGCGTGCTGTCGACGGTTATCGCGATTGCTGCGCTGGCAGTCGCATATCTCGACTGGCGTCAAGTGGGTATGGAATCACCGTGGAAGTTCACGCCTGTTGGGGGTGGTGTGTGGCTGTTGGAACGAGTCCATCGCAAACCAGCTGCGATACGACGCTTCGAGTACGGTCAGATGTGTGCTGGGTTGCAATTTAGTGCAATGAACGCCAGGGGAACGCCGAAGGACCTTTTTCGGCGGGGAGATACAGAACTTATCCGTGTAACTCCTGCCGACACCATTGAAACGGTGAGCGTCGTCTACAGGGAGTACGGGTTTCGGGACCGATGGAAGATGCGAAAGAACCCACCGACGTCGATCTACACCGGCGACGCCTTTGAGCCGGGCTACGACGGTTACGAGCGGTGGAGTACGCCCGTTTATCCGTTCTCAACCTGATTCGGAGATACAGGTGTTACGGCGCTTAGCCACACCCAACCCTCACGCTGGATCTTAATCAGCGGTTCGAGGAACCGGATCTTCACGGCAGTGCGCGTGTACGCGATCGCGTGCGCCTGCACCCGAATCGCTTTCGAGGGGTAGCGGACCCAGGCGTACACCCGGCGCGGTTCTGGGAAGTCTGCGGGCCGGCAGTTCTCGACGTCGAGCTCGGCCGCGGTGAGCATGATCAGTTCCTCACGCATGACGAACTCCTCGATCCGCTCGTTCATCAGCCGCTCATACGAGGCCGCGTACCGCTTGTTCTGGCCCACGTGGGGACAGTACGAGCCTGCGCTGACAATCAGACTTTGATCGTTTGTCCTGCTCAAGTCACCCCACACCCATGGAGGCTGTGCACAGCCACTGCTCACTCGAGGTGAGCTACCCGTGTCGGTGACGCAGGTGGTTGTGTGCAGGCGGGCCCTTGGTTCCTGCTGTGCAGCATGTGTGCGGGACAAGCAGCGGAGCGTGGGGAGCTTGTGCCGTGCCCATGTGCGCAGGAGGCGCAGCAACGTGACGATGAATCAACTCTCGCTCTTGCTGTCCTTACGGCCCTTGGGCCGGGGACCGAACATGATCCCGGCGAGTAGTGCCAGGCTGACGCCCACGAGTATGGCGATTTCCACGGATGAGTCCTCACGACGGTGATGGCGCTGCGCCGGCCCGTGAGGAGGCGTCCGTACAGGTCGGCGCAGCGGAGCCTAAGTTCACCACGGCAGAGGCCCTATGGCGAGAGACGGGGCAGAATTACCCGTATGTGTGGACGCTTCGTGATTGCAGGGAACAAGGCCGCCATCCGGGACGAGTTCAGCGTCGACGAGACATTCCAGGACGAGTTGAAGCCATCGTGGAACGTGGCCCCGATGCAGGGGATCCCGTTCGTGTCCGAGCAGTTGCGCGAGGGCGAGATGGTGCGTCGCCTTGAGATAGCCCGGTGGGGACTTGTACCCGTGTGGTCGAAAGACCCGAAGGCCGGGGCGAGGATGATCAACGCCCGCAGCGAGACGGTCACGGAGAAGCCGTCGTTCCGCACGGCGGCCGCCAAGCGCAGGGCCCTGATACCGGCGAACGGCTATTACGAGTGGCAGAAGAACGAGGACGGGACAAAGACCCCGCACTACCTCCACGGTGAGGACGAGGAGCAGCTGCTGGGCTTCGCCGGCCTGTACGAGTTCTGGCCCGACCCAAGCAAGGCGGAGGACGCCGACGACAAGTGGCTGGTGACCGCGACGATCCTCACCCGGGCCGCCCACGACGCGCTCGGGCACATCCACGACCGGACGCCGGTCATCATCCCCAAGGACCTGCAGGATCAGTGGCTGAACCCCACAATGACCGAACGAGACCAGGTGCAACACTTCATCGACACCATCCCCGAACCCAACCTCGTCCCACGGATCGTGGGCAAGGAGGTCGGATCAGTCCGCAACAACGGACCCCAACTGATCAAGCCGATTGAGTCGACAGGCTAAACCCCCCTGGTGAATCTCTGTCGCGGAAAGATGCGAATGCTGTGGAAAAACATGCTCAGAAAATGAGCCATTGGTGGTTGATCGTCCTGTTGGATTGGAGGACTGGCGATCAATAGCAGGGGGACTGGATGCAGCTGGTGGCGTATCTGAAGGGTGAGCGGTTAGACGCGACCGAGATACCTCATGATCCTTGGCGCGCTCTCCCAAAGCAGTCCGATTATGAGGACCTGGTCCTCCTCGAATGCGGCAAAAGAGCCAAACGAGTCACGCGCCTAGGGCGCCAATTCTTCGCCCACTGGCCGAGAATCAACTGCAAGATCGATCACAAGTCCGAGTCTTCACAACATCTAGCGATGAAGCTTGCCCTGAAGGATCGGATCACTGCCTGTCCGGGGTGGCGTGCGGAGGTTGAGTACGTCGGTCCCGACCGCAAGTGGATCGCAGACGTCATGGCCATGCACGACAACGGCAGACGCCTGGCCTTTGAGGTGCAACTCTCCGCACAAACCGAAGAAGATTACTTCAACCGCTCCCAGAGATACGCTGACGCCGGCATCGGTCCCATCTGGGTCGTGCCACAGGAGGTGTATTGGCGCGAGCTCGAGCTGCCGGTCATCGTTACCGGCTTCGGTAAGAGCAGTGACTTGCCTGAGGCGCCGAGCGACTTGCTGGGCCGCCAGGAGTACCAGCCGTTGCACCGGAAGACCACGAGCGTCGGCGTATGTGTCGACTACGTGCTGAATCCCTCCTTCAAATGGGAACCTGGCAGCCCAGACCATCAACGGCAGCGCCGTCTGGCAGAAGCGGAAGCTGCTCGCCAAAGAGCTGAGGCGGCAGCGGCGACGGAGCTCATTCGTAGCAACGAGGCTGCGCGGAAAATGGCCGCTCAGTGGAAGATCAAGCAACAGCAGGCTTCAGTAGCCGCAGAGGAAGCTGCAAAATTCGTACGGTTGGCAATGCCCGCGCACGCGGTCACCAGCGGGTTGCCGATTGTTACCGGCGTTCGAACCTGGGGGAGCGTAGTCAGATGCCCGAACAGCCAGCACGCCGTGCTGATCTGGCGGCTGACGAATCCGACAAGAAGCAACCCAAAAAAGCAGGGTTGGCTGTCGGAGAGGGAGAACCTTCGCGACGTTCATCGACTCGTCGACGATTGGCTGGAGCTAGTAACCGTTCCGGTTGTGAAAGGCAGGCTTGTTCCTCTCAAGGGCTCGGGTAATCCTTTCGCCTTTAAGTGCTCGGAATGCAATCAGCTGATCCAGGAACGGCTGATCCGCATGATTCCGCCAAACAAGTGGTCACTCATCACAGGAGCGGAAGGACCAGCAGCACGCTACGCCCCTTCCGAGCAGGCGCTCCAAGGATGGGAAGCACTTCGCGCACGACCTCAACAGAAGCAGCCGGAGCGTCGAGAGAAAAAACCGAAACGACAGATGACCGAGTCGGCACCAGCGCCCCAGCACTCAGACGTCATTGGTCCTCAAGGGACACCGTTCTGGATGGCCGAAGCACGCAATGCAGATGAAATTGCTGCGCGTCAAGCAGCGAAAGACGCACGAGCTGCACAGCTCCAGGCGGTCCGCGATAACCCCCGCTACCGCTTACAGCCGAACGGCTTCCGCTTCAACTGTCTCGACTGCAGCGGCGTCTTCGAGGACGGATACGAAGGCATTCATGCCGATGCCCGTTGCGTCGCCCAGCGACACTGAGACCATCTCTTAGGTTCTCAGATGGTCCCAGCGTGGCCAGCTACGCCCTGCTTTCGCTTGCCCTACTGTGCAGCTTCGTTATAAGCATCGACGATCGACTGCGTGATGCGGCCCCGTGAGCTGGGGTTGTAGCCGTTCTCCTGCGCCCACTGGCGAATCTGCTGAGTGTTCTCACGCTTGGATCGACTGGTCGACGTTGACTGCTGTCCGGCCTGGTTCTTCCGGCCGTTGCGAGCCTTGCGTGCCTTGTCCGCGTACTCGGAGAGTGTAGAGCGCAGCTTCTTGGCGTTCTCCGTTGTCAAGTCAATCTCGTACTCGGCGCCATCCACACTAAACCGAACGGTTTCCTGTGCTACTTCACCATTGAGGTCATCAATCAATTCCACCTGTACGCGCTGTGCCATTCCGCTCCTAAATCTTCGGTTTAGATCATCGAACCCCAGCCATTGATTCTATCGCGGTGTAGATGCGGCGTGTGCCTAACCAGTTGGTGAAGTAGTCGGTAGATGGTTAGAAGAGACTTTCATCGCTGGACTCCGAGGATAAGCTGAGCCGCGGGGACCGGCTGCTTCGATCGGTGCCGGGTGTCACACCAAGTAATTTCAGCTCATCCACTGTGAAGTGATCGCTGGCGATGACCTGACTGAGTAATTCTTCTTGGCGCGGTTCGAGGCTTATGAGATGTGTAAGCGCGGTGAGAAGCTCGGTTAGCTCGGTTGACCACTCAGGGTGCCAGTACGTCGCTACGATGCTGTCTAAGGGCGAGGTCTTCTTACCCACCGGTGCCTTCTTCCGGTAAGAAAACCACGCGCCAACGGTTGGTTTACCTGCCGTGTTGTACTCCATCACTTGTGGTGACACCGGACCCCACGAACCACCACCGAAACTGAGCGTTTGGGTGAGTGCATCGTAGGAGTACTCGTCGTCCAGTCGCTCAACGGTGGAGAGATACCTGACCTGATGTGGGCTGGCAGAGAGCACGCTTTGGCTCCGGCCCTGACCTGCGAAGCGTTGTCCGAAGGTGTGCAACCACAGAACTTCCTTGCCAATCTCAGTGCTCTGCGTCCAGAGCTCGGGGTCTTTAGTGAGAGGAACGCGGATTCCGGGCGTTTGAAGTTCAGTACCGAAAGTGGCGGTGTAAGCGCTGTGGGCCACGGTGCCCGCGATGTAAGCGGTCAGATCCTCAACCGATACCGGTACTCCAAAGTGTGAGGACAGGGCCTCGAGCAATCCGGGGGTTGTGTTCGCTGTGCCGTCGGGGTGATAGATAGGAGCGAGTCGTCCACCTTCACTACCTCGGAAGAAATGCTCACTGGGTATGAGGCTGGAAAAGCTTACGCCGGGTCCTGTTCTTAGCGAGCTCGAGTGCAGTTCAGAGAGGAACACCTGACCAGGGATGCGTGAGCGCCAAAGGTCAGGTCGTGGGGTATCCATTAGACGATGGTCGGCGATGAGGTACTGACGGTCGAAAGAGCGATGACCCACCCTAACGATGGTGGGTTCCAGCCGAATCTCATCAGCGAATCGTTTCGTGGTGAATTTTTCCACATCGAATCCGGGTAGAGGCGGCTTGCTCCGATCCAAGGACGAGTCGCGAGACTTTTTGAACAACTCTTCTTTCCGAGCGCGGTTGTCGCACGACACCAGCTCGAGCCATCGTGAGGCGAGCGTCTCCGTACTAGGTGCAAATACCCAGTTCCGGTTGGGTTTCACTCCAGGAGTCAACCATGAGAACAGATCCCCTATGCCCGGATAGGAGTCCCATTCTCCAGCCGCGGCAGCGGTGAATGGGGCAGTCCAATCATCACGGACGGGAGTCCATTCGAAGTCATCGATCCTTACCGCCTGTAGCTGACGGAACTTCTCGGCCTGACGGCCATGAAGCGATGTGTAGTGAAGTGCAGCTGGGACGTCGGGATCGTTGTCGGGCTTTCGAAGGAAGATCGAGATTGCAAGGGGGTGCTGAACGGCCGGGAAGAAGCGTGTGTTCACTGATGGTCGAAGACCCTCAGGTGAGCAATCGATGATCCACCCTTCTGTGCAGTGGCGCCTGATGTACTCACGCATCCCCTTAAACCCTGGCCCGGTCATGAAGCTGGATGGCGTGATGAAGCAGACTATTCCAGAGTCACCATCCAGAGCGCCGGGAGCTGGCGTTGATTCAAAAACCTTCCAGAAGGCCCATCTCCAGAAGTAGACATAAAGATTTTTGAGTGTGTACTCGACAGGGCCGTTTCCGTCCTTACGGAAGTCACGGAGGATGCCCTCGCCCTCGCTGTCGATGGCACCATTCTCAATCCAGGAGCCTTTGCCTTCCGCGTTGTTCTTGTACGGAGGGTTTCCGATACAAACGGTCACGTTTGTAGTGGCCTTGATCTGGTTGGCTCGTTGACGTTGCTGTGCAATGAGCTGGGTCATGTAGGACATCTGTCCTACTGTTGCCGTCGGGTCCTCGAGAGTGTCTGCTACGAACAGGTTGAGACCATTACTGGGAACGCGAGCGTTGTGAGCGCGAATCAGGTCGGATAGCCGGAGTTCCGCGACCGAGTAGGGGCCAGTCTGGAGCTCGAAACCGTACAGTCGCCTGGCGATCGAATTGATAGCTTCGGTGGCTGCTCCGGGGCCTATCTCAGCTGCTGCTTGAGAGGCGGCTCTTTCCATGATGTGGACGGGGAAGGTACCGGTTCCCATAGCTGGGTCGATCACTCGAACATCAGGATCTCGTAAGCGCAGTGATTTGCCGAGTCGGCCGGCGAGCACTTCTTCTGTAAGTCGGATCATCTCTTCGACCACTGGTGCCGGCGTGTAGTAGCTGCCTGACTGCTTGCGCAGCTCGTTGTCGTAGACGGCAAGGAAGTGCTCGTAGAGGTGAAGGTACATGTCGCTTACACCGGAGCGGACTCCGTTCCAATGAACAGCGTTGGTGGTTCGAACCATCAGGTCCAGGGTGACCCTGAACTTTTTAGAGACGGTGTCGGTTAGCAGTTGCAGGGCCCGAGCCATCAGGCCATGTGATTCCCCGAGCTCGGTAGCGGTGTCATGTAAGCCTCTCTCGTTCAGATCGAGTCCTTCGGACTTTGCGAGGAGTAGTGCGAAGGTCACTGTTTGGGCGTAACCATCCGCAAACTCCTCGTCCGTGGCGCCGGGAAAGAGGAGGTGTTTCCACTCCTTCGCCATGCCGAGGAACACCTGATTGCTCAGTTTGCCGCCGCTACTGCTGACAGCGCGCCGTTCGGCAGCGAGGGTATCCAAGACCTCGACGCGTAGCAGGCGAGTGAGGGGAGCAATCGTCGTAACAAGCTTTTTCACGGAGTGTATGGGGACTGGCTCCCATCTCAGGAAGTCCGTGAGGAGCCCTTCGAAGCGTTCGTTTGGAAGCAGCGCTGAGCCAGCAGACATGAGTGTTCCACCGAGCAAGTGAACGGGGTCGCCAACCGCTTCACCTCCGCGCCATAACCGCCATTCAATCCCGTTGGTGTAGACGAGATTCGGCAGGTCCTTAAGGCGGTTCCACTGCTGCAGGTTGTGACCTTTGAACGCTGCGGGGTCCAGATTCTCGCCTGGTGCTTTCACTTCAACGTAGCCGGTGACGGCTCCGTTGACTTGTACCGCGTAATCAGGTCGCACGCTTCGTTCCACATCCGCGGCTTCGTCGAACGCGACGACGGCGAGTCCCAGCTGGGCGCCGAAGGACGTGATGAGGACGTCCAGCGGCTTCCGAATCGAGGCCTCAGCCTGCCCAACGTGATCTTTGAGCTTTCTCTTGCAGTCCGCTCCGAAAGCAGACACGTACTCCTGCAACCAACTCGGTACGGCCGGATCCCCACTGCGTGTAATCACAGCGACCACCTTACGGGTGGTCTTGCGAGACTCATTTATCCGTCGAACAACAGCGTGTTGGTTAGAGGCTCTACTCGTATGGGTGCGTCAATGCGCAAGCCTTTGCCGGGCGTTGACTCTACCTCGCCTTCGACGACGAGAACTTCACGTTCCTCGAACCACCGGTGTGCTTGCTGCAGTTCGGGCCCTCTTAGCCGAACATCGACCTCCGATGTTCTTCCATTTCGCATGGTGCGAATACTGACATCACCGAAGACGACTGAATCATCATCACGAAGCTGAACGATTTGACCTGTCAGGCTCTCAGTGCGGCTTTTCTTCAGTGGTCGCATCAGCTCGAACGTGCTCTTCAGTACACGTGCTGCACCTGCTGGAATCTCAATCTTCGACGGCAGCTTCTGTGGCTCTTGAAAACCCGGAGCCCACCGGAAGGAAGCATCGAAGGTCGTGACCGACGCATCGCTGACCACTTGATGCAAAGCACTCACCATTTCCCGGCTCACTCCCGCAATGATGAGGTCAATGATGACCGTGGGTCCCGGCACGCGATCGGGATCAACAACTCGGTTCTGGATCGCGCTCAGCGCTTGGGCCATCGTGCGTGTGGCGCGGCGCTCCTCTGGCTCGTAGAGGCTTGGTGATTTCGGGTCATGGAGAAGGGAGTCACTGATGCGTTGTGGTCGTGAGATCGGCACGAGCATCGGCAGGATGTACGAGCCCGGGATGGTGTGACCAAAGCGGGCGTGTTCGACGATCCGTTCTCCAGGGCGGGAGTAGTTGCCATTAATGAGAGCTTTAGGGCCGCGAGATGTGGTCGCGCTTGTGCGCAAAAGTGTTCGTGCGGTGGAGATTAGCGAGAAGCCCGCTTCCACTGGGATTGATCCATGAATCAGGATGTCGTCAGCAGCACGGAACTCGGTTACATCTACGTAGAGATTCCGAACCGACGCTTCAATAGATTTTTTGCTCAGGCCAGCGCTGTCAGCAACACGTTCGACTACGCCGTTCCAAGCTAGGTCGCCGGCAGATGCCTTGTGTGGGACTGCGATGACGTCGCCGTTCTTCGCTTCCCACAAACCGCCGGACTCGCCACTGGTGCGTTGATTCCAGCCGGTGAGGTTCAGATAGTCAACGAGGTCCTGGACGTCCGGTGTCGTTTGGTTCATGTCGGCACCCCGTTGGCGCGAAGTACATCTTCGTACCAACTCTGCAGGGTGGAAGCAGAAAATCGGTTGGATCGCTGAACTTGAATACTCGATCCAATTTCGCGTTTATCTATACGCTCCCAATATGCTGCAGCGCGATGCGTCGTCTCGTGGTCAACCGCATGGTCGATCCATTCCTCGGCTGTCTCCGGCACTCGAACGACCAGGAAGTAGGCGGGGCCGGAAGTGTAGCCAGCCCAAGCTTCTTTCCATCCATCCTCGACAGGCATTGTGAGATGTGTGTCTCTGCTGAAGTTTTTTGAAGTGCACTTCACCTGTACGGGAACGCTGCCTATCCGATATTTCACAGCACAATCAAATCCATGTACATCCTCGTCGGACGATGTTTCATCCAGACCGACGCCGAACTGCGCACAGATATTGCGCAGGTATGTCACTCCGTACCGACCTTTTCGTCTGTTCAGATCGAAAAGCGCAGATGGAGCATGTGCAAGATTCAAAGGGTCCCCAGTCGTTGCGAGCCCTCCTAGGACGGGCTAGTTCCATGCACTCTACCTACTCATCTCTGACTGAGGCGAGAACGAGCTACTGGGCAGTCACTGATCATCGGCTAGGGCTTTGCTGTCTGGCTGCCAATGGCCGGTTCCCCTGGGTCAGTGAACGGCTGTTGGTCTAACCCTCGCCAGAGGGACAAAACGAGCCGTTGGACATGTGTGAGCATACTTTACTTATTACTCTCATTTGCCTCATGCGAAGCTCGCTTTTCCAGCTTTCCAATGATTCCCGAAATTACTGATTCAAGTGGCTTTATCACGGCGGAAACGCCGGACTCAACCATGGAAAAAGCGGTCGCCAGGTCAGTAAGAAGAGGTGACTGCCTTGGACCCATCACAACGACCGCTTCATGAAGTGAGGTAATCGGCACTCGTTTCAACTCATCTACTGCCTCACGAATCACCTGCAGGCTCAGCCCTGCCTCGAGAAGTTCCTTGACTGTTGAAACAATGACTACGTCTTTGAAGGAGAACATTGACCGCCAACTGGTGTTCGGCGACTCCTCAGACTGCGGCAAGGGAGTGATGAGACCCGTGCGCACCCAGTAATCGAGTTGCCTGTACGTTGTGGATGACAAGCGGCAGGTTTCCGGACCTGAGAAATTCATCCTCGACCACGCTGCTGCCGTCGGCGTCCAGGAAAATGGAACGTCGCTGGCGGCCGAAGAGTCCGTCGAGTCGTCGTCATCAGGCCGATTTAGATCGGCACCAGCATCAAGCCCCGCCTCGAAAGCGGAATCTTGAAGGTAGGACGCATCCATCCGAGCTCCTGCCATCTCGAACGCAAGCGGCAATCTGCCAGCTACGGCGAGGAATATGAGAACCCCGCCCACCACGACGAAGGCTGTCGTTCCAGCCTGGTTGTCGGACATGAAGGTAGCCACGGCGCCGATGCATAGGGCGGCGACGCCGAGGATCCAGCAAGCCCACACGCTTCGCTTACTGAGTTCGACCGATGTCACACGGTTTGGCGGTTTCTTTTCCCCATTGCTCGTCACCTCGTTACGGTACCGCCAAGCAAGTGTCAACGCGGTCTGCCGTGGTGCGAATGCTCCTCGATGTACGGTCTCAGGGCGCGGGTCAAAAGGGACCGTTTAAGAGCCAGTCTTTATGCACCACTCGAATCCTCTCGTTTTTTGGCTCTCTAACCAAGTGCGAAACGTGTACTGTCATAACGCGAGGGTGGAACGGATTCTGCGACCCTCCGGACTGGGGGAGGAACATGGATCGGCCGGAACGCCTTAAGGGTGTCGAGGAGCCGCGGCTGGTGCCGGACGGGGTCCTGATCGGATACGCCCGCGTCTCTACGACGGATCAAAACCTTGAGGCGCAGACCCGTCAGCTGGTCGACGCCGGTTGCTATGACGTCTACGCGGACCACGGGAAGTCAGGGGCAACGATGGCCCGCCCCGAGTTGGAGAGCTGCCTGCGCGCATTGCAGCCAGGCAACACCCTCGTGGTGACCAAGCTCGACCGTCTTGGCCGCACGGTGCGCGGACTCGTGGAGCTCCTGGACTCGCTGCACGAGCGAGGCATCATGTTCCGGTCCCTCGGTGAGGGCATCGACACCACCACGGCTTCGGGTCGGCTGATGTTCAACATCATCGCCAGCGTCGCGGAGATGGAACGCGAGCTGATCCGGGAACGGACGAAAGCCGGCCTCGCCGTCGCTACAGGGAAGGGCGGTCGCCCGCCGCGCCTCCAACCCCATGATGTTGTGGAAGCCCGCCGGCTCCGCGAGAAGGAAAAGTTGACTGTCGAAGCCATCGCGAAAAGGTTCAAAGTTCACCGCTCCACGATCATCCGCGCACTGCGTACAGATGGCCTTGGAAGCATCGTCTACGAGCGGGAGGATCAGGGATGAGCCTGGACAACCTTCTGACCCTCGGCCGCTTCCTCGTCAGTGGAGAGTTGCTGACCCTCATCGCAAGTCTTGTGGCCTCACTCGCTTGGCCCGCGACCGTCCTCGTGTTGTTTCTCGTGTTCCGCAGATCCGTTAAGCAGGTGATTGATGCCATTGCCCTCCGCATTCCGCAGATGGAGGAACTGTCTGGACCGGCGGGACTCGGTGCGAGATTCGGGCGCGTGCTTGGGGCTGAAATCAACGCGCTGAAGCACAAGGTAGAAAATGTGCCACCCGTAGTTGAAGCGTCGCCTGGTCCTATAGATGATGACGGTCCTTCCGACGGTGGCGGGATGCCACCTTCTGCCCCGCAACCAACACCAAACGGTCCGGGCCCGACAGTACCGCCTACGCCCCCTAGTCAGGCATCTTCCAAAGAAGGCAATCAAGTTCCGACTACTCCGGAGGCACGGGCAGAGCAAGCTTCTGCCAGTCCGATACCGTCCGCCGAGGAGCTAAAGGAGTCTTACCTGGACCTAATGAGCGCTCATGTTGATGTTTCCCCGTTGGCGGCAATCCTTACGAGCTGGAAAATGGTTGAGAACGCCGTACAAGACCTTGTTGGAGCGGAAACACCTCTTGTTCGGGTGCCTAATGGCTCAGTCTTGGCTAAGCGGTACAACGTTCCCGCGGCGACGGCAGCGCAGATCGACGAGCTTCGACGGATCCGAAATAGCGCGGTTCACGCGCCTGATCCGCAGCAGATAGGCAAGGCCGCCGCGCTCGATTACGCAGAGATCACATGGGATATCGCCTCCCGTGTGCGCAAGGTAGGAGCTAGGCAGAAAGCTCTAACTCAGTACATTCGAGACGCCGAAGACAAGATGGTGGGTCTCGATCCCCAAGAGTGAAACGACTCCGAGTAGGTACGGTGAAGGCAGTATTTTTACCGGCACCAGGGGGACGTCCGATGGCGCGATCGCGCAAGCGCAACCAGATTGATGGTCAGGCAACTCTCGACCTAGACGCATTTCTTTTCGCACCACCAGAGGAGGTTCTCGATGAACAAGTACGGCAAGTTCGCGCAGGAGACGTGGAAGATGACCGCGCCGGCGCAGTACGCCCTGATCCCGGACCCGGAGGAGTGGTTCCGGAAGTTGGGGGAGGAAGCGATGAACCAGGTAGGGGAGCTGCAGTACCAAATCGCGGGACCGGATCTGGAGGGCGAGACCTACCTGCAGAAGGTGGGCCGGTTAAACGCCTCGAGGATGCAGGCCGAGGAAATCGTGCGGGCGGAGATGTTGACGCCGGACGTGATGGAGACGGAGGGCGACGACGAGACGGAAGAGGACGAGGTGGATCGCCAGCGGAGGGAACTCCGGGAAGCGTTCAAGGAGGTCGCGCAGACACAGAGGGAGTTGCTGGACGCCTACCGGAATCAGGAGATGGATCAGAACTACCAGAGGTAGTTTCTTCAGCTGAAGCTGATTCACGCTTCATTCCTGCGCGGCAGGATGATCTTGCCCCGTCTGGTGCCCGTGCGCGCTTCCAGGCCAACGTCGCTGCGCTGCGCGTCCTGCGTGAGCTGCAGGACCGGGATCGGGCAGCCACCGCACAGGAGCGTGCCGTGCTGGCCCGGTGGGGGAGCTGGGGTGCCACAGGTGTGGCAGAGGTGTTCGATGAGACCCGGAGTGAGTACGAAGCTGACCGCGCCGAACTGCGCGAGCTGCTGAGCGAGAGCGAGTACCGGGCCGCGAACCGGACGGTCATCAACGCGCACTACACCGATCCTGCCCTCGCCACGGAAATCTGGCAGACCCTCGATACGCTCGGCTTCGACGGCGGCCGCGTGCTCGAACCGGGATCAGGTGCGGGCACCTTCATCGGCCTCGCGCCTGAGACCGTGACCATGACCGGTGTGGAGCTGGACCCGATCACAGCCGGTATCTCCCAGGCCCTCTACCCGGACGCCGACATCCGCGCCGAGTCCTTCGCTGACACGCGCCTGCCGACTGGCTACTTCGACGCTGCCATCGGCAACGTCCCGTTCGCCAAGACCAAGCTGCACGACCCGCGACACAACGCGGGTAACCACTCGATGCACAACCACTTCATCATTAAGTCCCTGGACCTCATCCGACCCGGTGGCGTCGTCGGCGTCATCTCGTCTGCGTTCACGATGGACGCCCAGAACCCGGCAGCCCGCCGTGAAATCTACGAGACAGCCGACCTGCTTGGTGCGGTCCGCTTGCCGACTGGTGCGCACCGTCGCGCCGCTGGCACCGATGCCCTGACCGACGTGCTGATCTTCCGCAAACGACTCCCAGGTGAAGAACCGATGAGCCCGCAGTGGCTGGAGTCGCGCGTCCTGTCCGTAGGTGACAGCCAGGATGCCGCACAGGATGGGGTGCTCGACGCGAGCCAGGACGTGGCCCGGATGAATGCCTACTTCATTGAAAACCCGCAGCGGGTGCTGGGTGAGCCCGTGGTGGGTAACGGCATGTACGGGTCAGCGACGCTTACCGTGCGCAACGAGGATCTGCGCTCCGTGGCGGAGCAGCTGCACAACCAGCTACAGGACATCGCCCTCACCGCCGTCGACGCCGGCAGGGGAGTGGCAGAGCGTCAGACCGGGCAGGTCATCGAGTCTGTCGCCATCGTCCCAACAGGAAAGCAGCTCCAGGCCGGACACATCATGTCCGAACCGGACGGCACCTTCCGCCAGGTCGACATTGACGGATCAATCGTCCCGTTGAAGATCCCTGCGACCCAGGCACGAGAACTGCGGTCCCTGTTGCGGCTGCGCGACCTCGCCCGCTCCGTGCTCACGCTCGAGGCGAGCAACGTGGAGGACACTCCGGAGCTCGCCGCTGAACGCGCCAACCTGCGCGATTCCTACCGCACCTACGTGGATTCCTTCGGCCCGATCAACCGGTTCACTGAGCGCCGCACCGGGAAGGTCAATGACGCCGGTGAGGACATCATGGCCAGGGTGACGCCGAAAGCGGTGGCGCTGCTGCGCAGCGACCCCTTCGGGCCGATCGTCCCGGCTTTGGAGCGGTTCGATGAAGTCAGCCAGACAGCGACCCCGGCAGCCCTGCAGCGCGGTCGCCAGGTCCAGCCACGACAGCCCATTCGAGGTGTCGACACCCCGGCTGAGGCCCTTGCCGTCACCCTCGACACCCGAGGTGAAGTCGACCTCACCGAGATAGCCAATCTGCTCGGCCTCGACCCAGCATCCGCCAGGGACGCACTGGGAGAGCTGGTCTACGACGTGCCCGGTGAGCCCGGGGTCATGGAGACGCGTGCCGAGTACCTCAGCGGCAACATTCGGGAGAAGCTCGACGTCGCCACCGTCGCCGCGGCCGAGGACGAACGATTCCTGCGCAACGTCGAGGACCTGAAGGCGGTCATGCCCCTGCCGTTGGGTGCTGATGAAATTGAGGCCCGTATCGGCTCCATCTGGATCTCAGCCGACATCCACCAGGAGTTCCTGCAGACCATTACGCGGGATCGGCAGGCACGCGTCGACAGGGTGACCGGCGCGAACTGGGACGTCCAGGCGAACAGGCACAGCTTCACCGTGCGCAACGACTGGGGTACCGAGCGGATGCCGGCGGGCGAAATCTTCAAGTGCCTGCTCGAGCAACGCAGAGTCCAGGTCACCGACCCGGACCCCGACCCGGAGAGCCAGCGCCGCATCCTCAACCCTGTCGAGACAGCATCGGCCCAGGAGAAGGCCCAGTTGATGCAGGACCGTTTCGGGGAGTGGGTGTGGGAGGACGCAGACCGCGCCATCGCCCTCACCGACGAATACAACCGTAGGTTCAACTCGCTTGTGCTGCGCGACTACACCGTCGAAGGTGAACGACTCACCCTGCCCGGACTCGTCAAGGACTGGCACCCTCGGCCGCACCAGCGCGCCGCCGTGGCTCGCATGATTTCCGAGCCGTCCGTTGGGCTCTT
Source organism: Arthrobacter sp. TJ-238 (assembly GCF_058269215.1). Lineage (NCBI taxonomy): Bacteria > Bacillati > Actinomycetota > Actinomycetes > Micrococcales > Micrococcaceae > Arthrobacter > Arthrobacter sp. TJ-238. Next base: position 12,004 of record NZ_JBZCNH010000009.1, on the reverse strand, counting down.
CCACGAGGTCGGGGCGGGTAAGACCGCCGAGATGGTCATGGGATCGATGGAGCTACGGCGACTCGGTATGGCACGCAAACCTGCGATCGTCGTACCGAACCACATGCTCGATCAGTTCGCCCGCGAATGGCTGCAGATCTACCCCCAGGCGCAGATCCTCGCCGCGTCGTCCGCCGACCTCGCCGGCGACAAGCGCCGACAGTTCGTGGCCCGCGCGGCCGCGAACGATTGGGACGCCGTCATCATGACCCGTACCGCGTTCGAACGGATCCCGTTGTCGACCGAATCGGAAGCGCAGTACCGCGGCCGCGAGGTTGAGCGCATGCGCCAGGAAATTCTGGCCGCAAAGGAGCGTGCACTCGCAAGTGGCGGCAAGGCGATGAGCGTCAAGAAGCTCGAGAGCCGGCTGCAAGCTCAGGAGGAGAAGATTAAACGCCTCCTCGAGCACCCCATCGACCCAGGGCTCACCTTCGAGCAAACCGGGATCGACTACCTCATCGTGGACGAGTTGCACGACTTCAAGAACCTCTCGACCGCCTCGAACATCCAGGACGCGGCGATCGACGGCTCCAACCGTGCCTCTGATCTGCACTCCAAGGTCGAGTACCTACGAGACACCCACGGTGACAGGGTGATCACCGGCGCGACGGCGACGCCGATCGCCAACAGTGTCACCGAGATGTACGTGATGCAGCGCTACCTGCGCCCTGACCTGTTGGAGAAGGCCGGCATCAACGACTTCGACACGTGGGCTGCGACCTTCGGCCAGGTCGTCACCGAGATGGAGATGACCGTCGCCGGCGGTGACAGCTTCAAGATGAAAGAACGGTTCTCGAAGTTCCAGAATGTGCCCGAGCTGCTGAAGATGTTCCACACCTTCGCGGACGTAAAGACCGCCGAGGACTTGCAGTTGCCCGTGCCCGACATCGAGGAACGCGAGGACGGCAGGCGGCTGCCCCGCATGGTCACCGTTGAACCGTCCATCGAGCTCGAGGCGTACATCGCGGACATCGCAGACCGCGCCGAGAAGATCCAGGCACGTCTGGTCGATCCGACCGAGGACAACATGCTGAAGATTTCCAGCGACGGACGCAAAGCCGCCCTCGACATGCGCCTGGTCGACCCGGAGCTGGACGCCCTCGTCGGAGCCACGAAGATCAGTGCAACCGCGGACCTCGTGGCCAAGGTGTACGAGGAGACCAAGGACCGTGTCTACATGGACCCGGAGACGAAAGATCCGCACCCTACGCCGGGAGCCTTGCAGATCGTGTTCTGCGACCTCGGCACACCGTCGGACAAGTGGAACGTGTACGGGCAGCTGCGTGAGGACCTGGTGCAGCGAGGCGTACCCGAGCACAAGGTGCGCTTCGCGCATGAGGCTAAGAACGACGCCGAGAAAGGCCGACTTTTCGAGGCCTGCCGGACAGGGGACGTCGCCGTGCTCATCGGATCGACACAGAAAATGGGTACGGGTACGAACATGCAGGCCCGCGCCGTGCACCTGGTCGACCTCGACGCACCATGGCGGCCGGCCGACGTCTCCCAGCGTCACGGCCGCATCATCCGCCAAGGCAATCAGAACCCCGAGATCGGCATCTCACAGGTCGTCACCAAGGGATCGTTCGACACCTTCATGTGGCAGACGCTGGAGCGCAAAAGCAAGTTCATCGACCAGATCATGCGCGGCCGACTCGACGTCCGCGAGATCGAGGACGTAGGAGACAACACCCTGTCCTTCGCCGAGGTCAAAGCCATCTCCAGCGGCAACCCGCTCATTTTGGAAAAGTCCAAAGCCGACCAGGAACTCACCCGCCTGCAGCGCCTTGAGCGCGGCTGGCACCGCAACCAGGCAGCGCTCAGCCGGCGCAAGGACAGCGCCATCGTCCGAGGCAAAGCACTCGCCGCTGAACTACCCGCACTGAAGGACGCCGCTGCGCGTACAACGCCCGACGTCGGCGGCGATGCCTTCCGCATGACCATCAACGGTAGGACCGTCGACAAGCGCACTGACGCCGTGGAAGCGCTGCGCACGTGGGCGGACAGGAACGCAGCAGGACGACCTCCTATTCAGGGGTCGAAGGACCTTGGTGTGATGGCCTCCATCGGCGGTCACGACATCAGGTTTGTCCAGGGCCAGGCGAACATGGTTGAGATGGGTGCGTCCCGCGTCGCGTTGCAGATCGAGGGCGCGCCCGGCGTCGCGGTGGAACTCAAACGCACTGACGCTCTCTTCCCGACCGTAGGTGTGATCCAGCGCCTCGAGAATCAGGTCACGCGCTTGCCCGATGAGGTGGTGAAGCGTGAGCGGCAGCTGGAGGAAGCGCGCCAAGAGTACCGGGATGCAGCGAACGCACTGAAGCAACCGTTCAAGCACACCGACGCGTTGCAGACGGCGAAGTGGGAGGTCGAGCGGATCAACCGCGAGATGCGCGGCGAGGATGGAGCGCAGACCGTACTGACAGCCGAGCTCGAGGAGCTACGACGCGATATGCGGCTCGCCACCCCGACACCAAAACAGTCGGGATTGCCCGTGCAGCTCCCACCTGATCAGCGCTCGGACGCGGCACTCCGGACGAAGACTGCTCGTCGCGACGAGGGCATCGAGCGCTGATCAGTCGAACCTCCCTCCCTTGTCCCGCCTCGTGTCATTAGCCGCTCTATCGGCCGCGTTGCGGGGCGAGGGGGGCCTGTTTCCTCGCAAGAAGGCTCGGCCGACTGTCAGGTTGGCGTGCACGTTAGCCGGATGTGTTGATGCCATTTCGTCATGCCGGCGGCGGACGATTGAGAAGAAGGTTCCATGAGCCTTGCCCTCGATGACTGCTCCATGTACGAGGAAGGGCTTGTTCTCCTCGCTCTGCGGTGGAACCTCGATCAAGATCAAATCACCGTCCTCGTGAGCGACTACTTCGATCCGAAGATCCTCGATCGGTGGGACGATCTTCGCGTCAATCGCCTGTGCGTACTTCCTTCGAACTCCAGTGAGCCGAGGGAGGGGCGAGACCTTGATAATTACGTCTCCACTGCCTTGATCTTTCGTCGCTAGACCAAGCACTAGGACCCCACCGTTGGGGGCGTTTGCAAACTGCGACACCCATTGGGCGAGGCGGATCTTTCCGACATCTGTCGCGAGATCCGCGTGCTGCCTTTTCACCTCGAGCCAGTCACCCTCCGGCTGACCCAAAAGTGCTTCAACATTCCCTCCCCGGATCAACTCTGAGACGGTTTGGTGGGAGACATCGCCAGATGATGCTTCCAGCAGGGCCTTCACGAGGAGTGCGTCGGCATGTAGATCGAAAAGACTGCGCGAACGAGTGTTGAAGCCTAGGTGCAGCGTCAACATCCCAGTGCCCATCACTGTCCCCGTCCGCATCAACATCCAGCAGGGACAGGCGCTTTCGCGCTAACAGCGGGCTGATGAGAGTCACCACATCTTGTTCGCCCCGAAAGCGGTCGGGCAGTTCGACGAAGGTTTGAACGACGAGCACCAAGTTGTTCTCGTAGAACGAGAAGCTGACCCCAGTGTGGGGGAAGTACTCAAGATCCGAAGCGTCCTGGTCTGAGGAAAGGTCTCCAAAGCGAACGTTGATGTCCGATGGGGGCCACCCTATGAACTTGTTCAGTCTCCGGTAGATCTGCTGCATGTGAGTGGCACTGAGGTTCTTTAGCTCACTCTCGAGAACGTCAATCGAGTCGTTGCGGTCTCTCCGTTCGACACCATCGAGCCGCCAGTAGTGCGCATCCTCATCCGTCTCGATGTTCCCGAAGGAGAATCGCATGGGTCGCGACATCAGTAGGGATTTCCGACTATCAAAAGGCCACTCATCGGCGACTGCACTGTGCTCCTGTGTTGATCTTCCGCACTCAAACGGCGGCTACATCCTGATCAGTTGATGGCGAGTTCGTCCGCCGCGTGCGACGTTTCGTTGCGGCCCCGTTGTCGAGCCCAAGCTTCTTCAGCTCGTCCTCACTCCATCCGTCCTTCGTTGCTCGGACGTATGCCTTCTTGTCTTCTCGTTCGGCCTCCGCGAGCTGCTCACGCAACTCGTCTACGCGCTTACGGGCAATCACCAGATCGGTGACGGATGCGATGCGCGAGTCGAGGAGTTTGCGCGCCTGGTCTTTGGTGGTTTCAAGGTCGATGGTTGCCATACGAACCACCCTAACGCCCACCTAAGACGGTGGCGGGGAACGTGCAATCAGGTGCACGAACCGGTGTTTGCCAGTTGCCATCACTATCGTCCTGCTGGGTAGTCGTGGAGGTACCCGTTAGCAGGGTCGTTGAACCAGTCTTCGATGTCGCCGGAGTCGTACCGAACTGTGTTTCGTCCGAGCATGAAGTAGGGCGGTCCGAGGTTGGCCCGCCGCCACTGAGCAAGCTCCTGGCTTGTCACACCGTACAACTCAGCCACATCTTTCGGTGCCATCATCGTGCCCACCATGAGTCCCTCTTTCATCTTTGCCCTGCGTTCCTTTCGGCAACGCCGTCATCACTTGGACGCGAAGTGAATTGGCAAGGTGGAGAGATCGGACCGTGGAATACCGGAGCGCAGCGAGGATATGCCGCGAAAGCCGTCCTCGGAGCCTTGCCAAGAGAAGGGCGGACAGTACATTCACAAGCCGAAACGGAACGGCGCAGCCGTGAGGATCAATCCAGACGCGCAGCGTCGCACCGCATGCTCGAACACCCCACTCGGCACGGACCGCCGCGCGAGAGGCTTACGGATCACCTGCGGAGCAAGCTATATATTTATGTGCCACAAACACTGATTCCGCTGGCGCCTGCGGCTGAGCGGTGACACACTTGGGGTGTGGTGCCTCCGTTGGAGGGGCGCTGTGCTGGGCATGAGGGGAGGACAAGCGGATGGGCGAGAGCCAGGAGCAGGAGCCTGCTGTGCGTCCTCCTAGCGCCGGCAAGCGGCACGTGTGGTCTTCTCGGCGCAAGCGCATCGAAGGAAAGACCGTGTACGTGCGGGTTTCCATGTCAGAAATGGAGCGGGCTCAGCTGCTGCAGCTGGAAGCTCAAACAGGTTTGTCGCCGTCCGCGATCCTTGTCGATGCTGCGCTCGGTTCCGGTGACCCCGCCGTGCTGACGGTCAAGAAGCAGGAAGTCGTGACGCTGCTCGAGATTCGCCGTTTGGTGGGAACAGCGGCGAACAATGTGAACCAGCTGGCACGCCACGCGAACGCCACGGGCGAGGTCAAGGACAACGCCCTGGCAGCTGTGCAGGAAGCACGCCGACTCATGCGCCAGATCGAAGCGAAGATGTACGAGCTGAAGCCATGATTCCCAACATCACCAAAGGCTCTCGCACCGTTGGGCTGATGAAGTACCTGGTCGGCCCGGGTAAGAGTAATGAGCACACCGACCCGCACCTCGTGACGGGCAGTCCGGTCATCATGTCGTGGTTCGATGACGCCCAGCTCAACGACCAGTCCGCGGTCCTGGTCGCGGATGAAATCGACCTGAACGAGCGCATCAACGACGTCGAGATGGCCAGCCACGTCTGGCACTGCTCCCTGTCGTTGCGCTCCGACGAGCGTCTCGTCAGCGACCGCGAGTGGGCGGACATGGCGGGGAAGTTCATGGACGACATGGGCTTCACTGGGAGTGACGGCAAAGCACCCTGCCAATGGGTCGCGGTGCACCACGGCACGAGCACCGCAGGGAACGACCACATCCACATCGTCGCGTCCCGCGTCCGTGAAGACGGCACCAAGTGGAGCGACTGGTCGGACTTCCCGAAGGCGCAGAGCGCCGCCCGGAACCTCGAGAAGCAGTTCGGATTCATCGAGCTGGGACAGCACTCCGAGCGAGGCCTGAAGCCCGCCGAACAACTAACCGACCGCCGTACCGGGAACACCATCGAACCGGCCCGTCACCGGATGGAGCGCGTCGTCAGGGCAAGTGCTGTCGCCTCCGAAAGCGAGGCAGAGTTCGTGCGCCGGCTACGCCGCCAGGACCTGCTCGTGAGTGCCCGCTTCGCTGACGGTGGCCGCTCTGTCGTCACCGGTTACTCCGTCGCGGAACGACCACCCAAAGGCATGGACCCGGTGTGGTTCGGTGGCGGGAAGCTGGCAAAGGATCTGACCCTTCCAGCTCTGCGCACAGAGTGGTCCGATACTCCGGAAGCGTCCCAGGAAGCGGCTGAGGAGTGGTGGGCTGCCAAGCGCCACCAGCGCATCGTTCACGGGCGGGCCCCGGACATGCTTCGTGGTCCTCGTGCGACGACCGTGTTCGGTCGTGCCATCGACGAGGAAGCCGCGCGGAAGCTTGCGCTCGACATGGCCAAGGCTCGCAGGCTCATGTCCTCAGTCGCCCCTGATGATCACCAGACGTGGGCGCACGTGGCCCGGGAAACATCTGGTGTCCTCGGCGCCTGGTCGAAGGCCACGGAAGCCGAACCCGGACCCCTTGCACAGGCATCGCGGGCTCTCGCTCGTTCTGCTCACCGTTCCGGTGTCACGATCAGCACACCCGTACAGGCGCCTTTGAGGATGACCGGTACAGCTGCGTTCCTCATGGCTGCAGCGACTGCACCGTCACCGGTTGCGCAGGCGCTCATCATGCAGCAGGTCGTGCGCACCATCCGCCTCCTGCGGGACATGCAGCGCAGCAACAATGACCTACGTGAAGCCCGGGTTCTGACCGACAGCGTGCGTCAGCAGCTCGCCATCGTCGCAGCACCGCTGCCCGAGGTGACAGAGCCTCAGCTGCCGGCACCCGAAGGAATGACGCCGAAGGCCGTCCGTCCATTGAACGAAGCGCAACCGACGATCATGGTGCCGCCCCGAGTGAAGCTGCACCAAGGGCACGACAGGAATAATGACCAGGAGATGGGGAGATAGAACAATGAATCACGACGCACCCGACGGAGCCGAAGGACTGTTCCGGCCTCAGCTGCAGTCTGCACTGGCTGTAGCCGGCCGACTGGGAGAAATGCTGGCACGCCAACGTGCCGAACGAAACGAACAGATGCAGCGCGCTGAGCAAGCGCAACGCCGGCAACTCCAGGAACGATTCGAAGCCGAGAGAGCAGTCATGCGCACCCAACTTGCGGCAGTTCACCAGCCGCAGTTCTGGGAATCAGCTCGCCCCGAGGACATCGCCTTGCACTACGCAATGGCCCAGCAGTGGGAGAAGCTCGACAACATGGCGCTGGCCTCCCGCGAGCAGATGGAGGACGAGATCCGCACCAGGTACAAACTGACCTCCAAGGAGTACCTCGAGGCACATAAGGGCGGCCAGGAGAACAACGTCGAGCTGGAGCAGGCATCGGAAAACAAGGACACTCAACGCGACCATGCGGCCGCTGAGCAGCAATCAAGCGAGGTCATCCGCGGGAACCTCCAAAACGATGTAGATACCCAGAACGCAGCCGCGAACTCGGAGGAGTTGTGGGACTCAGGAGACCGCCGCGCAGCCCTGGCCGACACACTGATGACCCAATTCAGGGACGACGCCGCCGCACGCGAAGGAGTCGAAGCCTTCCTCGCCGCAGACCTCAGCAACGGCACCCCACCATCTACATCGGTCACGACCACCAAGCGCCCCTTCCAGGGACGGCCAAAGACGCCCCATACGCCAGCCCGTGAGAAGAGCTTCGGCCTCGAGTAACTCGGCCGAAGGGTTGTGATGCGGCTGCTCCCGCGACATGAGGAGGCATCATTGCTCATCGAAATAGCGATGGGTTGCTTTACTGACGGCTAGCTACTCCGTCTTCGAGTGGCGTTTTAGACAGAAGGGGGAAGGTAGCTTGCTCATCCAGCGCACGAAGGACGAGGTAGTTCGGGTCTCACACTCCACCCATATTTCAGCCTCATCAGCTGAAGTATGGGCGCTCATCCGGCCAGCAGAGGCCGCGCTGTTCCTAGACCCATCGATCGTCCGGGCTTTCCATGTGCCAGGCACCCCAGATGGGGTAGGGGAGATGCAGGGATTTATAGCCTCCCGCGATGGTGCTGAACACGTTCAACTCATCGAAGTCGTTGAGGAAGTCCCCGAGAGCCACGCTGTAGTGCGATACCTAGCGACCAACGACCCGACAGCTAGGACGAGCTATCAACTCACGGCGAACGCTTCAGGAACAACCCTCGAGTACGAACACGCCTTCACGGTCCCAGGTGTGCACGTCAGATCGATCCCGGCTCTCCGGAGACAGCATGACCACGCGGCGATCACCTTCCTAAGTCGGGTGAAGTACATCCTCGAGGAGGACCGGCGACCCCGCCGGGGACGGCATCGTTAAGTAAGGGTGAACCAGGGCGAAGCTGCTAGTTGTTGTGGGTCATTACGTTGGTGACACGCCGAGGTCGGGCGTGTAGGCGGTGATGAGTGTGCGCGTGAGTTGTTCGCCTCTCAGGGCGAGTGCCTCGAGGTCCGTTTTGGTCATCGCTGCGAAGTTCGTGGGGTAGGCGTGCACGGCGCGGCGCGGAACGAGATCAGCCACAGGGGTTGGGAGCCGGTGGTCCTGCATTCCGAGGTAGACGTGGATGAAGCCCTTGATCTCGGCTCGCTCACCGGCGAGGTGGATGCGGCTGCGGGCGGCGTCTTGGGACTTGGTGTGGGTGATGTCGAAGCTTTGTGCGAGTCGTCCGGTGAGGAAGCGCGATGCCGTTCGTGCGCCGCGTCCTCGACCAGCGTCAACGGCCATTATGTAGTCCAGGTCATAGACGTGAGGGCTGTGCCGGGTGGACCTACCGGGTAGCAGTGGGGCAACGCCTAGGTTGTCGTAGACGCCGCCATCGGTCATCACGAGCGTCTCGTTGTGGCGGGTGCCGTCGGTCCGTTCGAACGCATAATGCCGATGGAGGGCGGGGAGCAAAACGGGGAACGCGGCCGAGGCAGCGACGGCTTCGGCGACCCTCACCTCATCGAGGATGCGTCCGTATGGGGAGGACGCACTCAGGGCGCTGCCGAACCTAACGGCGTTCCCGGTGCTCATGTCGGTGGCGGAGATGATCGTGTCTAGGCCGGTATGCGTGACGTCGGTCATCTGTAAGGCGCCGAATGGGCGTGCGGCCAGTGCCTCGACGAGGGCGTCGGTGCGGGAGTAGGAGCGTCCATGCCGTGTGCCGAGGGTACGCATCGTGCTGAACGTTGAGCGCAAGGCGGCGCGTGGGGTGAAGGCGCGGCTGACGAGTTCATTCTGTAGGCCGCCTCGGAGCAGAGCGGTGACCGTGTCGTCGAACTCGTCGAACTCGTCGAACCGTCGGGGCCCGTAGGCCCACAGTGCCGTCAGGAGGCTGCCACCGCTGATGCCGGAGACGACGCTGATCTTGTCCAGGACGTCGCGGTCGTGGAGGGCTCGTAGTGCGCCGAGACCGAAGGCTGCGGCGCGAAACCCGCCACCGGACAGGGCGAGGCCGATTTTTGCGGTCATCGGTGGTCACCCGAGCGCTCATGCTCGTCGTCTGAGGCTCTGTGGCTCGGGTAGGCGTATCCGCCCGGGAACCATGCGCTGGTCGAGATGAGGTGGGATGCGATCGGCCCTTCGGGCCGGGACTGGGTCGTACGGTTCACTACGCGCACGTATAGGTCGGGTGGTGTGCCTGTCTCCAGCCATGCCTGCCAGGTGGTGCTGCGTCCACCGAGGATGAGCATGACGGCTCGGCGCCCCGTACCGTCGGGCGAGACGATGTCAGCCATACCGGCCTCGTCGGTGCGGCTCGGTGAGGCGATGCCGTTCGGATGGGTGTGCCACATGCCGACGAATCCGACCCGATCGACGGTCGCGGTGCGGATGTTCGTGACGATGTCCTGGGTGCCCTCGATACCGTGGTCGAAGTACGTCGCGGACAGGTGACTGTCGGGCGACGGGCCGGTCGCGCTATCGATGTAGACGGTCTGGGTGGCTTCATCGAGGCTGCCCAGGATCATTCCCCCGGTCTCAATGCGTTCCCCGCGTACCCGTCGTCCTCGCCGCGCCTCGGTGCGCATCTCGGTCAGCGCCCGTTCGCTGATGCACACGTTGTACTCACCGGTGTGGTCGGTGAGAGTGAGATCGTTTGGCCAGGTTAACGGCACGGGTCGAGCACCTGATGCTGTGGGTGCCAGGTCGCAGCCGACCGCGGACATCGGTGCTGCGTTCGTGTTGGCGACGATGACCAGGGCGGCGGAGAACAGGGTGGATGCCAGTGCCGTGACCTCGGCTGCTGCGCCGGTGAAGGTGGGAGCTGAGCAGCCTGGCTCGGGGAAGAATCGATCGGCGCGCGGCGGGTTCGGGAACAGGTCTTCTGTGATCGCTTTCCACCCGGGGGGTGAGCTGGTGACGGTGTCGATGGCAAGGCGACGCAGGATGTCGTGGCCGCTGCCGGTAGCTCCGGGCATCGAGACCGTGGCGATGCCGCGCTGCGCGGTGTGCCCGAAGAGCGCGCTGATCATCGGGGGCCAGTGTTCGCGCGTGACTGCGCGTGCGCGTTCGATCCCGACCCGCACCCCGATGTCGGCGGTCGCGTCGATGATGAGGTCGTACTCGAGCAGTGTTGCGGGATCGGCGAGGGTGCCGGTCACGATATCGAACCTGGAGCTGGTGACGGTGAGGTCTCGGCGGATACGAGACAGCCGCTGCGCGAGTCGTTCGGCCTTGTTATAGCCAATGTCCGCGTCGTCGTAGGGCTGTCGGACCAGGATTCCGGGCGTGACGACGCCTTTGTCGACCACGTGCAGCTGCGCCACGCCGGCGCGAATGCAGTGTTCCGCGATGGGTGCGCCGAGGGCGCCGCATCCCAGGATCAGCACCTTGCGGCCCGTGAGCCATTGGGAGGGCGATCCGGAGTCGCGGCGTCGGGTCACCTCTGAGCGGGCTTCATGAATGACCATCCACTGAATCTTTGCGAAGCCCAGCCAGCTCTTCGCCAGGTCGTGCACTTGTTGGGTGAGCTCGACATGTTCGGGGCTGACGTCTTGGAGTAGATCAGTGATCTGCGCCCCCAGGTCATCCAGAAGCCAGGCCGTGACGTGAGCTAGCGCCTGCCCGGGGTTGAGCCGGCGTGCGGGGGTGCCGAGCAGCATCATGGCGGGGACGGCAGCGTCTCCGTCGAGCGCGACACCGACTGCTTTGTTGATGGTGCGGGCGGTCACGAAAGCCCGCAGCAACTCGTCGCGGCTGTACCCGTAGGTCTCAAGTGAGGCCGCAAGGGCGTCGGCCGTGCTGGGGTATTCCATGTCGAGGGTGTCGCTGATCAGTACCAGCGGGGCAGCGAAGTGAGCTGTGCCGTCCTCGTCGCGGGCCTGCAGTTCGTCAGCCATCAGACGCTGGTAGACCTGCGGCCCAGTCAGCCACTCCAGCACGTCGATCCGTTTGCCACGCTGGGCGCACCAGGCGAACAGCAGGCGCACCCGCGTGGCGTCGGGTTCGGTGTCTGTCCATGGGGCGAGGTCGCCCAGATCGGGTCGGACCACGACCCAGCCGTTCTTGTACGAGCTGTACGCAACCGGCGGGTGCAGCGGCTGACCTGCCGGGTCGAGCTCTCCAGCCGCAGCACGCTGCAACCAAAGGTTTAGACGGCCGATCAGGCCGCGCATCCCGTCCGCGGGGTTCCACTCCACCGAAGGAGCCGCGTACAGGCACAAGACGCGTCCCCACTGCACATGGGGCGTCCCTGCCCATCGCCGGTGCGTGACGTAAACGTCTGGATGCGCCAACGGGAAGGAACCCTCGACGAGGATCTCGAATCGTTCCCGCGCACGCACGCGGATACCCGACCCGCGCGTGACGACCCCGGAGGTGTCAAGGGAGACGGTGAAAGTGGTCAGGCCCTTGTCGTCGTGCTCGACTCCCAACAGCTGGATCGCGCCGCCGCTAACGTCAACGAGATCGGATAGCTGCCGGTGAGCCAGCTCGCTCAACGGCCAAATCCGACCGGCACCTCCGGGGCACTGCTGCCGCCCCGATCGGCCGCGACCGCCGCGTCGACACGCTCCGGGCCCGCACTCGACGGCGCAGCGGCAGCGGCGATGGGAGTCGCGTTACCAACAGCGACGGCGGCTGCCGTGATGGCAGCG
>NZ_JBZCNH010000008.1:0-153771 GCF_058269215.1 Arthrobacter sp. TJ-238 | reverse complement strand
TGGGCGGCAAGGTCGCGTTCATCAGCCAGGACGCGGCTCCGTTCGCCACCGTGCTCCTTGACAACTTCGGCGGAGCCCGGAACCTGGCCGTCACTCTCGTGGAGCTCGGCTACCGGGACATCGGCGTGGTGGCCGGGCCGCCGGAGATCCGGACGGCAGCGGATCGGCTTGCCGGGTTCATGGCAGGACTCGCGGACCACGGTATCTCCGTGCCGCCCGAGCGCATCATCCACACCGAGTTCACGCGCGACGGCGGCTACCGTGGCACCGAGCAGCTGCTCGCCTCGGGGGCGTCGGTGGACCTGGTGTTCGCCGTCAACGACGTCATGGCCGTGGGCGTCGTCTCGGCCCTGCGCGATGCCGGGATCGTGCCGGGCGAGGGGATCGGCGTGGCGGGCTTCGACGACATCCCCACCGTCCGTGACATCACGCCGGCGCTGACCACGGTGCGGATCCCCCTCGAGGACGTCGGGCGGCGCGCCCTCCGGCTGGCGACCGGAACCGCCTACGACGCCCCGGGCGAGGACACCGGTGATGGCCCTGCGCCGATTCCCACCGAGACGATCATCCGGGGAAGTACGCCCCGACGGTAGTCCGGACAGAGGACCGCATCCGGCTGTCGAACCTGCGGATACCAGGGTTGTAAATGCCACGACATGCCGGACTCATCGGCGGCACGACAGGATGGTCGGTCCGCCACCTGGAACTGCACGACATCTACTACCCGCGCTGAGGCCCGCGCCCCGTCCGTCGAGCGGCGCGCCGGCCTCAAACCGGACGGAACGAGCCGATCATCCGGTCCCTGCTCACCGGCATCGATTCCGGGCGCCTCCCGCTTCTGGACGATCTGCTTCGCCTGATTCGCGACCGGCACCGAATCCCCGCAACAGCAGAAGGGCTCCTGGTCACTCAGCGCGAACCGGAGCTAGGCGTGCCCGCGAGTTCGACAGGTGTGTCCGCATTGCAGCTGCGCTGCCCTGGGGATCCCTGCGTTGAATGGCGTCATGAACCGCCTGGTGCTCATCGAGCACGCGACCGTAGTGTGCGCCCTGTGCTTCTGGACCGCTGTGCATCAGACGGGTCTGAGGCATTGCGATCATCGTCGTTCCGAGGGACTCGAGCAGGTCGAGGTAGAAGCGGTTGTTCGCGGTGATGGCGATACGGCGGTGGAACTCGTAATCAGCCGTGACGGCTGCAGACGGTTTCTGCCGTGACGCAGCGAACGCATTCAGGGCGTCACCGATAGCCCCCAGCTGCGCCGTGGACCGGTGTTGCGCAGCCAGAGCGGCTGTCTCCGTCTCCATGCCTATGCGGAAATCCAGCAGATCAAGGCGGTCCTGGTGGCTGTGCGCCTCCTGGACCGGTGCGGTGAAGGGGCGGCCGCTCGGGCGGGTGAGGACGTACGTGCCCTTCCCCCGGTACTTCTCGACAAGTCCGGCGGTCTGCAGCCGGGACAAGGCTTCCCGGATCACGGTGCGGCTGACCCTGAATTCCTGCTCGAGTGCGCTTTCGGCCGGCAGTTTGTCTCCAGGGTGCAGCTGCCCGCTGATGATCTGCTGTCGGAGTGAATCGGCGACGGTGGTGCTGAGGTTGCTCATTTCCTCGCAACATCAAATATCTGTCCTCAAGCTCGTGCGGCTCAAGAGTTGCGGTCTTCCCGCCGTCGATGCCCGGCTTTCGCTGGGTATAAAGGCCCCACCAGCGAAAGCGGCCGTGCAGGTCGGTCTTCTCGATGGAATCGAAACCATGCTTCGAATACACCTGCTCGATCCGATCCCGGACGTTCAGGCCACTGACCTGCTGTTTCCATGCCTCATTCGCGTTCAGAGGAGCGGTCCCGTCGACCTTCCACTGCCCATTCGGCTTGCCTGTTTTCGCCGCGCCGAAACTGTTCCGGGCACTCAAAGAGGCTGCTGCTGAACTTGTCATACCGGGACAGTACGTGGACGCATGCCATGACACGAAGGAATTACCACGGTCTTAACCCGGAGTCTCACGCAGTAATACAAAGACGTCACTCGTCACATACCGCCATGAAGTGACTTACTCCCTGGTCGAGGAATGTCGCCCGTACAGTGTCTTCGTCAAGGGCGCACGACTTCGTCGCAGGCACGCGGAGTTCCGAGGAAAGGCGTGGGACGTGACCTACGTAATCGCGCAGCCCTGCGTGGACGTCAAGGACAAGGCCTGTATCGAGGAGTGCCCTGTCGATTGCATCTACGAGGGCGAGCGGTCGCTCTACATCCACCCCGACGAGTGCGTGGACTGCGGTGCGTGCGAACCCGTCTGCCCCGTCGAGGCGATCTACTACGAGGACGACACCCCCGAGCAGTGGGCCGAGTACTACAGGGCGAACGTCGAGTTCTTCGACGACCTCGGCTCGCCCGGCGGCGCCACCAAGGTCGGCAACACGGGCTTCGACCACCCGATCATCGCGGCCGTGCCGTCCCGGAATTAGCACTCCTCTCTCGCGGCCTCAGGCAGCACATCCCTTTCTTTCATCCGCTTACAGCACAGATCAGGCAGGTTCAGTCATGGCCCGGATTTACCACGACGTCACCCAGCTCGTGGGCGGCACCCCCTTGGTGCGCCTCAACCACCTGACCAAGGATCTGACTGCGGATGTGGTGGTGAAACTGGAGTTCTACAACCCGACGAACAGCGTCAAGGACAGGATCGGCGTCGCGATCATTGATGCCGCAGAACAATCCGTGGCCCTACGCCCAGGCGGAACAATCGTCGAAGGTACTTCGGGCAACACTGGAATCGCCCTGGCGATGGTCGGCGCGGCACGTGGCTATAAGGTCATCCTGACAATGCCCGAAACCATGTCCACCGAGCGCCGAGTGACGCTTCGAGCATATGGGGCGGAAATCATTCTCACCCCAGGCTCCGAAGGAATGCGAGGCGCCGTCGAGCGAGCGAAGGAGATTGTCGCGACAACGGACAATGCCGTCTGGGCCCAGCAGTTCGCCAACACCGCTAATCCCGAAATCCACAGGCTGACTACGGCCGAAGAGATCTGGGAGGATACTTCGGGTGCTGTTGATATTTTTGTCGCGGGCGTTGGCACCGGGGACACGGTGACCGGGGTCGGACAGATCCTCAAGAAATACAACCCCGAGGTGCAGATTGTCGCTGTCGAGCCTGCCGAGTCCGCCATCCTCAATGGTGGAGCGCCCGGTCCGCACAAGATTCAGGGCATCGGGGCGAACTTCGTCCCGGCTGTTCTGGACATCAACATCTATGACGAGGTCATCGACGCCTCCCTCGAGGACTCGGTACGAGTTGCCCGAGCCCTGGGAGCCGAGGAAGGTATTCTCGGAGGAATATCGTCTGGAGCCATCGTCTGGGCCGCCCTCGAACTGGCAAAGCGTCCGGAGAACGCCGGCAAGCTCATCGTGGCGATCGTGTGTGACTTCGGTGAACGCTACATCTCGACAGTGCTCTTCAACGACATCCAGGTTTGACGCGCGCTGGTTCATAAGTGCCGATCAGAATGCTCTCGTTGTTGCACTTCGATCCGCTTCTACGTTCGCCACGATGACTGGTCCGTGATGAATTTCGAATACTCCCTGGGCCGCCTACCCGGCATTCCGGGCGGGATCAGGCTGGTTGGGGAGAACCGCCCCTGAGGCACGTTTTCACGCGTGCCCGGCAGGGCCTGGAACACCCTCCCGCACCGACGGCCGCCTCCTCCCCCCGCAGGCGGGCAACGGCGTCGTCATACCGGCTGAGTGCGATCTCGGCGGTGACCGGATCCGGCAGCAGGGGAGCGCTGACGACGTCGGCGCCGGCCCTGGCCAGTTGATCGTGGAAGTACCCGGGGGCCAGAAGGTACGACGCCACCGCCACCGGCGAAACGTCCGAGCCGGTGCGGCAGGCCGCCACGGCCTCGGGCACGGACGGCGACGCTTTGGAACCGAATCCGGATAGCACGGGACCCGTGCGGAGTCCGGCAAGGACGGCCCTCACCTCGGCGACGTCCTCGGCGGCGCAGGCGTCCGAGGAACCGGCGGCGGCCAACACCATGGCGTGACCCTCGTCCACCCCGGCCTCGACAAGACGCTGGTGAAGCACCCGGGCGAGCCGCGGGTCGGGGCCCAGCGGAAGGGCGGACACCGTTTGCGGACGGCCCGCCGCCGCCCGGGCAATGTCTACCTTGACGTGGTAGCCGACCGACAGCAGCAACGGCACAATGACAGCCTCACGCCCGGGCGGAAGGGATGCGACGACGTCCACGAGATCAGGATCCTGCACATCCACGTACGCCTCGAGAACGTCGATGCCGGGCCGAAGGGCCGCGATGCCTGCCCGGACGGCGTCAATTTCACTGCGTCCCTGCACGTTGTCCGTACCGTGCGCGCAGGCGATCAGTACGGGGCCGGATCCGGAGAGAGTCATGAGAGCCATTCAAGCACCAGCGTGGGCTCATACGGCAGCCTCGCCCCCAGCGACAGCGCCCTCGGCGGGGTCCTCCTCCACCAGGCCCGTCCACCTACCGCAGTGCAGCTATGCCAAGGGCTCCTCGGGGTCCTCGGGATGACAGACAGCCACCTGGACAGCCGGAGGGTGTCAGGAGCCTGTCGAGGAGAGGGGAGTGAAGCCCGTCGGCAGCGTCCGGTGCTCGAGCCAGTGACGTGTGGCCTGCTCGAACAGCCGCGGCTGTTCGCCGACCCACCCGTGGTGCATTCCGGGCACGGTCCCGGCAACCGCGCAGGGGATCGTCGCTTGAATCGTCCTGAGCGATCGGAGGATGAGCGTGTGTTCGCTGCTGCCGGCTACCGCAAGAACCGGCACCTCCTTATGCGCCAGGGACTCCGGCAGTGTGAAGTGCAGTGCCTGCCCGTTGATGGTTCGCAGTGACTCACGGTCAGAGGCCTTCGCTGCGGAGCGGAAGCCGTCGACCTGGTCCGCCGGTACCTTGAGCATGCGTGCGTTCCATCGGATGAAGGGATCCGATTGCATCACCGGTGAGAGCAGGTGACCCGTCGCCTTCATCAGCCAGGGATGAGGAAAGGGCAGGACGTTCACCCCACTGACCATCACGCTGCGAACTCTCGAACTGGTTGCTGCAACTTCGAGCCCGACGTACCCGCCGAGGGAAAGCCCCACCAGATGCGCCCGACCACCCTCTGCACGGGCGGCAATGACCTGATCGACCAGGTCCGCCGTCTTCGCCATGGAAACCCAGGGCAGCCTGTTGCTGCCACCATGGCCGGGTAAGTCGGGAACGATGACATGGAACTGTTGCGCCAGGCCCTCACCAACGGAGTGCCACATCCATCCGCTGGTTGCCATGGCGTGCAGAAGGACGACCGAGGGGCCCCGACCACGACCTTGTTCATGCACCTGAACATCCTGCACGAGCATGGATCGATCATTCCCAAACTTGGGAATGTTGTCAACGGCGGCAAGATTGACTCATGGACGAGCGAACAATGACCGAGATCCTGTTCCATCCGATCCGGCTACGCATCGTGCAATCGATGCGCTCGGGCACGACCTGGTCTACCGCGGAGCTTCACCAGCGGATTCCGGACGTACCAGCGAGCACGCTGTATCGCCATGTGCGGACACTCTCGCAGGCCGGCATCCTGGAGGTCGTCGAAGAGCGCGCCGTGCGGGGCACCATCGAACGGCACTATGCCCTTGTTCACGGCGCAGGAAGTGTCACTCCTGAGCAGCTTGCGCATATGGACCGCGATCAACATGCCGCGGCCTTCGGCGCCTTCGTTGCCGGCCTCATAGCGGCCTTCAGCCGGTCCATGGAGAACCCAGGGTTCGACCTTCAACGCGACGGCGTCAGCTACCGACAGGTCCCAGTACAGCTGAGCGACACGGAGCTGGCGGATCTAGCCGCAGCGATCGACGGCGCGGTTGCTCGACTGACTCAGGCCCCTGACCCCGGAGACCGCCGAACGAGGCTGCTGACAATGATCGTCCTGCCGGAATAAGAGCCACCCGATCAACCTGTCCGCGTGGATGTCGGTCCTGGACGCCCTCACCCGAGCGAAGGCGCTGTGGCTGAGCTTTGTCCCTGCTCCCATCGTCGTCTCGAGCTGGTGCACCAGGTCGGCTCAGGATGCCTCGGCGCGCAGTGACGCCGCGTTGACGAGCACGCCCTGCGGTTCGCGGATCCACACCAGCCCCGTCTCCCGCTTCTCCTCCCGCGTCGCGAAGCGGTAGAGGAAGACGCGCGCCCGCACGTAGCGGGGCCGCGCGCCGTCGAACGGGTCCTTCCGCAGCAGTTTCAGGATCAACGGGTCCGCCTGCAGGAGCTTGACCAGGAACGGCGTGAACCAGCCGCCGTCGGACCCGAGCGCGAGGAACCACATCATCCAGTCCAGCCGCAGGTGGTAGGGCGCGAACTGGCGCGGCAGCCGGGACGGGTCCCCGGGCTTGCCCTTGAACTCGTACTCGCGCCATTGCGCGCCTGGCCCGGCGTCGTCGAGCGTGCCCTCCACGATCACCTCGTGGCGGACCTGCGTGACGCTGCCGAAGGCGCCGTACGCGTTGCCGAGGTGCCAGCGGTTGAAGCTCGCATTCATGAGCTGCCGGCGCGCGAACAGGTTCACCAGTGACGGCCAGCTCAGGTAGGCCAGGAGCAGCATCGCGAGGACGACGACGAGCGTGAACCACAGCGGCGTCGGCGCGTACTCACCGGACAGGTCGAGCGCCGGGAACACCGCCTCGTAGAAGGAGTCGGGCACGGCGCCGAACGCCAGGATGATCGTCAGCGTGTTGAGCCACGCGAAGTTGCCGGACAGCACCAGCCAGCCCTGCGTCACGATCATCACCAGCGCCGCGAATCCCGCGACCGGCTGGGGGGCGAACAGCAGGAACGGTACCGCGAGCTGCGTGACGTGGTTGCCCGCCACCTCGATGCGGTGCAGCGGCTTGGGCAGGAGGTGGAAGAACCGGCTGGCCGGATTCGGCATCGGCTGGGTCTCGTGGTGGTAGTACAGGGCCGTCAGGTCACGCCACGATCGGTCACCACGCATCTTGATCATGCCCGCGCCGAATTCGAGCCGGAACACGAGCCAGCGGATCATCAGCAGGACCAGGAAGGGCGGCGCCACCTCGTTCGACCCGAGGAACGCGACGATGAAGCCGGCCTCCAGGAGCAGGCTCTCCCAGCCGAACCCGTAGAACGTCTGGCCCACGTTCACGATCGAGGTGTAGAGCCACCAGATGAGGAGGAACGCCACGAGCGGCACCCAGGGTGGCCCGGCCTGGGGGAGCCCGAGGACCAGCAGGGCGGAGACGGCCGCTCCGGCCCACGCAACGGTGAGCAGCAGGCGGTCCGAGTAGTGCCGGCGGAACAGCGACGGGCCGGCGCGGCTGCCCGCCCGCTCGAGGAACACGGGAACGGGCATCAGCCCTTTCTCACCGAGGAGGGCGGGGAACTGGGCGACGGCGGACAGGAAGGCGACGAGGTACACGGCGGCCACGCCGCGCTGCACGATCTGGCGGCCCACCTCGTAGTCCTCGGCCGTCAGGACACCGGTCACCCACTCCATCCCTCCAGCGTTCTCCCCGTGCGGAGACGGCGTCAAGGAGGCATGCGAGCGCCGACGGAGAGCGCGTTCTGCTAGCGGTCCGGGCTCAGCCGAGGTGGTCCACGAGGCGGTCCGCGATGCCGGTGTAGCTCGCGGGGGACAGGGCGAGCAGGCGCTGCTGGGCCGCGTCACTCAGGCCGAGACCACCGACGAACTCGCGCATGCGGTCCGCGTCCACCCGGCGGCCGCGCGTGAGCTCCTTGAGCCGCTCGTACGGGTCGTCGAGCCCCGGCACGCCCGCGATCGCCTCGGCCCTCATGACCATCTGTACCGCCTCGCCGAGCACCTCCCAGTTCCCGTCGAGGTCCGCCGCGAGCACGTCCTCCGCGACGTCGAGCCGGGCCAGGCCCTTGGCGACGTTCGAGATGGCGAGCAGCGAGTGCCCGAGGGCCACCCCGATGTTGCGCTGGCTCGACGAATCCGTCAGGTCGCGCTGCCAGCGCGAGGTCACGAGGGTGGAGGCCAGGACGTCGAGCAGCGCCGAGGAGATCTCGAGGTTCGCCTCCGCGTTCTCGAAGCGGATGGGGTTGACCTTGTGGGGCATCGTCGAGGAGCCAGTGGCCCCCGCCACCGGGATCTGGGCGAAGTATCCGATGGAGATGTAGCTCCACACGTCCGTGCAGAAGTTGTGCAGGATCCGGTTGAAGCGGGCCACGTCCGAGTACAGCTCCGCCTGCCAGTCGTGCGATTCGATCTGGGTGGTCAGGGGGTTCCAGGAGAGCCCCAGGCCCTCCACGAAGGACCGGGACACCTCCTGCCAGTCGGCCTGGGGGGCCGAGGCGTAGTGGGCGGCATACGTGCCGGTGGCCCCGTTGATCTTGCCGAGGAACTCCGTGGCGGCGATGCGGTCGAGCTGCCGCGTCAGGCGGTGCGCGACGACGGCCATCTCCTTCCCCAGCGTGGTGGGCGTGGCCGGCTGGCCGTGGGTGCGGGACAGCATCGGGGTGTCCCGTGTGGACCGTGCGAGGTCCCCGATCGCCTGGACGAGACTGCGCGCGGCAGGGAGCCAGGTGCCGAGCACGGCGCCCTTGATCCCCAGGGCGTAGGAGAGGTTGTTGATGTCCTCCGAGGTGCAGCCGAAGTGGACGAGGGGCTTCAGGTGGGCGATACCGAGTCCCTCCAGGCGCCGCCCGAGGTAGTACTCCACGGCCTTCACGTCATGCACGGTGACGGCCTCGATCTCGCCGAGCTCGGCCACGGACGCGGCGTCGAAGGACGTGACGACGGCGCGGAGGCCGGCCTCCTGCTCCTCGGAGAGTGGCTCGGTCCCGGGCAGGACGGACCCGCGCGTGAGGTGGATGAGCCACTCGACCTCGACGTGCACGCGGTCGCGGTTGAGGGCCGCCTCGGAGAGATGATCGATGAGCGGGGCGACCGCCTCCCGGTACCGGCCGTCCAGCGGTCCGAGGGTCAGCGACGTCCCCTCGCCTCGGGACAGTGCAGCGAATTCGACGCGGGGGAGAGCGGAGTCAGCCATGCTCCCATCCTTTCATGGCCCGCGGAGCCGCCGGTGTCCACATAGCCGCCGGTCCCGCCGTCCCGCGCCGTTCCCCTTCCTAGCGTGGAGGGACGCCAGGAAGGGGAAAGGTCATGGACAGCACGCCAGGCGCTGCAGGATGGGAACCGGGAGTGGCCGCGAGTCGGCAGGTCGCGGGCATGGAGGCCGCCCTCCGGCGTCATGCGGAGCAGCTCCAGGGCATCCGGCGGCACGCGCTGTCGGTCTCCCTGCTCTCCTGGGAGTCGCCCGCCGGTGCCGCGTTCAGGGCCTATCTCTCAGAGCGGTGCACCGAGCTGTCGCGGACCATCGACCTCCTGGACTCGGCGGCAGCAGACCTGCGCGTCTACGGAGGTCTTCTCCTCGAGGCGGAGGTCCTGCAGGGGCAGGCGGCGCCGTGACGGACGGACTCCGCCCCGTCCAGGGCGACGACGGTCCGCTCACCGTCCGCGGAGGCGTGGGCGGCATCCGGTTCCAGTGGGAGGAGCTCGACGAGGCGGTGCGGGTGCTCTCGCTCCTTGCGACGGACACCGGGGGCGTCGCCGTCGCCCTCACCTTCCTCGACCGGGACCTCAGTGAGCTGCCCTGGCGGATCCTCCACCTCGATCCGCCCGGCGGCGTGGCGGGGCCGTCGTACCAGGCGGCCCTCGCGCACCTCGACGCCGCCTGGACCTCGGCGCTGGACAACGGCCGCGCGCTGTCCGTCACGAGGGACCGGCTGGGCGCGAGCCTGACGGCCTATCGTCTGGCGGACACGGCGGCCGACGCAATCATCGAGGCGGCCCGAGCCCGGCACGAGGCGGCGGCCCGCGCCCTCGCCCGCGGAGCCGTCCGCGGCGGCGCACTGGAGGTCGGTCCCATCAAGCTCCGCGGGCGGGATGCCGGTACGCCGGTCGCCTTCGACGGCACGGTCACCGGACTCGTCGATCGTCTGGCCGCCGTCGAGGCCGAGGACCCGGGGACCTTCGAGGTGCTCCGGGCCGGGACGGTCAGGGATCCCGTCTACGTCGTCGTGCTGCCGGGCACGCAGGAGGGGCGCATCCGCGGGCCGGGCAGCAACCCGTTCGACGCCGGAGGGGTCGCGGAGGCGTTCGGGGAGGACAGCCGGTTCACCGACGCAGCGGTGCTCGAGGCGCTCGGGCGGGCGGGCGCTCGCGACGGCGATGCGGTCATCGTCGCCGGCTACAGCCAGGGCGGACTCCACGCCGTGAACCTCGCTGGGTCGGGCGGGGTCGGCGAGCGGTTCGATGTGCAGGTGGTCCTGACCGTCGGCTCGCCCACCGGGCTGCACGCGGCGGGTGCGGGCGAGTACCTGCACCTCGAGCACCACGACGACGCCGTGCCGCGGCTCGACGCCCTGCCCAACGCCGATGGCCGCCACCGGACCACCGTGGAGCTCGACACCCCTGTGCCGGGCCCCGCCCGCACGGAGGACGGCTCGCAGGAGCCGCGTGGCCTCGGAGCCGCCCACGCGCTGGAGAACTACGCGGTCGGGGCGCGGCTGGTGGATGCCAGCGACGCCCCGTCCCTGGCGCCGGCGTCGTCCCTGCTGGCCACTGCGGCGGCCGCGGGGACGGCCCACCGCTACTCCTTCACGGCCACCCGGAAGCCTCTGCCGGCGCGGGACGCCGGCCTCCGGACCCCGCGCGCCTCCCGGGACGGCGGGTCTAGGCTGAACCCATGACGTCGATCGATGACCTTCCGGCACCCCCCTCCGACCAGGCGGATCCCCGCAGCGACGCCGGCATCCGGCCGCGCGGCGTCCTCGGGAAGCTGCCGCGCTACGCGGCGGGCAAGCCGCCCGTCGTCGTGGAGGGACTGGAGAGCTTCAAGCTCTCCTCGAACGAGAACCCGCTGCCGCCCCTCCCGGCCGTGCTCGAGGCCATCGCGGCCGAGACCTCCATCAACCGCTACCCTGACCCCCTGACGACGGCCCTGCGGACCGAACTGGCGGCGTATCTGGGCGTCCCTCCCACCGACATCGTGACCGGCGCGGGCAGCCTCGGCGCTCTGAACCAGATCCTCGCCACCTTCGCCGGGCAGAACGACTTCGACGCGCCCGACGAGGTGGTCTACGCCTGGCGGTCCTTCGAGGCCTACCCCATCAGCGTGGGCCTCGCCGGCGCCACGGGCGTACAGGTCCCGGTCAGGTCGGACGGGACCCACGACCTCGAGGCGATGGCCCGGGCTGTCACCGACCGCACGCGCGTGGTCCTGCTCTGCACGCCGAACAACCCCACCGGCCCGATCCTCACGCGGGACGAGGTGGTCGGCTTCCTCGCGGAAGTACCCGCGCACGTCGTCGTCGTCATCGACGAGGCCTACCAGGAGTTCGTCCGGCGCGACGACGCCGTCGACGGGATCGAGCTGTACCGGGAGTACCCGAACGTCATCGTCCTGCGCACCTTCTCGAAGGCCCACGGCCTCGCGGGACTGCGGGTCGGGTACTCCGTCGCGCAGCAGGGGCTCACCGAGCACCTCAGGGTCTCGGCGGTGCCGTTCGCGGTGTCGCAGGTCGCCGAGCATGCTGCCGTGACCTCCCTGCGCCACATCGACGCGGTGGAAGCCAGGGTGCAGTCCATCGTGGACGAGCGGACCCGCGTGGTCCGCGGGCTCCGTGACCTCGGCTGGGCCGTTCCCGAGGCGGAGGGGAACTTCGTCTGGCTGGCGCTCGGCGAGCACACGCAGGACTTCGCCGCGCGGGCTGCCGAGCGGGCGCTCTCGGTCCGCGCCTTCGGCTCGGAGGGCGTGCGCGTCTCGATCGGGGAGGAAGCGGCCAACAGCCGTTTCCTCGAGCTGTGCGGAGAGTACAGCCACCGCCCGGCCGCAGGGTGAGGCGATGCGACCCCGTCTTAAATAGGCCTAAGGGCGCGCGCTGATTAGTCTTGGTCGAGGTGCCGCCGGAACATATGTTCGGCGGTGTATGACTTACGGCACACATTCCTCTTACGGAATGTACAGCGTCGGGTAAGGAGCAGAAATGAACAGCAGCCGATTGCCGGCAGCGGAATTCGAGGCCGAGGAGGTCCTGCGTGCCACGCTGCCCGCGGAGCCCGACGGGGAACACGGCGTCGTGACGCTGCAGGTCCTCGCGGCCGACGGGACCATGGCCCGCAGCCTCACCGCCACGATCGCCGGCGAGCACGTCGACTTCTCGCCCTACCTCGCAGCGGACGACGCGGGGCACCTGCGCTCGCTGTACCGCGACATGTTCCTGATCCGCCGCTTCGACCAGGAGTCCACCGCCCTGCAGCGCCAGGGGCAGCTGGCACTCTGGGTCCCGCTCACCGGGCAGGAGGCGGCGCAGATCGGCTCCGGGCGGGCCCTCGCGCCGCAGGACTATGCGTTCCCCACGTACCGGGAGCACGGCGTCGCCCTCACCCGCGGCGTCGAGCTGTCCGACATCCTCCGCCTTTTCCGGGGCGTGACGAACGGCGGCTGGGACCCCCGCGAGCGGAACTTCCACCTGTACACGCTGGTGCTGGCCGCGCAGTCCCTGCACGCCGTCGGCTACGCCATGGGGCTGCAGCGGGACCAGCTCGCCGACCCGTCGCTGCCCCGGGCCGCCTCCATCGCGTACTTCGGCGACGGCGCGAGCTCGGAGGGCGACATCCACGAGTCCATGGTGTTCGCCGCCTCCTTCGACGCCCCCGTGGTGTTCTTCTGCCAGAACAACCAGTGGGCCATCTCCGTCCCGTCGAGCGTGCAGGCGAAGGTGCCCCTCGCCCAGCGGGCCAAGGGCTACGGCTTCCCCGGTGTGCGGGTGGACGGCAACGACGTCGTCGCCGTCGAGGCGGTCACGCGCTGGGCGCTCGAGCACGCGCGGTCCGGCAGGGGCCCGGTGCTGATCGAGGCCTACACATACCGGATGAGCGCCCACACCACGGCCGACGATCCGACGAAGTACCGACTGACCCAGGACGAGCAGGAGTGGCTGCCCCGCGACCCGCTGATCCGCCTCGAGGCGCATCTCCGCGCTGCGGGCCTCGCTGACGACGCCTTCTTCGAGGACCTCGGCGCCGAGGCCGCCACCATGGCCGCCGATCTCCGTAAGGCGGTGCTGGCCATGACCGCACCGGACCTCGAGAGCCGCTTCGCCGCGGTCTACGCCGAACCGCATCCGCTCATCCAGGAGGAGCTGCGGTTCTTCCAGCAGTACGAAGCCGGCTTCGCCGACGAAGGGAAGCACGCCTGATGGCGACGATGACCATCGCGAAGGCGATCAACGAAGGGCTGAGGGCGTCGCTCGAGAACGACCCGAAGACGCTCCTCATGGGCGAGGACATCGGCGAGCTCGGCGGCGTGTACCGCGTGACCGACGGCCTGAAGAAGGACTTCGGCGCCCTGCGGGTGGTCGACTCGCCGCTCGCGGAATCCGGCATCATCGGCACGGCCATCGGGCTCGCCCTGCGGGGCTACCGCCCCATCTGCGAGATCCAGTTCGACGGCTTCGTGTTCCCCGGCTTCAACCAGATCACGACGCAGCTCGCGAAGCTCCGGACGCGCAGCGATGGCATGCTGAGCGCGCCCGTGGTCATCCGCATCCCCTACGGAGGCGGGATCGGCAGCGTGGAGCACCACTCGGAATCGCCCGAGGCGCTCTTCGCCCACACCGCCGGGCTGCGCATCATCACGCCGTCGAATGCACAGGACGCGTACTGGATGATCCAGCAGGCCGTCACCTGCGAGGACCCGGTCATCGTCTTCGAACCCAAGCGCCGCTACTGGCTGAAGGGCGAGGTGGACACGTCGGCCCCGGTCGGGGATCCGTTCTCCGCCCACGTCCTGCGGTCCGGAACGGACGCCACCATCGTCGCGTACGGCCCGCTCGTTCCCGTGGCGCTCGCTGCCGCCGCGGCCGCGGAGGAGGACGGGCGCAGCGTCGAGGTGATCGACCTCCGGTCCATCTCGCCGATCGACTTCGACACCGTCACCGAGTCCGTGACCCGCACCGGCCGGCTGATCGTGGCCCACGAGGCCCCGACCTTCGGCGGGATCGGCGGCGAGATCGCCGCACGGATCTCCGAACGCGCCTTCCTCTCGCTCGAAGCACCCGTCATCCGCGTGGGCGGCTTCCACATGCCCTACCCCGTGGCCCGTGTGGAAGAGCAGTACCTGCCGGACATCGACCGCATCCTCGAGGCACTCGACCGTGCCTTCGCATACTGAAGGACCCCCATGACGCTCAATACGTTCAACCTGCCCGATGTCGGAGAGGGCCTCACCGAGGCGGAGATCGTGCAGTGGAAGGTGGCACCCGGCGCCACGGTGTCCGTCAATGACGTCATCTGCGAGATCGAGACCGCGAAGTCCATCGTCGAACTCTCCTCGCCCTACGCGGGCACTGTCGCCGAACTGCTCGTCGCCGAGGGCGAGACAATCGAGGTCGGCACCCCGATCATCTCCGTCGAGGACGCAGCCGCGGTGCCCGGCACGGCGCACGACGGCGGGCCGGTTCCTGCCGGTGCCGCCGACGACGCCGCCGGTGCCGCCGATGATGCCGCCGACGCCGCCCCGCTCCCCGTCCCCGAGATGCCGGGCGAGTACGCGAGCCCCCGCGCCGGGGCGGGCGCGCCGGCCGCTGCGGCGCCCGGTGCCGCAGCTCCCGAATCCACCCCGGACGCCGCTCCAGGACCGCTCGTCGGCACAGGACCGAAGGCCGACGCCGTCAAGCGCCGCCCCCGCAAGCCGCAGGCGGCACAGGCGACCGGGGCCGATGCTCCGCGCGCCCCTCGAGTGGACGGGCCGAGCCCTGCCGGCGGGGCAGCCCAGGGCGTTCCGGCTCCGCGCCCGGCCGGAGAGCCGGCATCGCTACCGCAGCCGGCCGAGGCGGAGCACCCCGCCCGGGTGAACCCGCTGAACCAGCTCATCAATCGCGTGCTGGCCAAGCCGCCGGTCCGCAAGGCCGCCCGGGATCTCGGCATCAACCTCGCCGACGTCCCGGCCACGGGGACCGCCGGCGAGGTCACCAAGCAGGACCTCATGAGCTACCAGTCCCAGCGCGACGCCGAACAGGACGGGGCCGATTCGTTCTGGGCGGAGCGGACGCTGCTCGGCGGCGGCCGGATCGAGCGTATCCCCGTCAAGGGCGTGCGCAAGGCGACGGCCCGGGCGATGGTGCAGAGCGCCTTCACGGCCCCGCACGTCAGCATCTTCGTGGACGTGGACGCCTCCCGCACCATGGAGTTCGTCAAGCGCCTCAAGGCGTCCCGGGACTTCGAGGGCATCAAGGTCTCACCCCTGCTGATCCTCGCGAAGGCCGTCATCTGGGCCGCTGCGCGCAACCCCTCCGTCAACGCCACCTGGGCGGAGGACGAGATCCTCGTCAAGCACTTCATGAACCTCGGCATCGCCGCCGCGACGCCGCGCGGCCTCATGGTCCCCAACATCAAGGACGCCCAGGACCTCTCCCTCAAGGAACTGGCGCTGGCGCTGAACGACCTCGCGACGACGGCGCGGGCCGGTAGGACGCAGCCCGCCCAGATGCAGGGCGGAACGCTGACCATCACCAACATCGGGGCGCTCGGCATCGACACCGGAACGCCGATCATCAACCCGGGGGAGGTCGCGATCGTGGCGTTCGGCACCATCAAGCAGAAGCCCTGGGTGCTCGACGGCGAGGTCATCCCGCGCTGGATCACCACGCTGGGCGGCTCCTTCGACCACCGGGTGGTCGACGGCGACCTCAGCGCCCGCTTCATGGCCGACGTCGCCTCGATCCTCGAGGAGCCGGCCCTGCTGCTCGACTAGGGTGGGCTCATGAACCAGCCCCTCCCCGGCGACGGTCCCCGGCGGCCGCGCCCGCGCTACCCGCTGAACAGGCTCCTGCTCGTGGTGCTGATCGGGTTCGTCGCGTCGATCGTCCTGCAGGCGGCCTTCCCCGGGCTGGGCACGGTGGCCAGGCTGTCCATCCTGCTGATCGTCGCGGCGCTCATCTCCCTCGCGGTGACGCTGCGCCAGCGGAGGCGCCCGCCGCGGTAGCGATCAGGCGGACGCGGTCCGGTTCTCCTCGATCGCCGTCCGCAGGATCGGCGCGAGGCGCCGCACGCCCTCGACGATGTCCTCGGGGGAGACGGCGCTGAAGGCCAGGCGGAGCTTGTTGGACGGCTCGTCGGACGGGGTGAACGCGGCGCCGGGGATGAACACGACGCCGGCGTCGATGGCCGTGTACAGCAGCGGGTAGGTGTCGATGCCTTCGGGGAGGGTGACCCAGACGAAGAACCCGCCGTCGGGGGTGGTCCAGCGCACGCCGTCGGGCAGTTCCTCCGCGAGGGCACCGAGCATCGCGTCGCACCGCTCGCGGTAGAGGTCACGCATCGAGTGGAGGTGGCCGCGCCAGTCGTAGTCCGTCAGGTAGGCGGTCACGAGCATCTGGGTGAGCGGCGACGGGCAGAGCACGACGGCCTCGCAGGCGAGGTAGAACCGGCGGTAGAGGTGCCTGGGCACCAGCGCCCAGCCGAGCCGCACGCCGGGCGCGAAGATCTTCGAGAAGGAGCCCAGGTAGATGACGTCGTCGGGATTGCCCGCGCGCATGGGCTTCAGCGGTTCGCCGTCGAAGCGCAGCATGCCGTAGGGGTTGTCCTCGAGGACGAGGATGTTGTGTGCACGGCAGATGTCGACGACCCGCTGGCGGCGGTCCGCCGCCATCGTGATGCCGCTCGGGTTGTTGAAGCTGGGGATCGTGTAGAGCAGCTTGATGGTGCGGCCCTGCCCCTCGAGGTCGGCGATGGTGCGTTCCAGCTCGTCCGGGATCAGTCCGGCGTCATCCATCGGGATGGTGACGGCGTCCACCTCGTACGCCTCGAACGTGTTGAGGGCGCCTACGTAGGTGGGGTCCTCGCAGAGGATCACATCGCCCGGGTCGCAGAACACCTTGGCCGCGACGTCCTGGGCCGACTGTGAGCCGGTGGTGATCACGACGTCCTCCGGGCTGGCGCCCTCGATGCCCTCGGCGGCCATGACGTCGCACACCAGCCGGCGCAGCTCCTCCATGCCCTGGCCCCCGCCGTACTGCAGGGCCTCGAGGCCGTGCTCGGCGATGATCTTCTGGGCTGTCCGTCCGAGGTCCTCGAGCGGGAGTGACTTCAGGTACGGGCTCCCGCCGGCCAGGGACACGAGCCCCGGACGGATGGAGATGTCGAAGACGTCCCGCACCGCGGACTGCTTGATGTTCGCTGCCCGCACGGAGAACAGCGCATCGTGCCGGTTGGCGGAGTCGACGGCCCTTTCGAGGGCTGCCTCTGTCTCGGCGGGCAGGAGGTCGGCGGGGGCTTCGCTGGAGGACGTCACGCCCAGAGTCTAGGCGGGGGTTCACCGTCAGGCAACAGGTGTTGCACAGGAGTGCGTTGCGGCGAACCTAGACCCAGCCCGCGTCCCGTGCCTTCAGCGCGGCCTGGAAGCGGCTGTCCGCGCGCAGGGTGTCCAGCATCCAGGCGATGTGCCGCCGGCACGTCCTCACGTTGATGTCCAGGCGCCGGGCGATCGACTCGTCGGACAGGCCGTTGGCCAGTCCCTGGATGATCGAACGCTGCAGGCTGCTCAGGGGCGACTCGACGCGCTCGGGTGCGAGGAAGGATTCGCTGATCTCCCAGGCGACGTCGAACAGGAGCGTGAAGATGTTGATCAGGCTGGAGTCTCTGATGACCAGGGCGGCCTTGTCCTCCCGCGTGAGCTGACGCCCCACGAGCGCCAGCTTCTCGTCGAAGATGAGCATGCGCAGGGGGATGAACGGGAGGACGCCGAACTCGCCCCCGCCGGCCGCGATCGCCTCGACCGCCCTGCGGGTGGGTACGTGGTCGCGCAGGCTCGTGTCGTACAGGGTCCGGCGTCGCACGCCGTGCTCCAGCAGTTCGAGATCCTTGCGGATGCTCTCCTCGTGGACGTCCGCCGTCGAGCCCTGGCCGGGCTGCGCGATGTAGACCTTCTCGGTGACGTCCCGCCCGTAGTCGATGAGCACCCGGTGGATGAGGTGGGGGTCCTCGAGCGTCTCCACGGAGGTGCTGGCGAGAACGCTCTTGCGCGCTTCGAGGAAGGCGGGCAGGAGGCTGGAGAGCTCGCGACGCTGGCTGCTGATGCGCGCCTTCAGGTCCTGGAGGGAGCGTTCGTCGGCGTCGACGAGATCCGCGAGGGCGACGTCGGGCGATACCGCCACGAGACCGTCCGGTCGTCCCGCCTCAGGGCTGAGCAGCCGGCGATTGGAGAGTTCGGCGATGGCCGCCTCGATACGGCGCAGGGTCAGGCCCAGGGCATCCGACGCTTCGGCGCGCGTCCAGCCGGGATGCCCGACGGCGTAGCGGTATACCTCGAGCGACGTGGCGTCCAGCATGGGCAGTCCTTGTCCGGGCCACCGGTGCGGTAGCGGCATCGTCACAAAGCGAAAAACATGACGTGTCCAGTTAATGACAGATCAGGGAGGCTGGCAATTTCATGAGACCGAAGACGCCGTCCAGACCCGCCATTCCGCGGATTTCCCGACTGCGAAGCAGCGTACCAGCAGCGCCGGCGACGTGTCCGCGTCCTGTTTGCGCCATGTCCGCAAACGGCCATGCGTACCGCTGGACACCGCCTCCCGGCGGCCGACATTCTGGGTGAGCCAGCCCGCAGGGAAGCCCCGCAAAGGGACCCGCAGGGACTCCGGACGCTGCGGACCAGCAGCGCACCACAGCTCGACCTCCCGGGAACGGGCCAGGAAGGATCGCGATGAAGAAGGTATTCGGCGTAGTTGCGGGCCTGCTGATCGTGGGGGCAGCCGTGGCGCCGGCACAGCAGTCGGTCGACGCAGCGAGTTGGGACTGGCCCAAGGGCCAGATCACGGCAGGCAGCTGGGACTGGCCGAAGTAAACGGGGAGACCTCGGACTAGAGCCCGGAGCCTCCCCCCGAGAACCCGCCCCAGCGGGGGTGATCACAGACCCTGAAGGAGAGAGCCATGAGCCAGGTGACCGCCGTTCGAACCGCCTCACGAACGGTCGTCAGCACTCAGTGGTGGCATCTCTCCCTCTCGACGGGTGGCTTCGATGTAGCGGACGGCATCATCGAAGAGCTGGTCACCCCGCTGGTGGCGCAGGCACAGGCGCTCGGCGCCAAACGCTGGTATTTCAGCCGGTACGAGGACGCCTCGACGGGTGTCGTCAGTCAGGTCCGGCTGAGCATCCATGCCCACCCGCGCGTCCTCGACCGCCTCCGCGCGTTCCAGAGGGTGCTCCAGACCCGCAGTTCCCGCGCATTGCCGCTGCTCGTGGTGCGCCAGCACATCACCGCACCGGCCAGCAACACCTACTACTCCGGCGGCCAGGAGCCGGCCGACCCCCAGCTCGAGGCCAACCTTGTGAAGTACGGCGGCGTGGAGGGCCTCCACCTCGCCGAGGAGGTCTTCGAGCTCAGCTCAGAGCTGGCCATCTGGGCCAACCAGCGCTTCCCCCGCATGCAGAGCCGCTCGGCACTGGGCGCCCTGGTGCTCTTCGATGCTGCGCAGGCCATGATGCGCGGTCCCCGATCCGCGGGCTGGCCCGACCGCCGTCGCCTCACCTGGGATCTCTACTGGGACGGCCACCTGCGCACCTGCACGGCCGACGTCGGCCCGCGTGCCTCCGGGGTACGCGAGGCGATGACGGCGCAGGTCGCATCCAAGGCCACCGGATTCCATGCCCTCATGGCGGCCACCGCCTCCGAGCCGGCGGTGCAGAACTGGCGACGCCGCTGGTTCCGAACCCTCGACACCTACCTGTACCGTGCGGACAAGGTCCGCGTCAGCCGTAGCGCACAGCACCTCACGGTGTATCAGGCGCACATGGCCCTCAACCGCCTCGGGTTCGTCGCCCGCGAGGAGGCGGCGCTGGGACTGTATGCGCGGACGTGGAATCCCAGGCCCACCTCCTGAACGATGGTCCGGATCCCCTGTCGGCCGGCCCGCCAGAACCACGAGCGAAGGACTGCATCATGAACGCAAGGAACACCATCGTGCTGGCCGTCGATGCAGACCTCTCGGAGGTCCTCGGCTGCTCGTCGGAGGACGTCGAGTCCATGCAGAACGACGGCGTGCTGGAGCCGCAGGGCCAGCTGTGGGAGATCGGCCCGGCGCAGGAATACCTGCGGGACGCCGTCTGGGCCGACAGCCTCTGGCACTGACCTGCCCTTCCCCGGCTGCGACGGACACCTGACAGAAACGGCATATCTGACAGAAACGGCATATCTGACAGAAACGGCACGACGCCGGTGCGGGCACCGGCGTCGTGCCGTTCAGGTTGTTCAGGTCGAACTGTCCGGGTGGACCCGACCGGGTCGGGCCGGATCGGGCCGGACTAGGCCGCGATGGGTGCGGTTGCTCCTGCGAGGGCGTTCAGCACGTCGGTGACGGCGCCGGCTACCTCGGCGTCGTCCTTCGGGTGGAGCTCGGCGAAGCGCGTGATCGAGCCGCCGATGGAGAGCTTGACGCCGTCGACGACGGTGGCGCCGGCGACACCGAGCGCGCGGCGGGCCTCGTCGTGCGCCCAGACTCCGCCGTACTGGCCGAAGGCCGAGCCGATCACGGCTGCGGGCTTGCCCGAGAGGGCACCTGCACCGTAGGGGCGGGACAGCCAGTCGATGGCGTTCTTGAGCACGGCCGGCATGGTGCCGTTGTACTCGGGGGAGACGAGGAGGATGGCATCGGCGTCGCCCGCGGCGGCGCGGAGGTCGTCCGCGGCTTTCGGGCGGTCGGTATCGTTGTCGATGTCCTCGTTGTAGAACGGGATGTCGCTCAGGGCATCGAAGCCGACCACCTCGACAGCGGCGGGCGCGTGCTCGGCGGCGGCCTCGGCCAGCTGGCGGTTGATGGAGCCTTCCCGCAGGCTGCCGACGAGGGTGAGGATCGTGGTGGACATGAAGACTCCCGTGGTTGGGTGACCGTAGGTCGGTACTGACAGAGGACGCGGCGACCGCATCTGAACAACTTAAGCGGACCACGGTCCGTTTTATTCCGCGGCTATAGTGGCGGCATGCAGGGCGAGGGATTGCTCCGGGTCACGGGCGACGACGGAGAGCGCACCGACGCGGCGCGCAACCGGCGTCTCCTGCTCGACGCCGCGGCCGAGATCGTCGCCACGTGCGGGGCGGAGAAGCTGACCACGGACGCCGTCGCCCGGCGCGCCGGAGTCGGCAAGGGCACGGTCTTCCGCCGCTTCGGCAGCCGCGCCGGCCTGCTGCATGCGCTCGCGGACGAGGCCGGGCGTTCCTTCCAGCAGTCCTTCATGGCGGGTCCGCCCCCGCTCGGCCCGGGGGCCGAGCCGCTCGAGCGGCTCATCGCCTTCGGCGAGGCGAGCATCGGGCGGATGCTCCTCGACGGGCAGATCCTCCGTGCGGCGGAGCAGCGGGGCGGACCGGACCCCGAGCACCCGACGCAGCAGCTCATCCGCCTGCACCTGGGCATGCTGCTGCGTGAACTGGGCGTGCATGACCCGGAGCTCGCGGCCTACCAGCTGGCCGCGTTCCTCAACGCAGGGCTCCTGCTCCACCTCCAGGAGCACCGGGGCATGTCCGATGCCCGCCTTGCCGCGTCCTGGCGCGTGCTCGTCACGGGCCTCGCAGCAGCGCAGGATAACGTGTAGCACCGTCCCGGCCCTCTTGTACACTGGCAAAAAAACACCGGCATTTCCGCGCGGTGCCGAGGTGAGGCTGGTGCGCGCATGGAGGAGATCCCGGAAGAACCGTCCGGCGTGCTCGAGGCCGCCGGAGGCGACGTTCCCGGGCCCCACCTGCACATGGTCCCGCGGGAACTCCCGGCCCCCTCACCCGCGGAAGCCGCCGCGCGACTCCAGGACCTCCTGGTCGACCACCCCGACGTCCGGGCATTCCTGCAGGAGCTCGCCGAGTTCGCTGCGGACGCCCTCGGTCAGGACGGCAACACGTACTGCGGCGTCACGCTGCAGCGCTCGCCGCACGAGCAGCTGACCGTCGGCAGCAGCGATGCGAAGGCGCGCGCCATGGACGAGGTCCAGTACGAGCACGACGACGGTCCGTGCCTGCACGCGCTGCGCGTGCACGGCGAGGTCCTCATCCGCGACACCCGGTCGGAGGACCGCTGGCCCGGCTTCATCGAGCATGTCGCCGCACGCGGCGTCGGTGCCATGTTCTGCCTGCCGCTCGATCTCGAGGGCTCGTCGCGCGCGGCCGTCAACCTGTACGCCGAGGACGCGTCCGTGTTCACCGACGAATACCGGCGGGTGGCGCGCGCGTTCGCGGTGCAGGCGTCGCAGGCCCTGAAGCTGGCCGTGCGCGTGGCCCGGCACGCAGCGACGGCGGAGGACCTCCGCTCCGTCCTGCAGTCGCGGACCGAGATCGACCTCGCCGTGGGGATCATCATGGGGCAGGACCGCTGCTCGCAGAAGGAGGCCTTCGACAAGCTGCGCCGGGCGTCCAACGCCCGCAACGTCAAGGTCCGCGTGCTCGCCGGCGGGATGGTCGCCGGCTTCAACGGCTCCCTCCCGCGCGCCCACTTCGATTCGGCCTGAGGGCATGCCGCCGATGCCGACGCCGACGCCGGGTGCGGTGAGGGCCGTGCTGGTCGGGTTCGGCCACGGCGGGCGCGTCTTCCATGCCCCGCTCATCGCCCACGACGCCGGCCTCCACCTCGCCGCCGTCGTCACCCGCAGTCCGGATCGCCGGGCGGGGGCCCGCGCGGCCTACCCGGATGCCGTCGTCGTCGCCACGCTGGAGGAGGCGCTGCGCGCCGTACCGGACCTGGACCTGGCGGTGATCTCCACGCCCCCGGCCACGCACGCGGACCTCGCCGCCGAGGCGCTCGGCCGGGGACTGCACGCCGTCGTGGACAAGCCTTTCGTGGTGCGCGCGGCCGACGGCGAGCGCCTGATCGGGACGGCACGGACGGCGGGGCGGCTGATCGTCCCGTTCCACAACCGGCGGTGGGACGGCGATTTCCTGACCGTGCGGTCGCTGGTCGCCTCGGGCGCGCTGGGCGGCGTGCTGAGGTTGGAGTCGGCGATGGAGTCCTGGAAGGGGCCCAGCACGAAGCGGTGGAAGCGGGACGCGGGAGCGGCGGTCGGCGGGGGCGTGCTGTACGACCTCGGACCGCACCTCGTCGACCAGGCGCTGGTGCTCCTCGGTCCGGCCGTCCCGGTCTTCGCGGAGCTGAGGGCGGATGGTGACGGCGCCGCGGAGGACTCGCTGTTCCTCGTGCTCGAGCACGAGGGCGGCGTCATGAGCCACCTCCACGCGGGGACGCGCGTGCCGCTGGCGCGTCCGCGGTTCCGCGTCACGGGTGCGGCTGCCGGCCTGACGATCACCGGCACCGACCCGCAGGAGGGACTGCTGGCGGCAGGTGTCCTCCCGGGGGATCTCCCTCACGCCGCGGCCGGCCGGGCGGGCACCCACGGCCGGGGGAAGCTGGGGCGCGCCGGGCGGACCGAGCCGCTGGCGATCGAGCCGGGCGCGTACCCGTTTTTCTACGCCGGCGTCGCCGCCGCGATCAGGGGCGAGGGTCCTCCGCCGGTGCGGGCGGAGGATGCCCTCGCGGTGGCGCGCATCATCGAGCAGGTCCATGCGTCCTTCCCGATCGGGAGAGGAAACCGCCAGGGCAACCTGCCCTGAGCCTTGGGAGCCGGTCCTGACGAGGGTCGACTAGACGAGTGCCGCCGGGTCCGCCGCGAGCTCGAGGCCGTGCGCCTGCGACACCGAGTGGTGTGCCACCTGGCCGGCGGCGACGTTGAGCCCGCGGGCGAGTGCGGGATCCGCCTCGAAGGCGCCCCGGACGCCCTTGTCCGCCAGCGCGACGGCGTAGCGCAGTGTCACGTTGGTCAGGGCGTAGGTGGAGGTGTTGGGGACCGCGCCCGGCATGTTGCCCACGCAGTAGAAGAGTGAGCCGTGCACGGTGAACGTGGGGTCCTCGTGCGTGGTGACGCGGGAGTCCTCGAAGCATCCGCCCTGGTCCACGGCGATGTCCACGAGGACGCTGCCGGGCTTCATGCGTGCCACGAGGGCGTTGGTCACGAGCTTGGGCGCACGGGCGCCGGGGATGAGGACCGACCCGATCACCAGATCCGCCTCCAGGACCGATTTCTCGATCTCCAGGGAGTTCGAGGCCACGGTTCTCACCCGGCCGGCGTAGAGCGCGTCGATCTCGCGCAGGCGTGCGATGTTGATGTCGAGGATGGTCACCTCGGCGCCGGTGCCGACGGCCATCGCCGTCGCGTTGGTGCCCGCGACGCCCGCTCCGAGGACGACGACCTTGGCGGGGCGGACGCCGGCGACCCCGCCGAGCAGCAGGCCGGGGCCTCCGGCCGGTGCGGTCATGACCTGGGCGCCCACCTGGACGGAGAGGCGGCCGGCGACCTCGGACATCGGCGCGAGCAGGGGCAGCGCACGCCCGTCCTGCACGGTCTCGTACGCGATGGCGGTCACGCCGGCGTCGAGCAGTGCACGGGTCAGTTCGGGCTCGGCGGCGAGGTGGAGGTAGGTGAAGAGGATGAGCCCACTACGGAACCGGTGGTACTCGGAGGCCACCGGCTCCTTGACCTTCAGGACCATGTCCGCGCGCGCCCAGACGTCGTCCGCCGCGTCGACGAGCTCGGCGCCCGCGGCCTCGTACTCGGCGTCCGTGATGCTCGAGCCCACGCCCGCGCCCCGCTCCACGAGCACGGTGTGGCCGTGGGCCCGGAACTCGTGCACGCCGGAGGCGGTGATGGCCACACGGAACTCGTTGTTCTTCACTTCTTTGGGGACGCCGATGATCATGGGGTTCTCCAGGCTGCGATCGGGCGGACGGGGATGGTTCCAGAATAGGGACCACTCCGGCGGCGTCACCGCCCCTTTCCTCCGGCCGCCCAGGAGCCGTC
Source organism: Arthrobacter sp. TJ-238 (assembly GCF_058269215.1). Lineage (NCBI taxonomy): Bacteria > Bacillati > Actinomycetota > Actinomycetes > Micrococcales > Micrococcaceae > Arthrobacter > Arthrobacter sp. TJ-238. The sequence continues at coordinate 128,889 of NZ_JBZCNH010000008.1, read as the reverse complement.
GGCGGGCGATTCTGCGCCGTCGGCTCCTTGCCGCGCGGCGACGGGCTTCTCGCGCACTGTGACCCAGGGCACTAGCAGATACCCGTTTCCGCCACCATCGACAGATGTCGAGTCCCCGAGCGGCAAGTGTCGTCCTTCGCGTTCTGCCCGCCTATGGTGGGAGGGTGCAGAACCAGGCCATCGACGAGGTCGTCGAGTCGATCGCGCAGTCGCTGGGACGGGGGGTGTCCCTCGAGGACCCCGACGGCGTCCTCCTCGCGTACAGCAGCCATCAGGCCACCGCCGACCGCGTCCGGGTCAACTTCCTGCTCAGCAAGAAGGTCCCCGCCGACGTCAGCGAGTGGCAGCTCCGCCACGGCATCGCCCAGGCGGTGCGCGCCGTCGCCGTCCCCGCCAACGAGGACCTCGGGATGCTGGCGCGCGTCTGCGTACCGCTGCTCGTCCGGGGCTTCCGCGTGGGCTACCTCTGGGTGCAGCAGCAGTCCAGGGAGGACCCCGCCGCCGGTATCCTGGCCGCCCTGCCCGCGGTCCGTCCCCTGATCGACCGTCTGGCCGAGCTCCTCCTCGAGACGGACACGGCGTCCTCCGAGCGCCGGACGCAGCGCGAAGCCACCTTCCTTGCCGCGTGCCGTGGCATCGCCGCCGCGGCCGACGAGCTGCGCGGCTGGCGCGAACTCGGAGGCGATGGCCCGTGGCGCCTGGCCGTGGCGCATGAACCCCGGCCCGCGCCCTCCGACGAAGGCGACCCGCACGAGGCCGCCCTCCTGCAGCGCACCCTTGCCCTCCAGGCGACGGTCGGGGTCGTCCCCGTGTTCTTCAGCGCCGGCGCCACCGGCTTCTCGGTGCTCCTGTGCGCACCCGATGTCGGCCGTGCCGCGCTGCAGCAGGTCCTCGAGCGGTATCGGGGCGAGACCGCGAAGCGTGCGGGCCGCCCTGTCGGCCGGGTCGTGCTCGGGCTGAGCGAATCCGCGGCAGACCCCCGCGACCTGGCCGAGGCGTTCCATCAGGCGCGCCACGCCGTCCAGGCCGCCGCGGTGGACCCGCAGCTCGGCGACGTGTGCTCGTACGCGGACATCGGCGTGTACCAGTTCCTCGGGACCGTCGGGTGGCAGGCGCCGACGCACGGCAGCATCCACTTCGCGGAGCTGAGCGAGGCCGACCGTGTGGATGAGCTGCTGCCCGTCCTCGAGCTGCTGTACGACAAGAACGGGTCCGTGCAGGACGTCGCGGCCCAGCTCCACCTGCACCGCAGCAGCGTCTACAACCGACTGTCGAGGATCCGGTCCGTGATCGGCGTCGACCCGCTCGCCGGGATGGTGCGGCTGGAACTGCATCTCGCCCTCAAGGCGCGCCGGTGGAGGTCCCGGCCCCGGTTCGAGCTCGCCTAGGGGCGGTCAGGTGCCGGCGCCTGATGCGCGTCGGCGTCCGGTGAGGCTTCCCGCCGGCGCAGCTGGCTGCGGAGCCACTCCTCGACGTCGGACCTCCGGAGGCGCCGGTGCGAGCCGCGGTACTCGACCGGGAGCGTGCCGGCATCCGTGAGCTTGCGGAGATAGCTGTGCGAGATGCCGGCGAGCTCTGCCGCCTGCGACGTGGTCAGCAGTTCGGCCACCGAGGTCACCTGGACGGCGTCACCGTCGGACAGGCGTGCGAGCAGGTCGACGACGGCGGCCTGTGCCTCGTTCGGCAGTCTGTGGGCGGTACCGTCCACGAAGACGGTCACGTCCGCGCTGTCGGTGAGTGCACGGCGGAGCGGCCCCGCCTGCTCGGGCGGGAGTGCCGCTGCGGATCGTGGCGCCCTGGCTGTCATGGGGCCATTGTGCCAGCAGGGAGTACCACTCCAGTAGGCAAGGCACGCCCGGTGCGGGACCCGCCCTTCCGCTATGAGTACTGCGGGTCTAATGTGTGCGTATAAATACCCCCATCTACTTGCAACCAGCGTCGGCTGCAAGACCGAAAGGGTGCATCCCATGACAACTCTTGATCACGGGCGTAGCCTCCGCTTGGGCGGCTATCCCACCACGCTCGGTGAGAAGGGTGAGCTCCCCTTCTGCCCCACGTGCCGTACCGACGACTACCTGATCTTCGAGGAGTTCGTGCCCGCACGCCAGGCCGAACACTCCACCGATCTGCTCCCCGCCAGTACGAGCTACACCTGCTCCGAATGCGGCACCTTCAACGCCCACGCGGTTCCGCTGTCCTGGCGTCCGCCGCAGTGGTTCTGGTACAGCTGACCGCCTTCGCCCTCTCTTCCTCGACCCGCGCGGTAGTGGTGCCGCTGAAACTCCTCCACCCCGGCCATTGACCTTGACGTTGCGTCAATTCATACGCTGGGAGTGTCCCGGCGCCGATCGCCGGGAGGAGGAGGCCAGGTGGACTACCCGATCAGCACCGTCGCCCGGCTGACCGGTACCACGAGCCGGGCGCTGCGCCATTACGGCGATATCGGCCTGCTCACACCATCCCGGGTAGGGATCAACGGCTACCGGTACTACGACTCGGCGGCGCTCGTGAGGCTCCAGCGCATCCTGCTGCTGAGGAACCTGGGGTTGTCCCTGCCGACCATCGCCGAGGTCACGGACGCCACCCGTGCGGAAGTGCCGGCCGAGGTGCTGCGGGCCCACCTCGAATTCCTCCGCGGCGAGCAGGAACGGCTCGACCGGCAGATCACGGCGGTCCTCACCACGGTGGAGGCCCTCGAACGAGGAGAAGAACCCATGCCAGAAGACATGTTCAACGGATTCGACCACACCCGCTACCGGGACGAGGTCGAGGAGCGATGGGGGCGCGAGGCCTACGCCGAGGGCGACGCCTGGTGGCGCGGCAAGTCCCAGGAGGAGAAGGACGCCTTCGGGAGGGAGGCCACGGACCTCAACGCCGACTGGACGGACGCGGCATCGCGGGGCATCGCGCCGACGAGCCAGGAGGCGGTGGCCCTCGCAGGGCGCCACGTGGGCTGGCTCACCGGGATCCCGGGGACGCCGAGGAACGAGGACGGCTCCCTGCCCTCGGAGTACGTTCGAGGGCTCGGGGAGATGTACGTCGGTGATCCACGGTTCGCGGCGAACTACGGCGGACGCCAGGGCGCCGAATTCGTGCGGGCCGCCCTCGAGGAATGGCTGGTCCGCCAGGACTGACCTGCGTGCTACCAGAGGCCGACGGCGCGGTCCCGCCCTGCGCGTTTGGCCCTGTAGAGGTTCAGGTCGGCTTCGCGCAGGAGCGCATCCGACGTCGAGCCCGCCCCACAGGCGGCGAAGCCGAGGCTTGCCGTGAGTCGCAGTCCGTGATGGACGTGCGGCCACCGGAGCCCGCGGACGGCGGCCAGCACCTGCTGCGCCACCTGTTCCTGGTCGGCGTGCTGGTGGAGCACCAGGAGGAACTCCTCGCCGCCGATCCGGGCTACATGCCGCACCCCGGGGCATGCCTCGAGGCAGGAGGCGACGGCGACCAGGACGTCGTCACCCGCCGGATGTCCGAAGCGGTCGTTGACCTGCTTGAAGTGGTCGAGGTCGAGGAGCGCCAGTGAACCGGTCGACGGTTCGCTCGTCTGCCAGGTGCGGATGACGTCGGGCAGCGAGTCCTCCACCCAGCGCCGGTTGCGCACCTTGGTGAGGGGATCGATCGCGACGGCGGCTTCCGCCTGCTCCGCCCGCGCGAGGGCCTCGGTGACATTCTGTTCGGCGAAGAGGTGGTCCACCTGGGAGCGTCTGGCCTCGATCCACCGACCCCGCGCCGCCTGGTGGAACTGGCGGTGCAGCTCGTAGGCGAGACGGAAGTCCGCGCCGGACGCCGCGATGGCAGCGCGTTCCTCGAGGATCATGGAGGCGACTTCCTCGAGTGCATGACGCGCAGTGATGCGCTCCGCCCTGTCGAGTGCGGAACGCGCGGCGGGGAGATCACCGACCCCGTGCTGCGCCTGTGCCAGCAGGAGCATCCGGATGGCGCGCGTCTCGGGCTGCTGACTCGAGGGATCGTCGTCCGCGAATCTCTCGAGCACATCGAGGGCTTCCAGGGGACGGTTTCCGGCGAGATGGCCGCGGGCGAGGACATCGGCCAGGTCGGACTCGAGATCGGGGGATGCGGCTAACGCGGATTCGACCCGCCGCATCCAGAAGCGCGCCTCCTCGGGCATCGCGTCGTCGAGCGCGGCGTGGAACGCGTTGGACGCCAACTGGCTCATGAGCTCATGATCGTCCAGCTGCTCCGCGAGGCTGAGCGCCCTGCGGGACACATCGAAGCCGTGCTGCAGGAGGCCCGCACCCAGGAGGCCGAGGGCCTGGCGCGTCAGCAGCTTCGCCCGAAGGCGGGGCAGCTCGGAACCGTCGAGCAGGGAGACGGCGATCGTCGCCTGTTCGGCCCCCGATCCGGAGTGCCCGGCAATGAGGTCCATCATCGCGATCAGGGCATGGCAGCGGCTGGCCAGCCGCGCGTCGCCCTGTTCCCGTGCCCATTCGAGGATCTCCTGCCCGCGCGTCCGGGCCCCGGGAGCGCCCTCCGTGCGGGCCAGGGCATCGAGGGCGGTCACCTCCGCCCAGAAGGCCACGTCGAGTCGGCCGAGGTCTTCGGCGGCACCGCGGATCTCGGTGGCTTCGCCCACCACGCGGGGGAGGTCCGCGCTGATCTCCATCACTTCCAGCAGGGCGGTGAGGTCCCGTTCCTGTGCGAGGCGCAGGGAACCGCCTTCGATCACGGCGTCGTCGTTGGTCATGCATGCTCCTGGTCGTCGAGGCAGCGCTGAAGAACCGACCTTGGAGGAGTGCTGAGACCTTGGCGTGCGCTGACGTGCCGGTGATGCCGGCGAGTCCAGTCTGCCGTGGCGCGACCGTTCACTCAAGGGTTGCGGCCGTTGTCTTCGTAATGAAGTGCAACTACCTGGCTCCGTGGAGAACGTCCGGCACCGGACGTCGGCATCGCCTATGCTCCTGTGCTGAAGACACCACCAGAGAGCCCGGAGAGGGAGGGGCTCCGGGCGACGCCGGGAGGACGGGTGACCACCGACAGCAGTGCGGACCAGCAGGGGCTGGTCGGCCGGGCAGCCGACGCCGTGGAGCAGGCGACTGACACGCGCGCTCTCGATGTCGCCGCGCGGCTCGGTTTCGCGGCACTCGCTGTGGTGCACATCCTGATCGGTCTCATCGCGTTGCGCCTCGCCTTCGGAGGCAACGGCGAGGCGGAGCCGACCGGGGCACTGGAGGAAGTGGCCGAAGGGCACCTCGGTACCCCGGCCATGTGGATCTGCGCCGTGGGATGTGCGGGCCTCGCCCTGTGGCAGCTCAGTGAGGCCACCCTGCGGGCACGGCATCTGCCCACCGGCAAGCGCATCGGCAAGCACGTCTCGTCCGGCGCGCTCGCCGTCATCTACGGGTCGATGGCGGGGACCTTCGCGCGATTCGCCCTCGGGGACGGGCCCGACTCCTCCGAGTCGACGGTGGACTTCACGCGGACCCTCCTGGCCTCGGACATCGGGCTCTTCCTCGTGTTCGTCACCGCCGCGGTGCTTCTCGGCATCGGCGTGCACTTCGTGGTCAAGGGACTCCGCCGCGGGTTCCGGCCGGAGCTCCGGAAGTTCGAGGACACCCGCCGCGGACGCGTGGTCGAGGTGTTCGGCGTCGTCGGGCATGTTGCCAAAGGGCTGGCGCTGCTCCTCGTGGGCGGGCTGTTCGTCCTTGCCGGCCTGCACCGCAATCCGCAGGAATCCACCGGGCTCGACGGCAGCCTCAAGGCGCTCCAGTACCATCCCATGGGCGTGTACGTGCTGACGATCATTGCAGTGGGGCTCGTCTGCTACGGCGTCTTCGCCGTCATCCGCGCCATGTTCGGCCGCATGTGAGCGGTGCGGGGCACGAGCAGAGAATCTGCCGCTCCTGCGGTCGCCGTATCGAGTGGCGGAAGAAGTGGGAGCGGAACTGGGAGTCGATCGCCTACTGCAGTGACTCCTGCCGTGCACGGAAGATACGGCCCATCGACGCCGCGCTCGAGGAGTGGCTCCTGGCGCGCCTCGACGGCACACCGCGCGGTACGACGGTCGACCCGGCGGACGCCGCGACGGCCCTGGCCACCGGCGGCACGAGCCTTGCGGAACCCGCCCGCCGCGCGGCCCGTCGCCTCGTCGGTCGCGGACTCGCGGAGATGGTGCAGCGCGGCGCCGTCGTCGACCCGTCGACGGCGCAGGGCCCGGTGGCCCTGCGGGCACCCCGCTGACGACTCCCGCTAGGCCAGTGCGTCGCGCAGCTCCTGGCAGAGCTCGCCGAGTGCCTGCGGGACGGCCCTGCTGATGCGGGGGAATGCCATGAAGCCATGGGGCATTCCGATATAGGTCGTGGTCCGCACGGCGGACCCCGCCGACTGGAGGGCCGCGGCGTAGCGGAGGCCGTCGTCGCGCAGCGGATCGTGTTCGGCCACCTGCACCAGGGCCGGCGGAAGCCCGGTCAGGTCGTCGGCGAGCAGGGGCGACGCATAGGGGTGCCGTGGGTCCTGGTCCTTGAGGTAATGGCCGCGGAACGCCAGCATGTCGGCCTTCGTGAGGATCGGGGCGTTCGCGTTCTCCTCGATGGACGGGCTCGCCATGGTCATGTCGGTCGCGGGGTACACCAGCCCCTGGAAAGCGATGGCGGGGCCTGACCGGTCCCGGGCCATGAGGGCGACGACGGCAGCCAGGTTCCCTCCCGCGCTGTCGCCCACGACGGCGACGCGGGTCGTGTCGGCGCCGAGCTCGGCCCCGCGAGCGATCAGGTCGACGGTCGCCGCGTAGGCATCCTCCGCTGCGGCCGGCCACCGGTGACCGGGCGCCAGCCGGTAGTCGAGGGACGCGACGACGGCGTGCGCGTCGCGGGCGATGCTGCTCGCGAACCAGTCGTACGTGTCCAGGCTCCCCGAGGTCCAGCCTCCACCATGGATGAACACGACCAGCGGGGGAGTGTCGTCCGACGTGGGCGGATGATAGGTCCGGACCCGGATGGTCCCGTCGGCGCCGGCAGCCGAGGTGTTACGTACCTCCACGCCCCTGGCGAGCCCGCCGAGCAGGAGGTCGGTCAGCGGGTTGTGACCGATCACCCGGCGCTGGTCCGCCAGGATCTGGTCCTCGGAGCGCCTGGTCACGGAGGCCAGGCCGATGAGCCGACCCAACAGCCTTGTCCGCAGGTCGATCCTCGTCATTCCTTCACCTTCCCGATCGTTCATGGACAGCACAGCAGACCGCTGGCAGGAGGTCCCTCGGTACCTCGTCCGTCCGGTCAGACGACCGACCAGCCGCCGTCGGAGGGCAGGATGGCGCCGTTGATGTTCACTCCGTCGTCGCTGAGCAGGAACGAGATCGTGGCCGCGAGGTGTGCCGGGTCGGCGATGCTGGGGATGTTGACGCGGGCACCCTCCAGCCGGGTGGATCCGTATGCCGAGGGCGTGCCCGGCATGGGGATGCCGGTGGCGACGCCCCCCGGGGCGACGGCGTTGATGCGCAGGCCTTCCTTCGCGTACATGAACGCGGCGCTGCGGGTGATGCCCACGACCGCGTGCTTCGACGCCGTGTAGGCGACGCCCGATGCGGAGCCGCGCAGGCCCGCCTCGGAGGCGACATTGACGATGGAGCCGTGACCGGCGTCGAGCATGACCGGCAGGACCGCCCGCGTGAGGCGCATGAGTCCCTCGACGTTGACGGCGAAGACCCGCGACCACATGGCGTCCGATACCTCGTGCAGCGGGCTGAAGTCGTCGTTGATCCCCGCCACGTTGGCCAGGGCATCGATCCGGCCGTCCGCGCCGGAGATGATGCGTTCCACAGCCGCCGGGTCGGTGAGGTCGGCCGCGATCGGGACGACCTGGCGGCCCTGGAGGGTTGCAGCGAGATCCTCCACACGGTCAGCGGCGATGTCGACGGCGAGTACACGCCCGCCCTCCCGGGCCACCCGTGACGCGGTGGCGCGGCCGATGCCCGATCCGGCGCCCGTGACGATCACGGTACGTCCCTCGAAGCGTCCCGGGATGATGCGCTCCTGCCAGACGGAAGCATCCATCTCCGGGATCACGCCCCCGTTGACCTGCTTGACCAGTCCGTCGACCGCTTCCTGCGGCAGGGCGCCCTGGCTCAGGGCGACCAGCTGCTGCAGGGGCATGGAGCGAGCCGGCCCGAGGGCGGCCTCGTCAGTGCCGGCCTGCGCCAGGAAGCCCCGCAGGACCGGCCCGCCCTCGGGGTGGCCGAGCCACTGCTCGATCGTGCTGTGGGCGGTCAGGGTGGCAGGGGTCTGCGTCATTGCTGGTCCTTCCGACGGTCCGCGAGCAGGGGTACTCGTTTCAGCAGGCTACATTCAACACTGTTGAATGACTAGCCCCACCGCCGGGAATGTTCCTTGGGCCCGTCGGCACGGAGGGGCCGGCCGGCGGCGCGAAGCCTGGAGCTAGTGTTGGAGCATGATCGAGGGCAGGGCCGAGACGCGCACGGCGATCCTCCGTGCCGCGCGCACCCTGTTCCTCGAGAAGGGCTACGCCGGCGCCTCGGTGCGATCGGTGGCGTCGGCCGCCGGCGTGGATGCCGCCCTCCCCATCCACTACTTCGGGACGAAGGAGGCCTTGTTCCTCGAGGCCATGCCGTCGATGCCCGACTACCAGCCCCTGCTCGAGGGGGATCCGGACAGCCTGGGCGAGCGCTTCGTCCGGTACGTACTGGAGGAGGACGGGCACCTGCGGCCCCTCTATCTCACGCTCCTGCGCGCCAGTGACGCCGGAGCCGTGGGTGAGCAGCTGCGGCACCTCCACGAGACGACCTTCGTCGCTCCCCTCGAGACCCGCCTGGTCGGTCCGGATGCGGACCTCCGTGCCCGGCTGGCTGCAGCACTGGTCGGCGGGCTGATGTACGCGCTGTGGGTCGTGGGGGACGAGCGGCTGCTCGCGGAGGGGGAGGACGTCATCATCCGTCGGTACGGAGCGCTCCTGCAGCAGCTGATCACGCCGCTGCCATAGGCCCTGCACGGCTGGGTAGGACGATGGTGCGCGTCGAGGTGTCCGCGCGTGTTGCTCGGTGGGTAGTTATGATTGGAGGCTTGAGCATCGGTCTCATTCCAGGAATGTCCCGGTGCTGGAAGGGAGAAGGACACGAGGTGGAGCGGCGCGTAAGTGCAGGCGCGGGAGAAGCAGTCGATCGCATCAAGGCTCATGCTCGGGGCATCTTCGAGGCAACGTCGTCGGCGTATTCGCTGATGGATCCCGAGTACGTGATCATCGACGTGAATCCGGCGTTCGCCGATCTGGTGGGGGTTTCCGCTGCCGATCTGGTCGGGCGCCAGGCTTTCGAGGTGTTCGCCGAGAGCCCGTCACAGTCCGGGCAGGAACCGGCCAGGGTGATGCGCGAATCACTCGAACGGGTGAAGAGGACCGGACAGAGGGACAGCCTGCTCCTGCACCGTTTCGACATCCCCGATCCTGCCCGCCCCGGCGCGTTCCTCGAGCGGTATTGGAGCCCGGTCAACAGCCCCGTCCTGGACGACGAGGGTCGGGTGGTCGCTCTTCTGCAGGAGGTGCACGACGTCACCGAGCACCGCGCGGACCTCGTCCGACTTCTGGATTACCTCAGTGCTGATCCGGACGCATCCGACGCGGACCGGAATCAGCGCTTCACGGAGTACTCGGCGGCGACCATGGTGACCTCCGGGCTCTATCGCTCCGCGCGACAGGAGGTGGAGCAGCTGCAGGAAGCGATGAGCTCGCGGGCCGGCATCGAGCAGGCCAAGGGCATTCTCATGGCCCAGCATCACTGCACCAGCGAAGAGGCCTTCCTTCGGCTGCAGAAGATGTCCAACGACACGAACGTCCGGCTGAGGGATGTCGCAACCGCCATCATCTACCAGGCGAAAGCACCCCGCAGCGGCGGATAATCACCACGCACTCCCCGAGGCATTGCCTGGCGCTGCGTCAGCCGGCGACCTGCGCGAGCTGCAGGAGGTTTCCGACCGTGTCGTCGAGTACGGCCACGATGACGGGGCCCATGTCGGTCGGCGGTTGCGTGAACGTGACGCCGAGTGCGGAAAGCCTGTCGTACTCGGCCTGTACATCGGGAACTCCGAGGACGCAGAACGGTATGCCGTCAGCAGCGATCGCATCGGTGAAGGGTGCGGTCGCCGGGTGGCCCTTGGGCTCGAGGGAGATCTCAGTGGCGTCCGCACGGTCAGGGTCGATCACCGTGAGCCAGCGGTGCTCGCCCATCGGGATGTCCGCGGACACGACGAACCCCAGTTGCTGCGTGTAGAAGTCGAGGGCCCGTTGCTGGTCGTCGACGAAGATGCTCACTGCTTGGAGTTTCATGATTCAGCCTTCCGGGGTGGCCATCGATCGAGGATCACGGCCAGGGGTGAGGTGTCGATGGTGTGGAACCGGTAGCGAACGCTGCGCCCGGAGTGCACGAGTCCGGCTTCCTCGAGGACGTCGAGGTGATGCGCCGCCGCCTGGTGTGACGGAGTGAGGTCATGATTCAGGGCGAGGCCAGGGCGTCCCGGTGCACCTGTGCCACCGGCGTGAGCCGGGTGAGCTGGGTGACGTGCTTGGGCCCGAGTTCCCCGATGGAGGACACCCCGAGCAGGCGCATGGTGCGCTCGATCTCGTCGCGGAGGATCGCGATGGCCCTGTCCACGCCTTCGCGGCCGCCGGCCATCAGCCCGTACAGGTAGGCGCGGCCGATGAGGGTGAACTTCGCGCCCAGGGCCATGGCGGCGACGATGTCGGCTCCGTTCATGATGCCGGTATCGACCATGATCGTGGCGTCGGCGCCGACCTCGCGGACCACCTGCGGGAGCAGGTGGAACGGGATGGGGGCGCGGTCGAGCTGGCGGCCGCCGTGGTTGGACAGGATGATCCCGTCCACGCCCAGGTCCACGAGACGGACGGAGTCCTCGACGTTCTGCACGCCCTTGATCACGATCTTCCCCGGCCACAGGTCGCGGATGACGGCGAGATCGTCGTAGCTGATCGTCGGGTCCATCGCGGCGTTCAGCAGGTCTCCCACCGTTCCGCCGGTATCGGTCAGGGACGCGAACTCGAGTTTCGGAGTCGTAAGGAAGTCCACCCACCACCAGGGCCTGGGTACGGCGTTGAGGATGGTGCCGATGGACAACTGGGGAGGGATGGAGAATCCGTTGCGCTTGTCCCGGAGGCGGGCGCCGGCGACGGGCGTGTCGACGGTGAACATGAGCGTGTCGAAGCCGACCTCGCCGGCGCGCTTCACGAGGTCGTAGGAGATCTCCCGCTGCCGCATCACATACAGTTGGAACCAGTTGCGCCCGGTCGGGTTGGCCGCCTTCACGCCCTCGATCGACGTCGTGCCGAGGGTCGAGAGGGTGAAGGGGATGCCGGCTGCGGCGGCCGCCCCGGCGCCGGCGGTCTCGCCCTCGGTCTGCATGAGCCGGGTGAAGCCGGTCGGGGCGATGCCGAAGGGCAGGGCGCTCGGCCCACCGAGGATCTGGACCGAGGTGTCGACGTGCTCGGCCGGCCGGAGGATCGAGGGGTGGAACTCGATGTCCTCGAACGCCTGCCGGGCGCGGGCCAGGGACAACTCACCCTCAGCGGCGCCGTCGGTGTAGTCGAAGGCGGCCCTGGGGGTGCGGCGCTTGGCGATCGTGCGCAGGTCCGCGATGGTGAGCGCCGCCTCCAGGCGCCGCTTCTTCCCGTTGAGCTCGATCTTCTTGAACTGCATCAGCTCGAGCATCTCCGCGGGAACGGGGAGTTGGCGCTTGATCATGGGGAAGTCCTTCCGATGGGGACGGCTGTGAGGCCTGTGGTGCGGGGTGAGGCGAGAGAGCGTGGCTCGTAGTAGGCCGGTTCCCTTCCCGCCGCAACGAGACGTCTGAGGCTGCTGAGGCCGCCGTCGACGTGGCCGCTGGCCCGCGCCTGGACGAGAAGGTTGCCGAGCGCCGTCGCTTCGACCGGTCCTGCGATGACCGGCTTGCCCGTAGCGTCGGCTGTCAACTGACACAGGAGCTGGTTCTGGGATCCGCCTCCCACGATGTGCACCACGTCCACTCGTGTGTCGGTGAGGCGTTCAGCGTCGGCGAGGGTTCGTGCGTATCCGGCTGCCAGGCTGTCGAGGATGCACCGGACTATTGCTGCAGGCTCATCCGGCACACTCGTCCCGGTATTGGCGGCGGCTTGCTGGATGCGCCTCGGCATGTCGCCAGGAGCGATGAAGGAAGGGTCGTCGACGTCGACCTGTGGTCCATCTGCCGGCAGCGCGGCTGCGGCAGCAAGAAGGGAGTCGAGCGACTCATCGATGCCCTCCTCCGCCCATGTGCGTCGGCATTCGCTCAGGAGCCAGAGGCCGCCCACGTTGCGCAGGTAGCGGATGGTCCCGTCCACTCCCCGCTCGTTGGTGAAGTTCGCGGCCCGGCTTGCCTCGGTGAGGACCGGGTGCCGGAGCTCCAGCCCCACGAGCGACCATGTTCCGGAGGAGATGTACGCAAAGTGCGGTGATCGGGCGGGTACCGCAGCCACGGCTGAGGCGGTGTCGTGGGACCCCACGGCAACGACCTTCGTCGATGCCGGTAGATCGGTGCGCTCGGCGATCTCGGGAAGCAGGGTACCGATAGGCTGACCAGCCTCTACCAGAGGCGGGAACAGATCCTTCGGTAGCCCCAGGGCCTCATGGAATTCGGTAGCCCACTCTCCGGCGACAGCATCGAACAGGCCCGTGGTGGACGCATTCGTCGATTCGGTGCGGCGTTCACCGGTGAGCCGGTAGCCGATCAGGTCGGGGATCAGCAGGGCCTGAACGCCTTCCAGCGTCCGCTCGGCCGCCAACTGGTAGACCGTGTTGAAGGGCAGGAACTGCAGGCCCGTCGTGCTGTAGAGGCGTGCCTGGTCGACCTTCCGGTGCACCTGATCGATGGTCACTCGAGTGCGGTCGTCCCGGTAGCTGATGGGTTGAGCCATGAGCTCACCTGCCGGATCCACCAGACCGTAATCGACTGCCCACGTGTCGATCCCGATACTGATGATCTGCTCGCCTCGCGCGGCTGCGACCGTTGCCGCCTCGGTGAGTCCGACCAGAACCTCCTCCAACAGCGCATCGAGGTCCCAGCGAAGATGCCCGTCGAGAGTGACGACGCCATTGGGGAACCGATGCATGACCTCCATCTCGATTCGCCGGTCCTCTGAGGGCTCCTGCATCCCGTTGTCAGGGTCTGTCAGCCGTCCGAGGATCACGCGGCCGGAGGACGCCCCGATGTCGACGGCGGCGAACGCCTGCCTCTGGGCCCTGCCCGGATCGTCCGTCATGTCAGCGCAGGAAGGCGGCGGCGACGCCCGCGTCCACGGGGATGTGCAGGCCCGTGGTGTGCGAGAGTTCGTCGGAGGTGAGGACGGCGACGGCGTTCGCGACGTTCTCCGGCAGCACCTCGCGCTTGAGGAGGGTCCGCTGCGCGTAGTACTCGCCGAGCTTCTCCTCCTCGACGCCGTAGACCGCTGCCCGCTTGGCGCCCCAGCCGCCGGCGAAGATGCCGGAGCCGCGGACCACGCCGTCGGGGTTGATGCCGTTGACGCGGACGCCGTACCCGCCGAGCTCGGCGGCGAGGAGGCGGACCTGATGGGCCTGATCGGCCTTCGTGGCGCTGTAGGCGATGTTGTTGGGCCCGGCGAAGACCGAGTTCTTCGAGGAGATGTAGATGATGTCACCGCCCATGTCCTGCTCGATCAGCACCTTCGCGGCGGCCTGCGACATGAGGAAGGAGCCCTTCGCCATGACGTCGTGCTGCAGGTCCCAGTCCTTCTCCGTCGTCTCCAGGAGCGGCTTGGAGATGGACAGCCCGGCGTTGTTGACCACGAGGTCGAGACCCCCGAAGGCCAGGACGGCGGCCTTCACGGCCTGGAGCACCTGGGCCGCGTCGGTGACGTCCGCCTGGACGCCGATCGCGACATCCGGGCCGCCCAGTTCCGCGGCGACGGTGGATGCACTGTCGATGTTCAGGTCCGCGATGACCACGCAGGCGCCCTCGGCGGCCAGGCGCGTGGCGATCGCCTTGCCGATGCCCGACGCCGCACCCGTCACCAGCGCTATGCGCCCCGCGTGGGACTTGGGCTTGGGCATGCGTGCGAGCTTGGCCTCCTCGAGGGCCCAGTACTCGATGCGGAACTTCTCGCTCTCCTCGATGGGGGAGTAGGTGGAGATGGCCTCCGCGCCACGCATGACGTTGATCGCGTTGAGGTAGAACTCACCGGCCACGCGGGCAGTCTGCTTGGTGGATCCGAAGGAGAACATGCCGACGCCGGGTACCAGCACGATCGCGGGGTCCGCACCGCGCATCGCGGGGGAGTCCGGGGTGGCGTGGCGCTGGTAGTACGCGGCGTAGTCCGCCCGGTACTCGGCGTGCAGCTCGCGCAGGCGCAGCAGGCAGCTCTCGACGTCGGCGCCGGCCGGGAGGTCGAGGACCAGCGGCTTGACCTTGGTGCGGAGGAAGTGGTCGGGGCAGCTCGTCCCGAGTGCGCCGAGGCGCGGGTGGTTCGCGGAGGCGAGGAAGTCCAGCACGCGGGGGTCGTCGGTGAAGTGGCCCACCTGGGCCCTGTCCGTGGAGGCGAGGCCCCGGATGGTCGGGGCCAGCGCTGCGGCCTTCGCCCGGCGTTCCTCCGGGGGCAGCGCGGCGTAGCCCTCGAGGGCGGCGCCGAAGGGTTCCGTCCGCCCGTGCTCGGCGATGTAGCGTTCGGCGGTCTCGATGATCCACAGCGAGTTCGCCTCGGCCTCCTCGGAGGTGTCGCCCCAGGCCGTGATGCCGTGGCCGCCGAGGATTGTTCCGATGGCCTCGGGGTGGGCCTCCTTGATGGCCGCGATGTCGAGCCCGAGCTGGAAGCCGGGCCGGCGCCAGGGCACCCATACGACCTTCGGCCCGAAGATCGTCGTGGTCAGCGCCTCGCCGTCGGCGGCCGTCGCGACGGCGATACCCGAGTCGGGGTGCAGGTGATCCACGTGGGCGGCGTCGACGAGGCCGTGCATGGCCGTGTCGATGGACGGAGCGGCTCCGCCCTTGCCGTGCAGCGTGTAGTCGAAGGCCGCGACCATCTCGTCCTCGCGCTCCACGCCGGGGTAGACGCTCTGGAGGGCCCGCATCCGGTCCAGCCGCAGCACCGCGAGCCCGGATTCCTGCAGCGTCCCGAGGTCGCCGCCCGAGCCCTTGACCCAGAGCAGCTCGACGTCCTCACCGGTCACCGGGTCCAGCCCGCTGCCCTTCGCCGAGGTGTTCCCGCCGGCATAGTTCGTGTTCCGCTTGTCGGCGCCCAATCGGTTGGAGCGCCCGATGAGCTCCCTGACAGTCGGGTTCGTGGGACCGTCGGTGGAAGCGGTGGTGTGCCCTGTCGTCGTCGTCACTGTCATGCTCCCCATCCGGCCTGCAGGCCGCCCTGTCGTTCGGTGTTGATCCGGTCCTGGTAGCCGCTCGCCCGGTAGGCCGCCATCGGGTCTCCGGGCAGGCCCTTCGCCTCGCGCCACTGTGCCAGGGCGGGCCGGACGTCCGTGTAGAAGGCGTCCATCAGGACGGCGTTGGCCCCGAGGACGTCCCCGGACTCCTGCGCCGCGGTCAGCGCGGTGCGGTCGACGAGCAGCGCGCGCGCCGTCATCTCCTGCACGTTCAGCACGGAACGGATCTGACCGGGGATCTTCTCCTCGAGGTTGTGGCACTGGTCGAGCATGAGCGCGATCCCGCTCGAGGGGTCCAGACCGCCGCCGCGGACGACCTCGGCCATGATGCGGAAGAGCTGGAACGGGTCCGCGGCGCCGACGATGAGGTCGTCGTCGGCGTAGAAGCGCGAGTTGAAGTCGAACGAGCCGAGTTTCCCGAGACGGATCAGCTGGGCCACGATGAACTCGATGTTGGTCCCCGGTGCATGGTGCCCGGTGTCGAGGCAGACGAGCGCCTTCTCGCCGAGCTGCAGGCAGTGGGCGTAGGAGGTGCCCCAGTCGGGCACGTCCGTGTGATAGAACGCCGGCTCGAAGAACTTGTACTCGAGCACGAGCCGCTGGTCCTCGCCGAGCCGGTCGTAGACCTTCCGCAGCGAGTCCTGCAGCCAGTCCTGCCGGGAGCGCATGTCGGCCTGGCCGGGATAGTTCGAGCCGTCGGCGAGCCAGATCTTCAGGTCCCGGGAACCGGTGACGTTCATGACCTCGATGCACTCGTACATGTGGTCGATCGCCTTGTTCCGCACGGCGGCGTCGCTGTGCGTCAGGCTGCCGAACTTGTAGTCGTCGTCCTGGAAGGTGTTGCTGTTGATGGTGCCCAGCCGCACGCCGTGGTCGGCGGCGTGGGAGGCGAGGATCCCGTAGTCGTCCACCTTGTCCCAGGGGATGTGGAGTGCCACGCTCGGGGCGAGGCCGGTCAGCCGATTGACCATGCCCGCGTCGGCGATCTTCTCCTCGACGGAGCGTGGGGTGCCTGGTGTCGCGAACACCTTGAAGCGTGTTCCGGAGTTGCCGTAGGCCCAGGAGGGAACCTCGATGGCGAGCTGGTCCAGCTCCGCAGCGATGTCGTCGATGACAGTCATGTACTCTCTCCAGCGTTGAAGGGTGAGCGGCCGCCGGGTGCTCGGGGCACCGCCGGCGGCGGGAGTTCGGGTGTTGTCGCCTGCCCGGAACGGGCCGGGAAGGGGTATCAGGAATCGACGCGCCTTTGAATCGTTTCATTGGCACGTTTCAAAGTTATCCTTGCCTGAGACCGAGTGTCAACAGTCCTGCCGGCCACCCGCGCCACGGCCGGACGCGAGCTTCGAGGTAGCCATGGAGAGCCGAACCGTCAGCATCAAGGACGTCGCGGACCGCGCAGGAGTGGCGGTCGGCACCGTGTCCAACGTTCTGAACCATCCCGCGCGCGTCTCCGCCGCCACGCGGGAGCGCGTGCAGGAAGCGATCGACGACCTGGGGTTCGTCCGCAACGACGCCGCACGGCAACTGCGCGCGGGCCAGAGCCGCACCATCGGGCTGATCGTGCTCGATGTCGGCAATCCGTTCTTCTCCTCGCTCGCCCGCGCCGCGGAGGACTGCGCGGCCGAGAACGGCAGCACCGTGGTCCTCGGCGACAGTGGCCAGGATGCCGACCGCGAGGCCCGCTACATCGACGTCTTCGAGCAGCAGCGCGTCCAGGGCATGCTCATCTCGCCCGTCGGCGACGTCGGGCCGCGCGTCGAGGCCCTGCGCGCGCGCGGCATGCCGGTGGTGCTGGTGGACCGGACGGATGCACAGCGACGCTGCAGCTCGGTGTCCGTGGACGACGTCGCCGGAGGGTACATGGCGGTGCGCCACCTCCTCGACGCAGGGCGGCGGCGCATCGTCTTCGTAGGGACCCGGGCCGATTACCGCCAGGTGGCGGACCGGCTGGCGGGAGCACGCCAGGCGGTCGAGGAATGCGACGGCGCCGTCCTCGAGGTCGTCGAGGCCGAAGCGATGACGGTCCTGGCCGGCCGTGAGGTCGGCGGTGAGATCGCGCAGCGCAGCAGGGAGGAGTTGCCGGACGGGATCTTCTGCGCCAACGATCTCCTCGCGATCGGCGTGATGCAGGCCGTGCTGCTGATCCGCGGCCTGCGGATCCCGGAGGACATCGCCCTCATCGGCTACGACGACATCGACTTCTCGACCTCCGCGGTGGTGCCTCTGTCGAGTGTCCGGAAGCCGACCGCACTCATGGGGCGCACGGCCATCGAGCTCCTCCTCGAGGAGATCGAAAGGCCCGCATCACGACGACGGCAGGTCATCTTCGACCCGGAACTCGTCGAGCGCGGCAGCACCCAGGCGCCGGTCCACGCGGTCGGCTGACCGCTTCCGGTGCTCCTCCGCCCGAGGTAACAGGTCCGTCTCGGGCTGTTGACGGTGATGTGGCTCACGCCTACTATTCGATGTGAACCGTTGCTCTGAAACGATTCATTTGCCCTGAGGAGTCGCATTGACGCACTTTGCCGGTCATGGCAGCGAGGCCATGGACCAGACCGACCCGGAGCGGACCTCGGTGCTGAGCCTCCGGGGAGCGCTGAAGACGTTCGGTCCGGTCGTCGCCCTCGCGGACGGCACCATCGACCTCTCAGCCGGCGAGATCCACGCCCTGGTGGGTGAGAACGGTGCGGGCAAGTCCACGCTCGTGAAGATCCTCGCCGGGGTGCACCAGCCCGATGCGGGCGAGTTCCTCGTCGCGGGCCAGGCCGTCACCTTCCGCAACGTCGCCGACAGCAAGGCCGCGGGTATCTCGGTCATCTACCAGGAACCCACGCTGTTCCCCGATCTCACGGTGGCCGAGAACATCTTCATCGGACGCCAGCCGAAGGGCCGCTTCGGCCTGATCAGCCGCGTCGAGATGCGTCGACGCGCCAAGGAGCTGTTCGATCAGCTCGGCGTCCCGATCGATCCGGACCGCGTGGCGGAAGGGCTCTCCATCGCCGATCAGCAGATCATCGAGATCGCCAAGGCCATCTCCCTCGACGCCCGCGTGCTGGTCATGGACGAACCCACGGCGGCGCTCAGCGGCGTCGAGGTGGACCGCCTCTTCGCCGTCGCACGCCGCCTGCGGGACGCGGGCAGCGGCATCCTCTTCATCTCGCACCGCTTCGACGAGGTCTTCGGCCTCTGCGACCGCATCACGGTCATGCGCGACGGCACCTACATCGCCACCCATGAGACTGGTACGACGTCCGTCGAGGCGATCGTCCGCGAGATGGTGGGCCGTGACATCGACGCCCTGTTCCCCAAGACCGAGACGGAAGCGGGCGACGTCGTCCTGCGGGTCAACGGGCTGACCCGCCCGGGCGTGTTCCACGACATCGATTTCGAGGTGCGGGCCGGCGAGATCGTGGCCCTCTCGGGGCTGGTCGGCGCCGGGCGTACCGAGGTGGCCCGCGCGGTCTTCGGCATCGACCGCTACGAATCCGGCACCGTCACGATGGCCGGGCAGCCACTGCGCCGCAAGGACCCCCGCGCCGCGATCGACGCCGGTATCGGCTTCGTGCCCGAGGACCGGCGCAAGCAGGGGCTCGTCATGGACCTCTCGGTGGAGCGCAACGCGACCCTCACGCTCCGGCACTCGCTCGCCCGGTTCGGCATCATCAGCGGCCGCGCCGAGCGCGAGGCCGCCGAGACCTGGGGGAAGCGCCTGCAGGTCAAGGCAGGCTCGCCCGAACACGCCGTCTCCACCCTGTCCGGCGGCAACCAGCAGAAGGTGGTCCTCGCGAAGTGGCTCGCCACGGACCCGAAGCTGCTCATCGTCGACGAGCCCACCCGCGGCATCGACGTCGGGACCAAGGCCGAGGTGCACCGCCTCATCTCCGAACTCGCCGGTCGCGGGATCGCGATCCTCATGATCTCCTCCGAGCTCCCAGAGGTGCTCGGCATGGCGGACCGCGTGCTGGTCATGCGGGAGGGCCGGATCACCGGCCGCCTCGACCGAGCCGAGGCCACAGCAGAGACCGTCATGCACGCCGCCACCGCATCCCTGGAGTCCTCGCGATGAGCCTCGACAGCAAGAGCGCGGCCCCCGCGCACCCCACCCCCGGGCACTCCCGTCCCTCGGCGCTCGCCTCCTTCCTCAGGCTCCGCGAACTCCCGGTGATCCTCGCCCTCGTGGTGCTCGTCGCCGTGACCGCGGCGCTCAACCCGCTGTTCCTCAGCGAGCAGGGCATCAAGGACCTGCTGCTGAACGCGACCATCCTGATGATCCTCGCCGTCGGCCAGACGCTCGTGATCATCACCCGGAACATCGACCTGTCCGTCGGTTCCATCCTCGGCCTCGTGGCCTTCGGCACCGGCAGCATCTTCGTGGCCGCCCCGAACCTGCCGATCATCGCGGTGTTCGTCCTCGGGATGCTCTTCGGCGCGGTCCTCGGGGCCCTGAACGGCCTGCTGATCACCATCGCGAAGGTCCCGGCCCTCGTCATCACGCTCGGCACGCTCTACATCTTCCGCGGTATCAACAACGCCTGGGCGGGCGGCACCCAGTACTTCGCCGGTGACCGCCCCGAGGCGTTCGGCAACCTCTCCGTGGACACCGTCCTCGGGTTCCCCGTGATCACGCTGATCGCCGTGGTCGTCGTCGGGATCGTCGCGGTGTACATGCTGGGCACGCGGCCGGGCCGCGATCTCTACGCCATCGGCTCAGACCCCGATGCGGCGCGCCTCTTCGGCATCCCGGTCACGCGCCGGGTCCTGCTCGCCTTCGTGGTGAACGGACTGCTCGCCGGCCTCGCCGGCGTGCTGTACGCCAGCCGCTTCAACTCGGTGGGGGCGACCACGGGCTCCGGCCTCGAGCTCGACGTCGTCGCCGCGGCGGTGGTGGGTGGTGTCGCGATCTTCGGTGGTAGCGGCACCGTGGTCGGGGCCGCGATCGGAGCCCTCCTGCTGACCACCATCACCAGCGCCCTGACGGCGCTGCGCGTGGACAAGTTCTGGCAGCAGGCCATCGTGGGCATCCTGATCCTCGCTGCCGTCGTCATCGACCGCCTCGCCAGCGTGCGGTCCGCCCGCAAGCTCCGGATCGCGGAGGCGCGCAATGTCTGACCGACTCGACGCCCAGCCAGGACCGGCGGCCGGCTCCGACGCCTCCGTCCAGCCCGCACGGGATCGGCCGGAGACCGGCTCTCCAACGAAAGGCACGCGCATGGCCGCCCCAGGAACCAGGACCTCCGAGGAGAAGACGGCACGCCGGCCGGCTGCAGGGCGGGCCGACACCACCAAGGTGCTCGCCGTCCCCAAGGGCCGCACCGGCGCCGCGCGGATCCTGCTCGGACGCGACGCGATCATGATCTACGTGCTCGTCGTCGTCGTGCTCTACGCGAGCATCGTGATCCCGCGCTTCGCCTCGCCGGTCACGGTCGGTTTCCTGCTCCTGGACGTGATCCCCACGCTGCTCATCGCCCTGCCGATGACGCTCGTGATCATCTCGGGGGAGATCGATCTCTCGGTGGCCAGCATCGCAGGGCTCACCAGCGCACTCATGGGTGTGCTCTGGCAGGGTGGCATGCCGATCGCGCTGGTCCTCGTGATCTGCGTCCTCGCGGGCCTCGTGGCCGGCGCGTTCAACGGGGTGCTCATCGCCTACCTCGGGTTGCCGTCACTCGCCGTCACCATCGGCACGCTCGCCCTGTTCCGGGGCCTCGCCCTCGTGGTGATCGGAGACAACGCGGTGGCGAACTTCCCGCCGGGGCTCACGTCCTTCGTCACCTCGAAGATCGGCGGCACGGGCATCCCCACAGTGATGGTCGGCGTGGTGGCGCTCATCATCGCGTTCGCCGTCGTGCTGCACTTCACGCCGTTCGGGCGCGGGCTCTTCGCCCTCGGCTACAGCAGGGAGGCCGCCACCTTCGTGGGGATCGACGTCGCCCGCTCGAAGTTCCTGCTCTACCTGGCCACCGGGACCGTGTCGGCGCTCGCCGGCATCTACTGGACGCTCCGGTATTCGAGCGCCCGGAGCGACAACGCGAGCGGACTCGAACTCGCGGTCATCGCCGCTGTGCTGCTGGGCGGCGTCTCGATCTTCGGCGGCAAGGGATCGATCCCCGGCGTCCTCGCGGGCGTGCTGCTGATCGGCACCATCAACTACGCCCTGAAGCTGGACCGCGTCTCCGAAGTGGTCCTCATCATCGTGACGGGTTCCCTGCTCATCCTCTCCGTGGTGGCACCGACCATCGGTGCCGCCGTCCAGCGGGCCCGCCATGCGAGGCAGGTCCGCGCAGCACCACTTCCTTAGGCCGTCCCCCTGAGGTCGAACCCGGCGTCTGGTCTCCAGCGCCCTTCGAAAGGAAAAACAATGAGGTTCATTCATTCCGGATCCACCCGGCGCCGGGCGGCGTTCGCGGCTCTCGCGACGAGCGCCGCGCTGGTCCTCAGTGCATGCGGTGGCGGTGCGGCCACCGACGGCGGCGGCGGCGCTGAAGGCGGCAGCGGGTCGGACGGCGAGCAGACGATCACGTTCATCCCCAAGCAGCTCAACAACCCCTACACCGACGTGGTGCTGGGCGGTGGCGAGGACGGTGCAACGGAGGCCGGCTTCGCCTCGTCGGAGGTGGTCGGCCCGCTCGACGCCAGCGCGTCCAGCCAGGTGTCCTTCATCAACGCCGAGACGCAGCGCGGCACCAACGTGATCGTGATCGCCGCCAACGACCCCGATGCCGTCGGCCCCGCCCTCGAGGAGGCCCGCACCGCGGGCTCCAAGATCGTCGCGTTCGACTCCGACACCAACCCCGACTACCGCGATGTCTTCGTCAGCCAGGTCAACGCCAAGGACGTGGCCCTGATCCAGCTCGAGCTCATCTCGAAGCAGATCGGAGGGGAGGGCGAGGTCGCGATCCTCTCGGCCACCGCCAACGCCACCAACCAGAACGAGTGGATCAAGTTCATGGAGGAGGAGCTCGCCTCCAACCCCGAGTACGCGAACATCGAGCTCGTCGCGAAGGTCTACGGCGACGACGACGACACCAAGTCCTTCCAGGAGGCCCAGGGCCTGCTGCAGGCCTACCCGAACCTGAAGGGCATCATCTCGCCCACGACGGTCGGCATCGCCGCGACGGCGCGGTACCTCTCCACGTCGGAGTACAAGGGCAAGGTGGCACTGACGGGGCTCGGGCTGCCCAACGAGATGCGGCCGTTCGTGGAGGACGGCACCGTCACCGAGTTCGCCCTCTGGGACCCGGCACAGCTCGGCTACGTGGCGGCCTTCGCCGGCAAGGCACTGGCCGACGGCTCGATCACCGGCGAGGTCGGCGACACCTTCGAAGCCGGCGAGCTCGGCGAGCGCGAGGTGACGGAGGGCGGGATCGTGCTGGTCGGTCCGCCCACCGTGTTCAGCGCCGAGAACATCGGCGACTACGACTTCTAGTCACCCGGGCGGGGCGCTCCTGGCGGGCGCCCCGCCCGCGTGTGACCCCCGTCCTTGCTGCTCCTCCTTCATTCCTCCTTCATTCCCTGTTCCGACTGCCCCAGGAGCACCCATGACCACCGACTCCCCGGTCTCGTCCGCGCCGCTCGCCCTACCCGGCCTGCTCGAACCGGTCCGCCGGCGTCCCACGCGCCTCGGACTCGTCTCGGGCGGCCTCGGTGCGTACTGGCCGCAGTTCCCCGACCTCCTGCCGCAGCTGCAGGAATCGGCGCGGTACGTCACCTCCCGCTTCGACGCGCTCGACGCCGACGTGACCGACGTCGGGTTCGTGTCGGACGCCCGCGAGGCGGCACGGGCCGCCGAGGAGCTCCGGCGGGCGGACTGCGACCTGATCGTCATCTTCCTCACCACCTACCTGACCTCCTCGATGGTCCTGCCGATCGCTCAGCGCTCGCAGACGCCGGTCCTCGTGATCGATCTGCAGCCCACCGAGGCCATGGACCACGCGAACTTCGACACCGGCAAGTGGCTCGCGTACTGCGGGCAGTGCCCCGTGCCCGAGGTCGCCAATGTGTTCAAGCGGGCGGGCATCCCGTTCCGCTCGGTCTCCGGGTACCTCACGCAGGAGTCCGCGTGGGAGCGCATCAACCAGTGGGTCCACGCCGCCGGTGTCCGCGGCAGGCTGCGGCACGCCTGCCACGGCCTCATGGGGCACGTGTACCCGGGCATGCTCGACGTCTCGACCGACCTCACCACCGTCTCGACGACATTCGGCTCGCACGTGGAGGTGGTCGAGTTCGACGACCTGCGCGAGTTCGTCGGCGAGGTGACGGACGAGCAGGTCCGCGAACGCATGGCGCTCGCCCGGACCCTGTTCACCGTGGACCGCTCCGTGGACGACGACGACTTCGCGTGGGGCGCGAAGGTCTCCGTGGGGCTCGACCGGCTCGTCACCGAGTTCGACCTCGACTCCCTCGCCTACTACCACCGCGGGCTCGCGGGGGAACAGCACGAACGCCTCGGTGCGGGCATGATCCTCGGCGCCTCGATCCTCACGGCCCGCGGTGTCCCGATGGCGGGCGAGTACGAGCTGCGGACCTCGATCGCGATGGTCGCCGCGCAGGCGATGGGGGCCGGCGGCTCCTTCACCGAGATCCAGGCCCTCAACTTCCTCGACAACGTGGTGGAGATGGGCCACGACGGTCCGGCCCACCTCGCCGTGAGCGCCGCCGACCCGCTGCTGCGGGGACTCGGGGTCTACCACGGCAAGCGCGGCTGGGGCGTCTCGGTGGAGTTCGACGTCCGCCACGGTCCCGTCACCACCTTCGGCATCGGCCAGGACCCGGACGGCTCCTACGTCTTCGTCACCTCGGAGGGCACCGTGGTGCCCGGCCCGCTGCTCGCCATCGGCAACACGACGTCGCGCGTGGACTTCGGGGGCGACCCCGGGTTGTGGGTGGACGAGTGGAGCCAGACGGGCATCGGTCACCACTGGGCCCTCTGCGTCGGCCACCGCGCAGCAGATGTCAGGGCCGCGGCATCCCTCCTCGGCGTCGAGCACCGCCACGTGGCGCTCTGAGGCCCCGGACATGGAGAGGAGAACCATGGAACGCGTGTGCTTCCAGCTGCAGGTCCGGCCCGAGCGCATCCCCGAGTACCGCGAACGCCATGCGGCCATCTGGCCCGAGATGGCGCGGGCGCTCAAGGACACCGGGTGGACCAACTACTCGCTGTTCCTGCGCCCGGACGGCCTGCTGATCGGATACGTGGAGTGCGAGGATTTCGCCGCGGCCCAGGCCGCGATGGCGGACACGGAGGTCAATGCGCGGTGGCAGGCGGAGATGGCGCCGTTCTTCGTGGCCCTCGAGGGCCGTCCCGATGAGGGCATGCTCAGGCTCGACGAGGTCTTCCACCTCGAGGACCAGCTGTAGGGCGGGCATCCTCCGTCGGGGTGCTGCGTGCCGTCCGCAGCAGGGTGACGGCGAGCGTCCCTGCCACGGGCGTCCACAGCGCCCGTTCCAGGCGGGACCGTGACGCGAGGTTCATGGCGGTGCCGAGCATCATGAGGGCCGAGGCTCCCGAGAGGATCCGGCGCCTCGCCGTCGAGCCCGGCCCCCTGCCCAGCGTGATGAGGGTGAGCGCGCCGTAGGCCAGGGAGGCGACGGCGCTCGATGCGCGGTGCTTCGCCGGCAGCGCACCCCGGTGAGCGCCTCCGTACGCCGCTTCTCCCCACGGTGCGCCGAGGGCGAGGGCGGCCTGGAATGCTGCGACGACGGCGAGGAGGGCGGCCGCCAGGGTTGCCGGCCGCTGGTGGGTTGCCGGCGGGAGGTGGGTTCGGGTCATGGTCGGATCGTAGCGAGTCCCGCGACCCCGAGGCCAGGGTCGGAGCCGCGGAGCAGGCCGGACGGCCGAGGCCCCGGCCCGGACGGCTGTTATGCGTCCGCCCGGCAGCAGCCGCTGATCATCGCTCTACTACTCCCTCTTGCTAGCTACCGGTACCCAGTGTTACTTTGTACCAGTATCAAGCACCACTAGGTAGCGGGAGGGGCCCATGGGCAAGCAGGCGACGGAGATGCTGAAGGGCACCCTCGAAGGGATCGTCCTCGCCCTCCTGGCCGGCAGGGCGGCCTACGGCTATGAGATCACTGCGTGGCTGAGGGATCAGGGCTTCACGGACATCGCCGAGGGCACCATCTATGCACTCCTGATCCGCGCGGAACAGCGCGGACTCGTCGATGTCGAGAAGGTCCCCTCCGAGAAGGGGCCTCCGCGCAAGGTCTACTCCCTCAATGCGCGGGGGCAGGAATACCTCGACGAGTTCTGGAGGACCTGGAGCTTCCTCTCCGAACGGCTCGAACAGCTCCGCGAAGGAGGACGGTGACCATGTGGATCGAGAAGATCGTCGGGGATCTCGGCGACAAGAAGCGGTACCGGGAGTACAGGGAGCGCGTGCGGCAGTTGCCCGACGGCTACCGGGAGGCGGCCCTCGCGCTGGAGCGCTACCTGCTCCACCTCGGACCGAGCAGTGACGGCAACAGCCTCATCGCGATGGTCACCGACCTCGCGGACCTCTTCGAGCAGAGCGTCGCCGCAGGCATCCCGCTGCGCGACGTCGTCGGGACCGACCCCGTGGAGTTCGCCGAGGAGTTCATGCAGAATTACGGCGGCGGGAGCTGGATCCGGAAGGAACGGGACCGGCTCGCGAAGGCCATCGACCGCGCCGAGGCGGAGGAACGGGGATGACCGCCGAGGCTCCGGCGATCCGCGTGACGGCCCTCGCCAAGTCCTACAAGGACCTGCACGTCCTCCGCGGCGTCGACTTCGAGGTGGCCCGCGGCAGCATCTTCGCGCTGCTCGGCTCGAACGGCGCCGGCAAGACGACCCTGGTGAGGATCCTGTCCACGCTGCTCGCCCCGGACACCGGGACGGCCGCCGTCAACGGCTTCGACGTCGCCGCCCAGGCGCCGGACGTCCGGGAATCCGTCAGCCTCACGGGACAGTTCGCCGCCGTCGACGAGATCCTCAGCGGCCGCGAGAACCTCGTGCTCGTCGCGAGGCTACGGCACCTGGAGGATCCGCGGCAGATCGCGGAGGACCTGCTGCGGCGCTTCGCCCTCACCGACGCGGGGGACCGGAAGGCGGCCACCTACTCGGGCGGGATGCGCCGCCGCCTGGACATCGCCATGAGCCTCATCGGCCGCCCGCCGGTCGTCTTCCTCGACGAACCGACCACGGGCCTCGACCCGGAGGCCCGGCTGGAGGTGTGGCGTGCCGTCCGGGAACTGGCAGGGCAGGGCACCACCGTGCTGCTGACCACGCAGTACCTGGACGAGGCCGAGCAGCTCGCCGATCGCATCGCCATCCTCCACGAGGGCCGGATCATCGCGAACGGTACGCTCGCGGAGCTCCGGCAGGTCCTCCCGCCCGCCCGGGTGGAGTACGTCGAGAAGCAGCCGACCCTCGAGGACGTGTTCCTCGCGATCATCGGCACCACCCCGGCGGGCAGGGACGAGCAGGCCGGAGGGGGATCCCGATGAGCACCCACATGGTCCGCGACACCGCGGCGCTGACCGGCCGGTCGCTGCGCCACATCACCCGGAGCTTCGACACCGTCGTCACGACGGCGGTCATGCCCGTCGCCATCATGGTCCTGTTCGTCGTCGTGTTCGGCGGGGCGATCGACACGGGCACGTCCTCCTACGTCGACTACATGCTGCCGGGCGTCCTGCTCATCACGGTCGCCTCCGGCGTGGCATACACGGCGTACCGGCTGTTCCTGGACCTGCAGAGCGGCATCTTCGAGCGCTTCCAGTCCATGCCCATCGCCCGGTCCAGCATGCTGTGGGCGCACGTGCTGACCTC
This sequence comes from Arthrobacter sp. TJ-238, assembly GCF_058269215.1. Taxonomy (NCBI): domain Bacteria; kingdom Bacillati; phylum Actinomycetota; class Actinomycetes; order Micrococcales; family Micrococcaceae; genus Arthrobacter; species Arthrobacter sp. TJ-238. The sequence continues at coordinate 101,725 of NZ_JBZCNH010000008.1, read as the reverse complement.
GCTCGTCGCGAACCTCGTCTCCCTCGTGATCGTCGTCGGCGTCGCCCTCCTCATGGGCTTCCGGACGTCGGCGGGTCCCGTCGCCTGGCTGGGTGTGCTCGGGATGCTGGTGCTCTTCACCCTCGCCCTGACCTGGATGGCGGTGATCGCGGGTCTGTCAGCGAAGACCGTGGACGGCGCGAGCGCGTTCTCCTACCCGCTGATCTTCCTCCCGTTCGTCAGCTCGGCCTTCGCCCCGACGGAGACCATGCCCGGCCCCGTCCGCTGGTTCGCCGAGAACCAGCCGGTCACGTCGATCGTGAACTCGATCAGGGACCTGTTCGCGGGCCGGCCGGTCGACGGCGACCTCTGGACGGCGCTCGCGTGGTGCGCCGCGCTCCTCGCCGCGGCCTACGCCGTCGCCATCGCGACGTACCGGCGGAGGACGAGCTAGTACCCGGCCGCTCTGCTCTGAGCAGAGCGGCCCCCACCCGGCCCTGCGCCCGGCTACAGTCAGGCTGCATGGGCGAGATTCTGTATTTTCCGTCACCTGCGACCCCCGGACGACGCCGGCAGGCCCCACCGCGGACGGACCGCCCGGGCGAGGCCCCGGAGGACACTCGCCCGGGGCGCGAGCCCCTGCTGCGCGAGGCCTACGGCGATGTGCTGCGCGACCTCCGGCTCGACCGCGGCGAGCGGCTCACGGACGTCGCCGGCCGGGCGGCCATCTCGCCGCAGTACCTCTCCGAGATCGAACGGGGCCGCAAGGACGCCTCGTCGGAGATCCTCGCGGCCATCGCCCGCTCGCTCGGAGTGACGGTGCGGACCCTGAGTTCCCACGCCACCACCCGGATGGCCCGGGGCGGAGGGCCGCAGGTCCACCTCGCCGCCTGAGCCGGCCTGGAGGGGACTGCTCGTCCCTACCCGGGCGGGTCCGTCTTGCGGTACTCCACCACGGTGTCGACCACCCCGTAGCCGACGGCCTGCCGGGCGTCGAGGACGAGGTTCCGGTCCGTGTCCCGCCGGATCTCCTCCACCGTCTTCCCGGTGTGCCGGGCGAGGAGCTCGTCGAGGAGCGCCGTGATCCGTTCCACCTCGTCGGCCTCGAGGATGAGGTCGGGGATGGTGCCCCTGCCCGTGTCGATCGTCGGCTGGTGCAGCACCACGCGTCCCCGCGGCAGGATGGAGCGCGCGCCGCGCTCACCCCCGGCCAGGAGCACCGCCGCGGTGAAGGTCGCCTGGCCGATGCAGGTGGTGCGGACCGGGGGCGTGACGTACTGCATCGCGTCGTACACGGCGAGCATGGCGCTGATGGACCCGCCGGGCGAGTTGATGTACAGGTCGATCGGCAGCGACGCGCTCGCGGACTCCAGGTGGAGCAGCTGCGCGATGAGCGCGTTGGCCACGCCGTCGTCCAGGGGGGTGCCGAGGTAGATGATGCGCTCGGTCAGCAGGCTGCTGTAGATGTCGAGGGTCTGCTGCGATCCGTTGCCGTGGCGCACCGTGACGTAGGGGATGGTGTAGCTGCTCATCGCACGCCGCCCAGGCTGACCGCGGGGCGCCGGCCCGGCCGGATGTCGTCCAGGTGGTCGATGATCCGGTCCACGAACCCGTACTCCTGCGCCTCGGCCGCCGTGAACCACCGGTCGCGCAGCGAGTCGGCTGTGACGCGCCCGATCGGCTGACCGGTGTCCGCGGCGATGAGCCCGAGCACGGTGTCCCGCGTGTGCCGCAGGTCCTCCGCCTGGATGGCGATGTCCATCGCGGTGCCGCCGATACCGCCGGAGCCCTGATGCAGCAGCACGCGGGCGTGCGGCAGGGCGAACCGCTTGCCGTGCGTCCCGGCGCTGAGGAGGAACTGCCCGGCACTGAGGGCCAGGCCCAGGACCACGGTGGAGACGTCGTTCGGGATGAGGCGCATGATGTCGCGGATCGCGAGCATCGCGGGCACGGACCCGCCGGGGGAGTTGATCCACAGGCTGATGTCCCGCTGCGGGTCCTCGGCGGAGAGCAGCATCAGCTGCGTGCACAGCCGGTTGCCGCCCTCCTGGTCCAGTTCGGTGCCGAGCAGCAGGATCCGGTGGCTCATGAGCTGCTGGGTCAGGGTGTCGTCGAGGGACGTGGGTCTGCGTTCGTCGGTCATGACCCCACCCTCGTCCCGGCACCGTGGCCGGACAAGGGCGTGCTGCCGGAGGCAGATCTGCTGTGCGCTGCGCGGGACTGAGGCTCAGCGGCGGAGGTCCACCGCGGGCTGAGGGAGGGGTTCCCGTCGGATCAGTAGCTCCCCGGGGCTCCGCCGTCGGCCGCGGGGACGAAGGCTGCGGCCAGGTTCTCGGAGCCGCGGGCGAGGAGGGCGACGTCGGCCCCGACGAGGATGAACCGGGCGCCTGCGTCGAGGTAGTACCGTGCCGTGTCCGGGTTGAAGGCGTTGACGCCTGCAGGTCTCCCGGTGCGCTGTGCTGCTGCGAGGCAGTGCACGACGGCGGCGCGGACGTCAGGGTGTTCCTGCCGGCCGAGGAGTCCCATGGAGGCGGCGAGGTCGGAGGGTCCGACGAAGATCGCGTCGACGCCGTCGACCGCGAGGATGTCCTCCACGGCCCCGACGGCGGCCGTGGACTCGATCTGTACCGTCACGCTGATCGTCGACCCCGCGGTGCCGAGGTAGTCGGGGATTCGGTTCCAGCGGGCGGCCCGGGCCAGCGCGGACCCGACGCCGCGGACGCCCTCGGGCGGGTAGCGGGTCGCCGCGACGGCGGCCCGCGCGTCGGCCGCCGAGTGCACCATGGGGATCAGCAGGTTCTGCACACCCAGGTCGAGGTACTGCTTGATGAGCACGGTGTCGTTGACGGGTGGCCGGACGAGCACCTGCACCGGGTACCCGTGGACCGCCTGGAGCTGGGCGAGGATGGACTCGAGGCCGTTGGGGCTGTGTTCGGCGTCGACCAGCAGCCAGTCCAGCCCGGACCCGGCGCAGATCTCGGCCACCAGCGGGCTGCCCGAGCACACCCACATCCCGGCAAGAGGACGCCCGGATGCGGCCAGTGCGTCGGCGAACGTTGGGGCTAGATGAAGCGGCATGTCACGGCTCCCAGCGGTCCGTAGTCGGCATGGACGGTGTCGCCCCGGTCCACCCAGAGCGGGCGCGTGAAGGAACCGGCGAGGATGATGTCCCCGGCCTTCAGGCCGTCACCGTGGGCGGCGATCTTGTTCGCGAGCCAGTGCACGCCGGCCGCGGGATGGCCCAGGACCCCGGCGGCCACGCCCGTCTCCTCCACCACCTGGTTCTTGTAGAGGATCGCGGCGACCCACCGCAGGTCCACGGCGTCGGGCTTCACGGGCCTGCCGCCCACCACCATGGCGCCCATCGCCGCGTTGTCGGAGATGGTGTCCACGATGGTGCGGCCCTGCATCTCGATGCGCGAGTCCAGGATCTCCAGCGCCGGCACCACGTAGTCGGTGGCGTTGAGGACATCGAAGATCGTGCAGCCCGGTCCGGCGAGATCCTCCTTGAGCACGAAGGCGAGTTCCACCTCGACCCGGGGCTTCGTGTAGCGCTCCCACTCCACCGAGCAGCCGGTCTCGAGGACCATGTCGTCGAAGATCGCCCCGTAGTCCGGTTCGGTGATCCCCGTGGCGGCCTGCATGGCCCGCGAGGTGAGCCCGATCTTCCGGCCCACCAGGGTGCGGCCGGCGTCCTCGTTGCGCTGCCGCCACAGCCGCTGCACGGCGTAGGAATCCTCCACCGTCATCTCCGGGTACCGCGCGGTCAACAACGGCACCGGGGTGCGGGTCCGGGCGGCGTCGACGAGTTCGTCGGTGATCCGGCTGATGGTCAGTGGGTCGAGCATCGGTGTCCTCCTGCGGGTCTCAGAGCTGGGTGCCGAGCTTGAAGCCCTCGGCCGCGCCGTCGTCGTCCCTGCGCGTGTAGGAGAAGCCGTCGGCACCGACGGTCACGGCCATCTCGCTCCTGTCCTCGCGGGCCACGACGGGCTGGGGGTTGCCGTCGAGGTCGAGCACGAGGGAGGCCTCCGAGTACCAGGAGGGCACGACGGCGTTGCCCCACCAGTCGCGGCGCTGGTTGTCGTGGACGTCCCACGTGATGGTCGGATTGTCCGGGTCGCCCGTGTAGTAGTCCTGGCAGTAGATCTCGATGCGGTGCCCGTCCGGGTCGAGGATGTAGAGGTAGAAGGCGTTGGAGACGCCGTGGCGCCCGGGGCCGCGCTCGATGCGGTCGCTGATGCGCAGGGCGCCCATCTTGTCGCAGATCTGGATGATGTTGTGCTTCTCATGGGTCGCGAACGCGACGTGGTGCATGCGGGGACCGTTGCCGCCGGTCAGGGCGGTGTCGTGGACGGTCTGCTTGCGGTGCATCCACACGGCGTAGGTGACACCGTCGGAGTCCTGGATGTCCTCGGAGACACGGAAGCCGAGGTCCTCGAGGTACGCCCGCCCGCGCGGTACGTCGGGGGTGACCTGGTTGAAGTGGTCCAGGCGCACCAGTTCACCGGCGGAGTAGAGGTCGTAGCGCTGGGTAAGGCGTTCGACATGCTGGACGTCGTAGAAGAACTCGTAGGGGAAGCCCAGCGGATCCTCGACGCGGACGGAGTCCCCGACGCCCTTCGTGAAGCCGCCTGCGCGGCGTTCGGTGCGGCAGCCGAGTTCGCGGTAGTAGGCCTCGGCGGCGTCGACCTCGGCGGGGGACTTCACGCGGTAGGCGAAGGCCGCGACGGCGGCGATAGGTCCCTTGCGGAGTACGAGGTTGTGGTGGATGAACTCCTCGAAGGAACGCAGGTAGATCGCCTCGTCGTCCTCCTCGGTGACGTGCAGGCCCAGGACGTCGACGTAGAACTCGCGGGACTTCGCGAGGTCGGTGACAACGATCTCCATGTAGGCGCAGCGCACGATGTCCGGGGCGGGAACCGAGGGCGTGGGAATGGGCTGGGCCATGGTGGTTCTCTCTTCGTCGAGCGGGCGGGGTGTCAGCCTTCGTTGGCGGCGGAGTCTTCGATGCTGCCGAACTTCGGCGTGTGGACGGTGCCGAGCGTGATGTGCACGGCCTGCTGGTCGGTGTAGAAGTCGATGGAGCGGTAGCCGCCCTCGTGGCCCAGGCCCGAGGACTTCACGCCGCCGAAAGGCGTGCGGAGATCGCGGACGTTGTGGCTGTTGAGCCACACCATGCCTGCCTCGACGCTCTGGGCGAAGGTGTGGGCCCGGGTGAGGTTCTGCGTCCAGATGTAGGCAGCGAGCCCGTACTTCGTGTTGTTCGCGAGTTCCAGGGCTTCGGCGTCGGTGTCGAAGGGGGTGATGGCGACGACGGGGCCGAAGATCTCCTCCTGGAAGATCCGGGCGTCGGGGGAGACGTCGGCGAAGACGGTGGGGGCGATGTAGTTGCCGTGCGGGAGGTGCTCGGGGCGGCCGCCGCCGGCGAGGAGCCGGCCCTCGGTCTTGCCGATCTCGACGTAGGAGGCCACTTTCTCGAAGTGCTCGGGGTGCACGAGGGCGCCGACCTCGGTCTTCGGGTCGTGGGGGTCGCCGACGACGATGGTCTTCGCGCGGGCGGCGTACTTCTGGCAGAACTCGGCGTACACGGGGCGCTCGACGAGGATGCGGGAGCCCGCGGTGCAGCGTTCGCCGTTGAGGGAGAACACGCCGAAGAGGGCCGAGTCGATGGCGGCGTCGATGTCCGCGTCCGCGAAGACGATGCAGGGCGACTTCCCTCCGAGCTCCATGGAGAGTCCCTTGAGGTTGGCCGCGGCGTTCCGGAAGATCGTCTGGCCCGTGGTGGTCTCGCCGGTGAAGGAGATCAGCGGCACGTCCGGGTGCTTCACGAGGGCGTCGCCGGCCTCCTCGCCGAGTCCGTTGACGAGGTTGAACACGCCGTCGGGCAGGCCCGCGTCCTTGAAGATCTGCGCCCAGAGCGATGCGGAGAGGGGCGTGAACTCGGCCGGCTTCAGGACCACGGTGTTGCCCGTCGCCAGTGCGGGCGCGAGCTTCCAGGACTCGAGCATGAAGGGCGTGTTCCACGGCGTGATGAGTCCTGCCACGCCGATGGGCTTGCGGTTCACGTAGTTGATCTGCGAACCCGGGACCTTCATGGCGTCGTCGAACTGCGCCACGATGAGGTCCGCGAAGAAGCGGAAGTTCTCCGCGGCGCGCAGCGCCTGGCCCTTCGCCTGCGTGATGGGCAGACCGGTGTCGAAGGTCTCGAGTTCCGCGAGGCGTGCCTCCTGGGCCTCGACGGCGTCGGCGATCCGGTTGAGGATCCGGGCGCGTTCACGGGGCTTCATGCGGGGCCAGGGCCCGTTCGTGAAGGCCTCCCGTGCAGCGGCGACCGCGAGATCGATGTCCTCCTGCTGCCCGGCCGCTGCGGTGGCGTACGGGGTGTTGGACACGGGGTCGAGCACGTCGAAGGTGGCACCGTTCACGGAGTCCACGAAGCGCCCTGCGATGTAGTGCTGGATGGAGGAGGGCAGGCCCTGGGGGACGTACTGCTCGGTCACGGCGCCGGTCGTGGTCATCGGTGGGTCCTCACGGTGGTTCTGGGCGGGATCGGGGGCTGGGACGTCATGCGCGGGTGTCCTGGGCGTGCGCCAGGTAGGCGTCGAGGGTGGCACTGCGGTGGGAGCGGGCCGCCCGTTCGATCGCGTCGGCGTCGGCCCCCTCCTCGATCAGGCGGAGCAGTCCCTCGTGTTCCGCCACGGAGTCGCGTGCACGGCCCGGGACGAAGCGGAAGGTCGAGGACCGCAGCGATGCCAGGCGGTTCCAGCCGCGGTGCACGAGGTCGAGGATGTGCGGGTTCGGGCAGTGCTCGAAGAGGATGGCATGGAAGTCCTGGTTGAGCCGTGTGAAGCGCACCGGGTCGAAGCGCTCCAGGCAGGCGCGCATCTCCTCGTTGACCGAGCGCGCGCGGGCCACGTCCCCCGCGCCGATGAAGGGGGCGGACAGGGCCGTCGCGGCGCCTTCGACGAGGCTCAGGGTCTGCATCGTGTAGAGGTACTCGGTGGGGTCGATCCCCGCGACCGTGGCGCCGACGTTGCGCTGGAAGGTCACCAGGCCCTCGGCTTCGAGGCGCCGGATCGCCTCCCGCACGGGCACCACGCTCACGCCGAGGTCCTGCGCGATCGCGGCGAGGACGAGGCGGTGCCCGGGTGGATAGGTGCCGTCGACGATCCGCGCCGTGACGGCGGCATAGGCCTGCTGCGACTTGCTGCCCTCCGCGGCCGCGTTGTGCGTGGTCCCGGTCACCTCAGTCATCGCGCTGCCCCGCCTCCCATTCCTCGTACCGCGCCCGCCAGGCGGCGTTCAGCGGGTACAGTCCGTCGACGCCGTGCCCCTCGGCGACCATCCGGGCGATGAACGTCTCCTCGCGCTCCTGCGCGATCGCGTCCTCGGCCAGTTCGACGGCGAGAGCCGGCGGGATCACGAGGATGCCGTCGGCGTCGGCGACGATGATGTCGCCCGGCTGGACGGTGGTGCCGCCGCAGGCGATGGTGATGTCGGTGTCCCACGGGATGTGGCGCCGCCCCAGCACTGCGGGGTGCGGGTTGGCGTAGTAGGTGGGCATGTCCATCGCGGCGACCGTCGCGAAGTCCCGGACACCGCCGTCCGTGATGATCGCCGCGGCGCCACGCACCTCGGCCCGGAGGGCGAGGATGTCCCCGATGGTGCCGGTGCCCTTCTCGCCGCGGGCCTCCATCACGAGGATCTCGCCCTCGTTCACGGTGTCGATGGCCCGTTTCTGCGCGTTGTAGCCTCCGCCGTGCTGCTTGAACAGGTCCTCGCGGTTCGGCACGTAGCGCAGTGTACGGGCGAGCCCGACCACGCGCCGTCCCGGCCGCGTGGAGGTGAGTCCGTCGATGCTGACGTTGTCCAGGCCGCGTTTGCGCAGCTGGGAGGAGAGGGTGGCGGTGGAGACGCTCTCGAGTTTCACCTTCAGATCCGGGGTGAGCGCGGTCGCCGGCTCGGGTGCGGGTAGTCCGGCCGCCTCGCGCGACCCGTAGGCCTCCTCACGCTGGACGTCGTCGACCCTCGGCCGGGCACCGAACCCGGCCAGCGACGTCGTGCCCTCGCTCACGCGGGTGGTGAGGCGTCCGGTGGACAGGGCGCCGGCGCCGACCTCGACCTCGAGCACGTCTCCGGGGACGGCGACGGACGCTCCGGCCGGCGTGCCCGTGAGGATGATGTCGCCGGGTTCGAGGGTCAGCAGCTGCGACAGGTCGGCGATGAGCCGGGTGAACGGGAAGAGGAGGTCGGCCGTCGTGTCGTCCTGGACGAGGGCGCCGTTGTGCCAGGTGCGGAGGGTGAGGGCGGCGGGGTCGAGGGAGTCCGCGGGCAGGAGGCCTGGACCTACGGGTGTGAAGCCGTCACCGCCCTTGGAGCGCAGGTTCGAGCCCTTGTCGGCATGGCGGAGGTCGTACACGCCGAGATCGTTGCCGGCGGTGACCCAGCCGATGTGGCTCCACGCCTCACTGGGGGAGACCCTGCGGGCAGGGGTGCCGATGATGAGCGCGATCTCACCCTCGAACCCGAGCAGTTCGCAGCCGGCGGGGCGCTCGACGGCGGAGCCGGACAGTGCGAGGGACGACGACGGCTTCAGGAAGTACGAGGGCTGCTCGGGGGTACGGCCCCGTTGGGCGGCCCGGCTGGGGTAGTTGATGTGCACCGCGATGACCTTGCGGGCGGCGGCCAGAATGCCCTCGTCGACCTGTTCCACCCGCGGCTCCTCGTCGAGTACGAAATCGTATACGAAGCCTAGGCAGGGGTGGGAGGGCCCGTCAAGGGCGTGGCGGGGTCCGGGACCTATACGAAGTGGAGCACAGTCAAGATGATGGAGATGATGCCGAAGATCGTGCAGATCATGCCGAGCACCTTCCCTGCTGTTGCGCGTGCACCGAGCCGCTCGGCCTTGTTCGCCTGCATGATGGCGAGAGGGCCGAGGATGATCCCGAAGATGAACAGGCCGATGATGCCGAGCACCAGGGATGTGGTCCTGGCCTTGCCGGCCTCGGGCGAGACGCCATCGGCGCTCTGCAGGGTGCTGTAGGGCTGCTGAGTCATGGTGATTCCTTCTGCGTGATGTCTTCCGCGCGTGCAAAGGCGCGCGGGAAGCGTGGAGTGGTGCGAGCACGAAAGGGCGGGATGCAGGCTGAGTGCCCGGCCCCGAAGAATGATCCCCCGCCGTGACTCTACCGTTCGATCTCTCCGGAAGTGAGGGCCGTGCGCACGTTCCCCGGGGGAAGCTCGCGGCACGGCCATCGACGCCGGTGCCGACGACGTCATCGGCACCGGCGTCGGCCGGCTGCCCATCCGAGGACGTGGACCATGACGCGCAGAGCACGCTGCTGGGTGTGACGGTCCTCGGGTACGACCACCAGCTCGTCGGGATCGAGGCCGTGGCAGCGGTGCTCGATCACGACACCTGAGATCCTTTCGTCTGCGGAGACCGGAGGTACCGAGGCGGGATCAGCGGGTGACGACCACGTGCTCGTTGGGCACGCAGTGCGTCATGGTGAGTCCTTCGACATCGCGCGGGCCGTTGTTGCCCAGGTTCTTCAGGCGATCCAACTCGTCGTCGGACAGGGTCTGGCTGGCGAGGGGCGGCAGGTCCTTGATCTCGTCGACGCCGATGCCCAGGTTTTCACCGACGCGGGCTCCGAGTTCGTCGTCGACGAGGTAGAAGTGCCAGACCATGCGTTCCTGCACGGCGCGCGCGGCCTGCCCGATCAGCGTGACGAAGTTGCCCACGAGGTCGTCCTTCTCCCACTGCTCGAGCAGCTGGTACCGCTGGCCCGCCTGCAGGTAGTCCTGGGTGAGCGGAATGCGCTTGCGGGTCAGGCGTCCGGAGATCTCCGGCCCCTGCTCGTCATGTGTGGGGTACTGGCCCTCGCGGAGCCCGCCCGTGATGGAGGGCTCGTAGTTGACGTGGGGGTTCTGCCCCGGCGCGAGGTCGGTCCCGAAGGACATCTGCCCGCCGCGCTGGTTCGTGTGCACGGGGGCGTTCTTCGCCGAGTTCACGGGCAACTGCAGGTAGTTGGGGCCCACCCGGTAGCGCTGCGTGTCGCTGTAGCTGAAGGTGCGGCCCACCAGCATCTTGTCGTCGGAGAAATCCAGTCCGTCGACCAGGACGCCGGTGCCGAAGGAGATCTGCTCGTTCTCGTTGTGGTGGTCCGAGACGTTGCGGTTCAGTGTCATGGTGCCGACGAGCTTGGGCTCGAAGTCCTGCTCGGGCCACGTCTTGGTGTCGTCGAGCGGGTCGAAGTCGAGTTCCGGGTGATCATTGTCGTCCATGAGCTGCACGTACAGGTCCCACCTGGGGTACTCGCCGCGCTCGATGGCCTCATGCAGGTCCTTCGAGGCGTGGCCGAGGTCCGTGGCCTGGATGTTCGCGGCATCCTGTTCGGTCAGGCTCTTCACGCCCTGGTGCGGCTGCCACGTGTACTTGACCAGCTTGGTGTCGCCGTCCGCATTGACCCACTTGTAGGTGTTCACGCCGAAACCCTGCATGTGGCGGTAATCGGCCGGGAGCCCACGGGGGCTGAAGAGGTTCACGAGCATGTGCATGGACTCGGGTGTCTGCGACATGAAGTCGAAGATGCGGGCCGGCTCCTGCCGGAAGGTGATGGGATCCGGCTTCAGCGAGTGGATGACGTCGGGGAACTTGATGGCATCGCGGATGAAGAAGACGGCGAGGTTGTTCCCCACGAGGTCCCAGTTGCCGTCCTCGGTGTAGAACTTGACGGCGAAGCCGCGGGGATCGCGGGCGGCCTCGGACGAGTCACGGCCGCCGATCACGGTCGAGAAGCGGATGGCGACATCGGTCTTCTTGCCCGCTTCGGAGAAGAGCTTCGCGCGGGTGTAACGGGAGATGGGCTCGTCGCCCCACATGCCAGTCGCCTCGAACTCACCGAAGGCGACGAATCCGCGGGCGTGCACGACACGCTCCGGGATGCGCTCGCGGTCGAAGTGGCTGATCTTCTCGAGGAACTGGTAGTTCTCCAGGGTGGCCGGGCCTCGGGCGCCGACGGTCCGCGAGTTCTGGTTGTCGTAGACCTGGTGGCCCTGGCGGTTCGTCAGGACGGCGCGGTCGTCCCCTTCGGCAGGCGGCTGGCTGGCGACGTCGGTCATGGGTGTGCTCCTCACGGCGGGCTCTCAAGGACGGTTTTTTTCGAGCAGTTCACAACAACGCTACGCCTGTACATCCGCCGGTGGCATCAACTTCCTGCCCGGACAGGACTTGCTAGAGCGGGTGATCCGTGGCCCGGACTGGAGGCGATTCTCGATCGTCGAGGCGGGAGGATCCGGATGCGGGGTGAGTTCTGATCTGTCGAGAATCCGCGTCCGACAACGGGACATGCGGACCTCATAGTGTCGGTGGTGGGCGGGATCATGGGGTATGGACAGCAGCAAGGATGCTCCGTGTGAACCCGCCGGTTTCGGTGTTGTTTCGCGGCGTGCTGCTGCGTCTTCCACCCTTGGCTCCCGTGCCGCTGCTGTCTCTGTCCCGTCGGTTGGTGAACGGGATGCCGCTGTCCCGCCGGGTTTCGTGAGGATCACATCGGTGCGGGATCTGATCGGCGCGTTGGCGTCTCTTGCGCCTGGGTCCGGTGGTGCGGAGTCGATCGAGGAGATCAGGGCGTGTGAGGATCTGAAGTCCCTGGTCTCTGCCCGCCAGGCACGGACCACGGTCGCCTTCGACCTGGCCGAGCGCACGGCCCAGGCGGCGGCCGGTGTGCCGGCCGCCGAGCGGGGCAAGGGGGTGGCGGCGCAGGTGGGATTGGCCCGGCGGGAATCCCCGGCCCGGGGCGGGATGCTGGTGGGGTTGGCGCGGGCGCTGGTGACGGAGATGCCGCATACGCTCACGGCCCTGGAATCGGGACAGGTCAGTGAGTGGCGGGCGGCGCTGCTGGTGCGGGAGACCGCGTGCCTGTCGGCGGCGGATCGGTGCGCGGTCGATGAGGACCTCAGCGCTGAGACGGGAGTGTTCGAGGGGGCCGGGACCCGGCGGATCGTCGCTGCCGCGCGGGCGGCGGCGTATCGCAGGGATCCCCGCTCGGTCGTCGGGCGGGCGGCCCGTGCGGCGAGGGACCGGTGCGTGAGCCTGCGCCCGGCACCGGACACCATGACCTATCTGACGGCCCTGCTGCCTGTGACCGAGGGGGTGGCGGTGCATGCCGAGCTCACGCGGTACGCCGACACGTGCCGGGCTCAGGGCGATGAGCGGGATCGGGGCCAGGTGATGGCCGATGCCCTGGTCGAGCGGGTCACCGGGGTGCCGGGCGGGGTGTCGCGGGTCGAGGTGCAGCTGATCATGACCGACCGGGCCCTGTTCCAGGGCGACACTGAGCCGGCCCGGGTGCCCGGGTACGGGATCGTGCCCGCCGCATGGGCACGGACGATCCTCACCGAACAGCCCACCGAACAGCCCACCGGGCACGCAGCCGGACTCCCGGTCGGAGTCTCTGCCGGAGCCGAGCCCGGATCGGGATCAGGACAGGAGCCGCGCTCCGTCCGCCGGGAGGACTCCCGACAGGGGTTCGAGGTGTGGCTCCGAAGGCTGTACACCGCTCCGGTCGCCGGGGAGTTGGTGGCGGTCGATTCGAAGGCCCGGCTGTTCACGCCGGGGCAGCGTCTCTTCATTCGGGCCCGGGATGATGCGTGTCGGACGCCGTACTGTGATGCGCCGATCCGGCATTACGACCACATCGTGCCCTGGCACGATGACGGGCCCACGAGTCTGTCCAACGGGGCAGGGCTCTGCGAGGCGTGCAACCACACCAAGGAACTCCCCGGCTGGAAAACCACCCCGACCGCGAGGGCTGGACCCGGCGCCCGGCACACCATCGAGCTCCGCACGCCCACCGGCCACACCTACCGATCCACTGCACCACCCCTGACCGGCAGTCACCACGAGAACCGGGAGCAGCAAGGCGCTGGAACCGTTCGCCCGCGGGGCTCGACGCGCCACGGGCCGGACCATCAAGCATCACCTGTTCCTCACCCGGCCCGCTACTCCCGACGGGTCGACCTCGTTTTCGCCTGATCCACCCCGCAGAGTGGCCGGGGATCCCCTTGTGACCGTGGACCTCGACCCCGCATGGACGGGCTGCCGGTTCCGGTCAGCTCGAGCTGCCCGGCCTACATGGCCCCGCCGAAGTACACCTCGACGACAGGGCGAGCGCCTCGTCCTGCTCCCGGAAGGCACGCGAGAATTCGAGGACGGTCTCCTGCGGCGACAGAGGCATACGCCGGTCCTGGCGCGTGGCGTCATCCGCAGTCCACCCCGTCAGTCAGTGCTGCGCTGAGGGACCGCCCGATCCGGCTCGTCCTCAGGGCGGCCGGCGTACCACTCATGGAACTCGGAGCAGCGCCCCGGGTGGTCGAACCGCAGGAACCAGATGTTGTCGTACGCCGTGACGACGCGGTCACTACCCGGGTGATGGAACACGGTCCGTCCGTGTGCGACCACCCGGTCGCCCTCGACGGCAACCGGGTGGTACCTGGCGTCGAAGGACTCCCCGATGAGGGCATCACGCTCACTCATCCACTGGGCGACGATCTCCCCGCGTCGGCGTGCGCGTATCTGGAACGGGTAGTGCCATACGGCATCCTCGGACCAGAGTCGGCGTCGTCGATCCGCACCCTTGAGTCCTGCTCCTGCCCGGGCTAGCATCGGCGTCACGATAGTAGAACTCGGCGTTCGATTATCGAACGCAGTAGTTGTATGCAGCGGCACCACCACGACGAAGTGAGGACAGCCCGTGCAATTCCACCACCACGGTTACGTCTCGGGCGACCCCCGGATCCAGCCCGCAGCGGGTGTCGGTCTCGACCGTCCGCAGGAGCTCTCCGACGAGGTCGACGTCCTGATCATCGGCACCGGACCCGCCGGCATGATCACCGCTGCGCAGCTCTCGCAGTTCCCGGGCATCACCACGCGGATCGTGGAGCGCCGCCCGGGCAGGCTGCCCATCGGCCAGGCCGACGGCATCCAGGCCCGCAGCGTCGAGACGTTCCAGGCGTTCGGCTTCGCCCAGCGCATCACCGAGGAGGCCTACCGGATCGTCGAGATGGCCTTCTGGAAGCCGGACCCGGCCGATTCCTCCCGCATCATCCGCACGGCACGCCCCGAGGACGACGAGACCGGCATCAGCGAGTTCCCCCACCTGATCGTCAACCAGGCGCGCGTCCTCGACTACTTCGCCGAGTTCATGAAGAACTCGCCCACGCGGATGGAGCCCGACTACGGCTTCGAGTTCGCCGGACTCGAGGTCGACGACGCGCAGGAGTACCCCGTCGCAGTCACCCTCGTGCGTACCACCGGAGATCACGAGGGCGAGGAGCGCACCGTCCGCGCCAGGTACGTGGTGGGGGCCGACGGCGCCCGCAGCAGGGTTCGCCAGGCCATCGGCTGCAGCCTCACCGGTGACCAGGCCAACCACGCGTGGGGCGTCATGGACGCGGTCGCCGTCACCGACTTCCCCGACATCCGCCGCAAGTGCGCCATCCAGTCGGGGTCCGGCGGCAGCATCCTCCTCATCCCGCGGGAGGGCGGCCACCTGTTCCGCATGTACGTGGACCTCGGCGAGGTGGACCCGGCGACGAAGGGGACCATCCGCAGCACCACGATCGGGCAGATCATCGCGAAGGCCAACACGATCCTCAGCCCCTATACCCTCGACGTGAGGAACGTCGCCTGGCACAGCGTGTACGAGGTGGGCCACCGCCTCACCGACCGGTTCGACGACGTCCTGCCGGAACACCTCGGCACCCGGACACCGCGCGTCTTCATCACGGGCGACGCCTGCCATACCCACAGCGCCAAGGCCGGCCAGGGCATGAACGTCTCCATGCAGGACGGCTTCAACCTCGGCTGGAAGCTCGGCCACGTGCTCGAGGGGCGAAGCCCCGAGGCCCTGCTGGCCACGTACTCCGCCGAGCGCCAGGTGGTGGCGAAGGACCTCATCGAGTTCGACAAGGAGTGGTCGGCGCTCATGGCCCGGAAGCCCGAGGACTTCGCCGACCCGTCCGAACTCGAGGACTTCTACGTCAGCACCGCCGAGTTCCCCGCCGGCTTCCGGACCCAGTACGCACCGTCCCTGCTCGTCGCCGAGCCCGCGCACCAGGACCTGGCCGGCGGGTTCCCGATCGGCAAGCGCTTCAAGTCCGCGCCGGTGGTCAGGGTGTGCGACGGTGTCCCCCTGCACCTCGGCCATCATGCGACGGCCGACGGGCGCTGGCGCATCTACGTCTTCGCCGACCCCAAGGAGCCGGGGGAGGCGTCGGGCGTCGCGGACTTCGCCGCGTGGATCGGAGGGTCCCCGGACTCGCCGCTCGCCGCGATGCCGGACGGCGCCGACCGGGACGCCTGGTTCGACGTGAAGGTCGTCTACCAGCAGGACCACACCCGGGTGGACATCGGGAGCGTGCCGCCGGAGTTCAAGCCCGCCACCGGGCCCTTCGGGCTCACCGACTACGAGAAGGTGTACGCCGCGGATCCCTCCGCCGACATCTTCGACCTGCGCGGCATCGCCCGGGCCGGGGCCGTCGTCGTCGTCCGCCCGGACCAGTACGTGGCGCACGTGCTGCCCCTGGCGGACACCACGGGCCTTGCTGCCTTCTTCGCCCCGCTGCTGGCGGGGTCCGGTCGGGCCGCCGGGCGGGCGTTCGCCTGATATGGGGACGGCGGAGGGAACGACGACGGCGGCTCCCGCCTCCCAGACGCTCTCGCGCGGGCTCCGCACCCTGGAGATCCTCGCCGAGGCGCCGGAGGGACGGACGACGGCGGAGATCGCCGAATCGCTGGGCGTCCACCGATCGATCGCCTACCGGATCCTGCGGACGCTCGAGGAGCACTCCCTCGTGGTTCGGGACGCGGGCGGGCGTTTCCAGCCCGGTCCCGGCCTCGCGAGCCTGGCCCGGGGAGTGGCGCCGAGGCTGCAGACGGCGGCCCTGCCGGTCCTCACGGCGGTCGCGGCCGAGCTGCAGATGACCGCCTTCATCGCCGTGTGGGACCGGAGCCACTGTGTCACCCTCGTGGCCGTGGAGCCGCCGCACGGCGAGGGGACGCTCGTGCAGCGGCCGGGCTCCCGTCACCGGTTCGACGCCGGAGCGCCGGGCATCGCCATCCAGTCCGCCCTGACCGAGGCGCGCTGGGAACGTCTCGCTCCGGGGGAGCCGTACCGGGAGGCGTCGAGGGCCGCGGCCGCCGCCGGGTACGCGGTGAGTCGGGACGAGGTCATCCCGGGCGTCGGCTCCGTGGCGGCCCCCATCGCCGTGCGCGGACAGCTGCCCGCAGCCCTCGCCGTCGTCTACCTCCGCAGCGACCGGCCCGTCGAGGAGATCGGCGCCCGCGTGGCCGAGGCGGCCCGCGCCGTCGGCTCCGTCCTCTGATGCCGGCCCGCGGCGTCACCCGTCCCCCGATCCACCCTGCGAAGGAGCAGCCATGACCACCCTTCCCCTCCGGGCCTCGGCCGCGGACCCCGCCACGCTCGACGCGGAGGAGACGTGGTCGCGCGACCACCTCGAATCGGTGCAGCTCGAGCGGCTGCGGGCCACGCTCGCGCACGCCTACGCGAACGTGCCCCTGTACCGGCGGAAGTTCGACGACGTCGGTGTGCACCCCGACGACCTCCGCGAGCTGACGGACCTGGCGAAGTTCCCCTTCACCACCAAGGAGGACCTGCGCAGCACCTACCCGTTCGGCATGTTCGCGGTGCCGCAGTCGCAGGTGGCGCGCGTCCACGCGTCATCGGGCACCACGGGCCAGCCGACCGTCGTCGGGTACACCGCCGGTGACCTCGACCGGTGGGCGTCGCTGGTGGCCCGCTCGCTGCGCGCCTCCGGCGTGAAGGCCGGGTGGAAGGTCCACAACGCCTACGGGTACGGCCTGTTCACGGGTGGCCTCGGCGCGCACGCCGGCGCGGAACGCCTCGGCTGCACCGTCATCCCGATCTCCGGAGGCCAGACCGAGCGGCAGGTCCAGCTCATCCGGGACTTCGAGCCCGACGCCATCCTCGCCACGCCCACGTACCTGCTGACCATCCTCGACACCATGGCCGCGGCCGGCATCGACCCGTCCTCCACCACGCTGAAGACCGGCGTGCTCGGCGCCGAGCCGTGGACGGAAGGCATGCGGCAGGAACTCGAGGGGCGCATGGGCTTCGACGCGTGCGACATCTACGGCCTGTCCGAGGTGATGGGCCCAGGCGTCGCGGGCGAGTGCGTGGAGTCCAAGGACGGATTGCACGTCTGGGAGGACCACTTCCGCCCCGAGATCATCGACCCGTTCACGGAGAAGGTGCAGGACGACGGCACGGCGGGCGAGCTCGTCTTCACGTCCCTGACGAAGGAGGCGCTGCCCATCATCCGGTACCGCACCCACGACCTCACGCGCCTGCTGCCCGGCACCGCCCGCCCCGGCATGCGCCGTATGGAGCGCATCACCGGTCGCAGTGATGACATGGTGATCGTGCGCGGCGTGAACCTCTTCCCCACGCAGGTGGAGGAGCTGGCACTGGGCATCCCGGCCCTCAGCCCGCACTTCCAGCTCGAACTGACCCGCCCGGACGGGCAGCGGATGGACCAGCTGACCGTCCGGGTGGAGCCGCGGGAGGGCGTCAGCGCGGCCGACGCCGCCGCGGCCGCCGAGGAGCTCCGGCACCTGATCAAGACGCACATCGGCTCCACGTGCGCCGTCGCCGTCGTGGAGCAGGGATCGCTGGTGCGCTCCAGCGGGAAGCTCCGGCGGATCTACGACCTGCGGCCCCGCGGCTGAGGTGCGGCGCAGCAGGTCGTCAGCGGTGCAGGTCCTCCAGGACGGCCAGCGCGTTGGCCGGCCCGTCCTCGGCCGCCATGGCATGGGCCGCGTCGCGTACGGCCGGGCGGTACTGATCGACCTGCCTGAGAGCGTCCGCAAGACGGGGTGACGTCAGTGCGCGCCGCCGGATCGGCGCGGGACCCAGACCGCTGTCGTGCAGTCTCGCGCCCCAGAAGGGCTGGTCCGCGATGAATGGCACCACCACCGAGACGGTGCCGGCCGCCGTCGCCGCCTGGACCGTCCCGATGCCCCCGTGGTGGACGGCCGCTGCGGCCCGCGGCAGGACGGCGTCGTGGGGTACCGACGTCGTGACCAGCACATCGGCTCCGGCGACGTCGGGAGGTAGTGCCAGCCCGCCGAGGCCCGTGGCGAGCAGCGCGCGGGACCCGGTGGCGCGGATACCGTTGACCACCGCCCGTGCTCGGGCGAGCGGGTCGCCGGCCACCATGGAACCGAACCCCGCGTACACGAAACCGCCGGCCGAGATGAAGTCGGACACCTCGTGGGGGATCGCCGCCGGTGCCGCCGCACGCCACGGACCGGTCAGGTGGACGCCCGGCGGCCAGTCCGCGGGCCGCGGCAGGATCGCGGGACTGATGGGCATGAGTGTCGCCGAGGCCGGGGGACGAGCCGACGCCTGCCCGCCGACCAGCCTCGCCACGTCCGACAGGTCCTGCCGGAACATGGCCGCGCCACCGGCCGCGGCCTGGTAGGTGAGCCGGTTGAACGGGCCCAGGCTCCGCGTGACGGTCCCCGCCGCCGGGAACGCCGCCGTCGGCGTCATCGCGGGGACCAGCTCGACCCAGACGAACGGGATGCCGAGGCCGTCCGCGATCAGCGGAGCGGACAGGATCTTCGGGTGGGCGACGAGCACGTCCGGAACGGCGTCGAGTGCGGCCCGCGCAGATCCGACGAGGACCTGGCGCATGGCCGGCCGCACCACCGAGCGGTACGAGCGGAGCACCGCCGCAAGGGAGACGCCCTGCTGCTGGATCAGTCCCGAGTAGTCGACCCCGAGGCTCACCGCATCCAGCCCGGAGACATCGACCCCGGAGTTGTCCGGAAGCACCAGACGCACGGCATGACCGGCGGCCTGCGCACGCCGCGCGAGGACTGCGAACGGCTCCACATCTCCCCGGGATCCCGCGGTCACGAGCAGTATCCTCATGGCATCCCCTCCCGGACGGCCGCCAGGGCCCTGCGGCCCCGGACGAACGACGATAGCCGCCGGGACGACCGGTGACCAGAGTGACCGGACCGCCGGGACAGGGATACCAGGCCGACGGTGCCGGTGTCGGCGCGCCGGCCCGGGGCGGTGAGCCATCAGACTGTTCTGATGAGGTGGACGCGCGCGAAGGACTGGCTGATCGGTGCTCTGGGGATGCTCCTCCTCCTGGCGGTCGCGGTGGTGATCCTCTGGTGGGTGGTGAGCGACCCGGCCGACGGTGGCGACGCCGGGCCCGAGCCGTCATCGCCCGGCGCCGCGCCGGACACGGAGGCTCCAGCGGATCTGCGCGCGGACGAGGTGTGGCTGGGTGATCTGACGCTGGACGCCGGCACGGTGGTGTCCGAGGGCTCCACGCTCCGCGACGTCCGGGCCGTCGGACAGGACGTGGTCACGGGGCCCGACGGGTTGGTTGCTGCCCGGCTCTCCGTGGACGCGACCGTGCCGTTCGACGTCGTGGCCGGCGAACTCGGCGGCGGCGCGGAAGTGCGGGCCGCCGACGGCGGCCAGGCGACCGTGGTCCGCACCGTCGAGACGCTCGGCCGCGACGTGCGCGTCACCGCCACGGGCACGGTCGAGGTCGAGGCGGGACGGCTCGTGATGGAGCCGCAGTCGATCGACGTCGGCGGGCCGGACTTCCTGTCCGGGCCCACCGCCGCCATCGTGCGGAGCCTCGTGACCATCGAGCACGAGATCGAGGGTCTGCCGGAGGGCCTGGTGCTCCGGGACGTCACCGTGGAGGGCGACGGTTTCCGGGCCGACCTCCAGGGCGACGACGTCAGACTCGGTCCGTGACCCCGCCTGCGGGTTCGACGTCGAGGACCCATGTCACGCCGAAGCGGTCGGTGAGCATCCCGAACCCCGGCGTCCAGGCCGAGGCGGCGAGCGGTTCGACGACCGTGGCGCCGTCGGCGAGGGCGTCCCAGTAGGCGGTGACCTCCTCGAGGGTCCCGGCCCGCACGGACTGGAAGAAGGTGCGGTCGGTGACGGTGGTCCCGTGCTCGCGGCGGGTGGTGCCCGCGGTCGCCGCCGGGTCGGCGTCCTGCCCCGGCACGTCGTAGGCCATGACACGGAACCCGTCCTCGTTCTCGAGCTGCCCGAAGACCACCCTGTCGGATCCGGGCGCGTCCTGCGGCATCCCGAAGTCCCCGTAGGTGGCCAGATCGAGGTGGCCGCCGAACACGCCCTGGTAGAAGTGGAGGGCCGGGCGTGCGGTGCCGCGGAAGTTCAGGTGCGTAGTGGTCTTGATGCTCATGAGGTGTGCTCTTTCCCTGGTGATCGACCGGCGGGGATGCCGACCGGGAACCACTATGGCGGGAGAAGAGGTCAGGCGCGGTCCTCTACTGCACGCATACTGATGGACATGACCGGAAGTTCCGCACGGCTGTTGGCGCTGCTCTCCGTCCTGCAGGCGCAGCGTGTCTGGCCCGGGAACGTCCTCGCAGAGCGCCTGGGCGTGACGCCGCGGACGGTCCGCCGTGATGTCGACCGGCTGCGGGAGCTCGGCTACCGCATCCGCGCCATCAAGGGGCCCGACGGCGGCTACCGGATGGCGGCGGGATCGGACCTGCCACCCCTGCTGTTCGACGACGACCAGGCCGTCGCGGTCGCCGTCGCGCTGCAGAACGCGCCGGCCTCCGGCGTCGACCTCGACGTGGCGGCGGAGCGGGCGCTCGCCACGATCCGCCAGGTCATGCCCTCCCGGCTGCGGCACCGCATCGACGGCATCCGGTTCAGCGGAGCGGACACGCCAGGCGTCCGCGTGGATCCGGCCGTGCTCGAAGCGGTCACCGCCGCTGTCCGGGAGCACAGGACACTGCGGTTCGATGACCGCGAGGGCGAGCCGCGGCGGTGCCAGCCGCACGCGATCGTGGCCCGGAACGGCCGCTGGTACGTCATCGGGTGGGACCTCGACCGCGACGGCTGGCGTGTCTACCGCCTCGACCGGATGTCCCCCCGCACCCCGGCCGGCGCAGTGTTCACGCCGCGAGACCTCCCGGCCGCCGACGCGAGTACGTATCTGTCCGCCCGGCTCAAGGGCTCGGACACCGTCGATCAGTGGCCGTGCGTGGGTGAGGTGGTCATCGACCTGCCGCTGCGGGAGGTTGCGCCGTTCGCCGGCGACGGCATGGTCGAGGAGCTCACCGAGGGCTCCTGCCGGGTGAGCATCGGCTCCTGGTCGTGGGACGGGGTCCTCGCGTCCGTGGTCCGCTTCGGTGCGCCGTTCACCGTCGTGGGCCCCGAGGCGCTCCACGCGGCGGCGCGGGATCTCGGTGCCCGGCTCGAAGCGGCGGACCGGAGCCGGAGTGGAGGGTGAGCTGCCAGAGCGACCGACCGACGCCCGCCCGGCCCCGGCCCTGAGGGGCAGTCCCTGCAGCGAACCGACCGGGAGAGGCCGGGCCCACGGCTGCCACACCCTCAGCCCAGCGGCGGGATGATCCTCGCGGCTGCGAGCTGGTCGAACAGCTCGCGGAACCGGTCCTCCGTGTCCAGGCAGTCGCTGAAGCCGTGCTGCCGGGCCTTGATGGTGGAGGTGACGTTGTCGAAGCCCGAGCGGAAGAGGAAATCGCCGAAGGCCCAGCCGGCCAGGTCCTCGAAGGGGGTAGGCACGAGGCCGTATTTCGTCACCATGCCCTGCCAGAGCTCCTCGTGGTGCGGCATCGCCTCGGCCAGTGGCACAGGCTGCGGCTCGGCGTAGTCCATCCCGAAATGGCGGGCGAACACCGGCCACAGGTGCCGCCAGCGGATCTGGTCCCCGTTGGTGATGTTGTAGACCTCGCCGGCCGCGCGCGGCTCCGCTCCGGCCCAGACCGTGGCGCGGGCCAGCAGCGAGGCGTCGGTCACCTGGTACAGGGCGTCGTAGGCGGCATGGGTGCCGGGGAAGCGCAGCGGCTGGCCCAGCTCACGGCAGATGCTCGCGTAGACGGCGATGACCATGAGGATGTTCATGGGATTGCCGATGGCGTAGCCGACCACGCCCTCGGGGCGCAGCATCGTGGCGTGGAAACCGCGCTCGGCGCCGGCAGCCCGGAGGATGTCCTCCTGGTCGTAGTAGAAGTTCGGCTGGATCAGCCGCGCGTCGCGCTCCTTGGCGGGGGTGTTGAAGTAGCCCAGGTGCGCCCCGTAGGCCTTGCCGCCCTGGTAGAGGGTGACGTGGCGCAACGGCGCGCCGGCGTCGGCGAGGCCGTCCAGCGTGTTCGTCAGCAGGGCGGAGTTGACCTCGATCTGCTCGGCGGTGGTGTCCCGTTCGATGTACGCGGCGAACACCAGGTGCGTGGTGTCACGGGCGGCCTCGAGCCCGGCACGCGCTGCCTCCCGGTCGAGCAGGTCCACGGGCAGGTGATCCCACCCGGCGCCCGTGACGGGGCGTCGGCTCAGCCCCCGCACGTGCGCGCCGCGCCGGGCGTACTCGTCCGCGGCATGGCGGCCGATGACCCCGCCGGCTCCGGCGACCAGGACGGTCTTCGCCGCGTCGTCCGACGGCTGCGCGCCGGTGGTCGGGGTGGTCGGGGTGGTCTCGTGGGTCATGGGGCTCCTCGGGAGCGGTTCGTGAGCGCAGCCGGCAGCCGCTGTCGGCTCCTGGTCCGGCCACTATAACGTCGGGGCACGCTGCAGGGCCTTCGGCGGAGGGCGCCCCGGCGTCGCGGGGTCCCCCTTGACGGAGACGGTTCTCCGCCTCACTGTCCGCCGGTCGCCACCGCCACGATCTCCTGCATGTAGGGCGCCACGACCTGCTGCGAGATCTTGCAGTCGAGCAGCAGGACGCCGTCGTCGTCGGAGTCCAGCCAGACCTCGACGGCGGTGAGGTCCTCGAGCGCGGCGATCGTGGCGGATCGGGCGCCGAAGGCCGCCGCGACGGCGGCGAAGTCCACCTCGTCGATCATCATGGGGCCGGAGTCGATGCCGCGGACGGCGTACTGGTGGATCTCTGCGCCGTAGGCGGCGTCGTTGAAGACCACGATGACGGCCCGACGTGCCGTCCTGATGAACGAGTCGAGGTCAGCGAGGGCCATGAGTGCGCCGCCGTCGCCCGTGCACAGGACCACGGTGGAGTCCGGCAGGGCGCGGGCGGCACCGACCGCGCTGGGGAAGCCGAGGCCGATGGTCTGGTACGCGGTGCCGACCATGATCAGCCGGTTCGGTGCGGGGACACGGAGGTAGCCGGGGGCCCAGCCGATGAAGTGGCCGCCGTCCTGCACGATCGTGCGGTCGGTGGGCAGCATCCGGTCGAGCGCCCGGCACAGGCTCCTCGGGTCGAGGCGGCCGTCGGGGGCGGCGGCGTCGCCGTCCTCGCGGGCATCGTGGGCGTTCAGGGCGGCATCGGCGGCCGTGTCGCTCCACCTCAGTGCTTCCTCGCGGGGGCCGACGGCGGCGAGGAGGGCCTCCGCGGTGAGCCGCGCATCGGCGTGGAGGAAGTCGGTGACCGCGGGCGAGGTGGGGCCGGCGGTGATGTCGGCCTGGATGACGCGGGCCTCGGGATGGAAGGAGTGGCCGAAGCGCATCGTGAACTGGTTGAGCCGCGCACCGAGCACCAGGACGACGTCGGCCTGTCCGATCAGCTGCGCCGTGCGCTCGGACGCCCAACCGCCGGCGATCCCGAGGGCGGCCGGATCGTCGCCGAAGAGTCCCGCGCCGAGGCCGGAGGTGGCGGCGAGGGCGCCGAGGTGGTCGGCGAGGCGTGCCGCTGCCTCGCCGGCACCGCTCAGCCAGGCGCCGCGGCCGGCCAGGATCAGGGGCCGCTCGGCGGTGGAGAGCAGGGCTGCAGCACGCTGGATGTCCGCCGCGGAGGGTTGCACGAGCGGAGCAGGGGCGGGTGTCACGGCGGGGTCCTCGTCCGGAGCGTCGGCCGCGGCGAGGTCGTAGGGGATCGCGAGGACCACGGCTTCCCGATAGCGGAGGGCGTGCTCGATCGCCGCCGTCGTCGCCGCCCCGGGCTGCGCCGCGGAGACCGTGAAGGTCGTGGCGCCGAGCCCTTTGGCCACGAGGCACTGGTCCACGTCGAAGGGGCGCATGCCGGTGGTGGGGGCGTCACCGACCACCAGCACCAGGGGGATGTCCGCCTGCACGGCCTCGGCCAGCGGGGTCAGGGCGTTCGTGAACCCGGCGCCGTACGTGGTGGTGGCGACGGCGAGTCGGCCGCTGGCCCGATGGTAGGCGTCCGCTGCGGCGACCGCGCCTGCCTCGTGCCGCACGGCGGTGAAGTGGAGCGACGGCGCCGCCATGACGGCGTCGAGGAAGTGCGCGTTGCCGTTACCCATGACGCCGAAGACCTCGGTGGTGGCGGGCAGGAGCGCGGAGACGATTCGGGCGGAGACAGTGGGCATCGGGAAGTCCTTGCAGGCGAAGTCCCCGGTGGCTGTGGCACACGGTCGACCCGGAGGACTGGATGGGTGGGTTCCGTATGTGCCTCGGGCGATGCCCTTATTGCCTCTTTTTCAGGCACGGCGCCCTGGTGCGCCCGACGTCAGTCACTATAGCGGGCACCGCGGGGAGGCGGCGGTGCCGCAGCGGCCGCCCGAAGCCGCCCACCGTACCGGCCTGCTCGGTGGGCGGCCGCGAGGATGCCCACCGGCCCGGTGCGGCCGGCCGGTGGGCATCCTTCGAGCCTGCGAACGGTCAGGAGTGGCGCCCCACCCCGGAGCCGACGGCGTCCTTCCCCGCCTCCAGGGGCGCGCCCCTGGTCTCCTTGACCAGGGTGACGCCGATGAAGGAGATGACGCAGAGGCCCATGATGTAGAGGCCGATGGACCCGGACCACCCCGTCTGCGCGAGCAGGGCCTCGGCGATCAGCGGGGCGAAGGCGCCGCCGAGGATCGCGCCGAGGGCGTAGCCGATGCCGATGCCGGAGTAGCGGACGTTGGCGGGGAACATCTCGGCGTACATCGCGGACATGGGGCCGTAGGACAGCCCGAGTCCGATGGTGAGGACGAAGATGGCGATGCCGTAGGCCCAGATGCTGCGGGTGTCGATCAGCATGAACATCGGGATCATCCAGACGAAGATGAGGGCGTAGCCGATCTGGAAGGTGCGTACGCGGCCGATGCGGTCGGACAGGATGCCGCCGTAGAGCGTGAAGATGAGCCAGCCGAAGGACGCCAGGAGCGTCGCGAGGAGCACGGGTGCGGGCGGCATGCCGAGGGCCCGCTGGGCGTAGGAGGAGAGGAACGCGATCACGAGGTAGCCGGCGGCGTTGTTGCCGATGAAGATGACCGCCGCGAGGACGACCTGCTTCTTATTGGTCTTCAGGAGGTTGCGCAGGGGCGTGGCGGTGTCGCGCTTGCGCTCGATCATGCGCTTGAACACAGGGCTCTCGGCGACGGCGGCGCGGATGAAGTAGCCGACGACGATCAGCACCACGCTGAGCAGGAACGGGATGCGCCAGCCCCAGGCGAGGAAGTCCTCCTGGGACATGGAGCTGCGCAGCAGGAACAGCACGAGGGTGGCGAGGATCATGCCGACCGGGACGCCGATCTGCGGGTACGCGCCCCAGAAGCCGCGCTTGTCCACGGGGGCGTGCTCGACGGCCATGAGCGCCGCGCCGCCCCACTCGCCACCGGCGGAGAAGCCCTGCAGGATGCGCAGGAGCATGAGCAGGATCGGAGCCCAGATGCCGATCTGGGCGTAGGTGGGCAGGAGCCCGATCAGGGCGGTGGCGGATCCCATCAGGATCAGGGTGAACACCAGCATCTTCTTCCGGCCGACCTTGTCGCCGAGCCGTCCGGCGATCACGGCGCCGAGGGGCCGGAAGAAGAAGCTGATGCCGATCGTGGCCCAGGAGACGAGCTGGGCGAGGCCCGGGCTCTCACCCTCGAGTGGCCCGAAGTACAGGGCCGCGAAGACGATGCCGGCGGCCTGGGCGAAGATGAAGAAGTCGTACCACTCGATCGTGGTGCCGACCATCGTGCCGGCGAGGACTTTCCGGTCCGCGGCGCTCATGCCGTCCCGGGACTCGGCGTCCGGACGCTCTGACGCTAGTGCCATGAAAAACTCCCTTGTTTTTGCAGTGCGTGGCTACTCGTGTGCCCTACTCCCGGGGGAGGACGCCGCAGTCCTCCCCGCCGGGCACGAAATCGTATACGAATGCTAGGCCGCGCTCGGGTGGAGGGTCAAGGGTTCCGGAGCCCGCCGTAGGTCCTTTTGGTCGTAGTGTTCACACGATGCCTCGAATGTCCGTTGGATAACCCGCGACGATCCTCAGTAGTGTTTGGGCATGGCCACCTTCCTCAGAAACAGCCGCGCTGCAGCGCTTCCCGCCAAGCTCTCACGATCCTGGTTGCTGGCCTCTGCGGCTTCCGAGGACACCTTCATCCCCGCCCTCACGTCCGAGGCCGACTCCGTGGTGTTCGACATGGAGGACGCCGTCCCCGCGGCGGGCAAGTCCGAGGCACGTGAGCGCGTGGTCGAGGCCCTGTCCACCGGCATGACGGCATGGGTGCGGGTCAACGGCATCGAGACGGAGTACTGGGCCGACGACCTCGCGGCCCTGTCCAAGGCGCCCGGTCTGCGCGGCGTCATGCTGGCCATGACGGAGAAGCCCGAGCAGGTGACGCACACGGCCATGCGCCTGCAGGCGGGCACGCCCGTGCTCGCGCTGATCGAATCGGCGCTCGGCATCGAGAACGCGACGGCGATCGCCAGCGCGCCGGGCACGTTCCGACTCGCGTTCGGCGTCGGCGATTTCCGGCGCGACACCGGAGCCTCGGATGATCCGATGGCGCTCGCCTATGCCCGCTCGAAGCTCGTGGTCGCTTCGCGCGTGGGGCAGCTTCCCGGCCCGATCGACGGTCCCACCGTCGGCGCCCTCGGCGATGAGCTGCTCGAGGCGTGCAAGGTCACGGCGTCCATGGGCATGACCGGCAAGCTGTGCCTCCTGACCGACGCCACCGACACCATCAACCGGGGCCTGTCGCCGAGCGAGTCGGAGATCAACTGGGCCGCCGAGCTCCTGCGCGAACACGCCGCCGGTGCCGTGGTGGGTGACGGCTCCTACCTGCCGCGGCTGGCGCGGGCACAGAAGATCTCCTCGCTCGCGGATTCGTACGGACTCTGGAACGCCTAGTCCCCGCAGGGAGCGGGCTCAGTAGGCGAGGGCCCGTTGCTCGGCGCCGCTGATGCCCGACGTGCCACCGCAGTTGGTGCAGACCTGGAGACGGGTCTTCTTGAGGGTGATGAGCGGGATGAAGAACACCGAGAGCTTCGTCCTGCGCTGGATGACCTGCTGCGGTGCGTGCCGGCCGCAGTAGCGGCAGTCGGCGGATCGGGTGAACTGCAGGTGCTCACGCGTGGTGAGGCCGAAGAGGAAGAACATCCTGCCACCATATCCAGTCCGGCCGCTGCCCGCGCCTCCCTCCGGCGCCCTCCGGCGGGCTTGTAATTCGGGGCCGGGAATGCCGTGCGGTACGCGGCGTCCGGGCGGCACCCGGACAACAGTCAGGAAAAATCCTGCATTCGTGCATCCAACCCGCCCTGCTTCCCGGTAATACAGGTGTCAGCGAAAAAGCGCCCCGTCAGGGGACGACACAAAGGAGTTGTCATGCGAAGAAGCCTGTACACCGTCGGAGCCGTGCTGGTCGTGGGAGCGGCGGCTGTCGCCGCCCCGGCCACGGCCGCCGAATCGTCCGATGCATCGCTGTCCGTGCTGCACGGAGTCCCCGACCTCACGGTCGACGTCTACGTCAACGGAGCCCTCACCCTCGACAATTTCACGCCGGGTACGCTCGCGGGTCCGCTCTCGCTGCCCGCCGGCGACTACCAGCTGGCCATCACCGCGGCGGACGCGACCGATGCGAGCGCTCCGGTGATCGGCCCCGTGGACGTCACCCTGGCCGCCGGTGGCAACTACACCGCCACGGCCAACCTCGACGCTGCGGGAACCCCGACGGCAAACTTCTACACCAATGACGTCTCCGCGGTCGAGGCCGGCAAGTCGCGCCTGACCGTGCGCCACGTGGCCGCCGCGCCGGCCGTCGACGTCCTCGCGGGCGGCACGCCGATCGTGCCGAACCTCAGCAACCCCGGCGAGGCGACGCTGACCACGGATCCCGGCACGGTCTCCGCGGCGGTCGCGGCGGCGGGTACCACCGAGCCCGTGATCGGCCCGGCGGACCTGACACTCGGCGAGGGCACCTCGACCATCGTCTACGCGTGGGGAAGCCTCGAGGCGGGCAACCTCGCGCTGGCCACCCAGGTCATCGAGGGCTTGCACTCGTCGCCGGGCGCGGTCCCGGGCGGACAGTCCGGCCTGGCCGCCGGGACGGACGACACCGGCGCAGCGGTCGGGATCGGCGCGGGCCTGCTCGCGCTGCTCGGCGGCGTGGTCGCCGTGAGCCGGAGGCGCGCAGCCCGGGCATGACGGAGCGCGGGGTGCGCGGACGCCGTCGGGCTCCGCGCACCCCGCCCTACCCGTCCCCGGAGCCGCGAGAACCAGGAACCAGGACGAACAAGTGCACCCACCCCGCCCAGTACGCCGCCCCGCAGCCCGCCTGACTGCGCTCACGATCGCGACCGCCGCCGTCATCAGTGGTTGCTCCCTGCCGTCGGCCGAGCCGGAAGCGCCCGTCGCTCCCATCCTCGCTCCCACCCCGCCTCCGCAGGGCGTACCGGGCACCCCGGATCCGGGGCCCCGGGGGGACGCGGTTGCGGGCACCGGGATCCCCTCCGGGATCCCCTCCGCCATCCCCGTGCAGCCGGCGGACGCTGCCCTCCGGCCGGCACCGCCTCCTCCCGTGTCCCTGGACGTCCCGGGTACCGACATCTCCGTCCGCGTGGTCGAGGTGGGGATCGCCGAGAACGACGCCATGGAGATCCCGGACAGCTTCTGGGAGGCGGGGTGGTACCGGTACGGCCCGGCGCCCGGCGCCGATGCGGGTAACGCCGTGATCGCCGCCCACGTGGACAGCCAGACGGAGGTGATGCCCTTCGCCCAGCTGAAGGAGGTGGACCCCGGTACCGTGATCGCGGTGGGCCTCGCGGACGGCCGGACGCTTCAGTACAGCGTCGATGACGTCCGGAACGTTCCGAAGGCCACACTCGACGGATCGGAGGTCTTCCGGCGCGATGGACCCCATCAGCTCAAGATCATCACGTGCGGAGGCCGATGGCTGCTGGACAAGGGCGACTACGAGGATAATGTTGTCCTCACAGCCTCACCGCTCTGAACGCACGGCCCGCGCGGTCGGCCTGCCTCGCATCCCCCGCCTCACGGGATCTTCCCGGCGGGGCGCGGAAGTGCAGGTGTGCCGCGTGGTCCTGGCGCGGTGCTGGGCCCGGCACCGCGGTGAAGGAGTAGGGCGTGACACCTCCAAGCACCGAGTGGACGAGACAACTCGACGCGGAGTTCTCCGCCGGCGACGAGGACGCCCTGACCGTCGCGTACCGGCGTCTCGCGCCCCTCGTGTTCACGGTCGCGCTGCGGTCAATGGGTGATCGCGCGGTGGCTGCGGACATCACCCAGGACGTGTTCGTGCGGGCCTGGCGTTTCCGGGACAGCTTCGACCCCCAGTCGGGCACCGTTCCCGGCTGGGTCCTCGGGATCAGCAGGAACGTCATCCTGGACACGTTGGCGGCCAGGAGCAGGCAGAATCAGATGGTGGCCCGTTCCGGTGCGATCGCCGAACCGGAGAGCCCCAGGCAGCACGCGCGGGAGGTGGATGCTGTGACGGACCGTGTGGTCCTCGATGCGGAGCTCGACCTGCTGGGCGAACCCCAGCAGTCCATCCTTCGTCTCGCCTTCTACGAAGACCTCACACACCAGCAGATAGCACAACGGCTCGATCTGCCGCTGGGAACCGTCAAGAGTCACATCCGAAGGAGCCTCGCGCATCTGCGCGGTCGATTGGGGGCCTGGAATGCGACACCTTGATCCGGACAGCATCGGCAT
Source organism: Arthrobacter sp. TJ-238 (assembly GCF_058269215.1). Lineage (NCBI taxonomy): Bacteria > Bacillati > Actinomycetota > Actinomycetes > Micrococcales > Micrococcaceae > Arthrobacter > Arthrobacter sp. TJ-238. The sequence goes on along the minus strand of NZ_JBZCNH010000008.1, from coordinate 71,827 downwards.
CGCCGCGCTGGACGAACCGCTGGACCGGTGGTCCCGCGACCACCTCGATGCGTGCAGCGCCTGCGGCGACGAGGTTGCGGCCCTGCAGGAGGTCGTCGTCCTCGCACGCTCGGGAGGAGGCCCCGGGCGGCTCGAGCAGCCCGACCCCGCGGTCTGGGATGCCGTGGCGCGGGAGCTCGGCCTCGCGGGTACGACGACGACGGCCCGCCTGCATCCGGTCGTCACCGTTGAGCCCGCCGGCAGCCACGCCGCCCCTGCGCGGCAGGGCGCAGCAGCACCGGACCCTGCGTCCGGCGCGACCCCGCTGCGCCCCGCGCGCACCAGGCGCAATCGGACCGTTCCCGCCTGGTGGCTGGCCGCGGCCGCCGTCGTCGGGATCGCCTTCGGGGGAGGCGTGCTGTGGGCCGCGCAGTCCCCGGACGGCGGGGAGCGCACCCTGGCGAGCACGGAGCTGGCTCCGCTGCCCGATTTCAACGGGTCCGGGGAGGCCGTCCTCACCGAGACCGGCGAAGGCCTGCGGCGACTCGACGTCACCGTCTCGGGTACCGCACCCGCCGGCTTCCGTGAGGTGTGGCTCCTGGCGCCGGATGCCACGCGGATGTACAGCATCGGGATCCTGGACGGCGACCACGGAACGTTCGACGTGCCCGATGTCATCGACCTGCGGCAGTTCCCGGTGGTCGATGTCTCCGACGAACCGCTGGACGGCAACCCGGAGCACTCGGGGGTCAGCGTGGTGCGGGGCTCCATCGACGCCTCGGCCACCTAGGCGGCCCGCTGCCCGGGCCGGAAGCGTGACCCGGCAGGGCCTGCCAGGAGCTCAGGGACGGCGGAAGCGGTTCACCATCGGGCAGTCGAACGGGTCGCGGGCGGCGAGGCCCACACGGTTGAGGTAGGACACGACGGCGCCGTACGACGCCGCGACGCCCACCTCGGTGTACGGCACGCGCAGGCGCTCGCAGTGCTCGCGGACGATCACGGCGGCGCGGCGCAGGTGCGGGCGGGGCATGTCAGGGAAGAGGTGGTGCTCGATCTGGAAGTTGAGCCCGCCGAACGCGTTGTTGACGAAGGATCCGCCGCGGATGTTGCGCGAGGTCAGCACCTGCTTCTGGAAGAAGTCGAGCGTGCTGTCCTTCGGCACCACGGGCATGCCCTTGTGGTTGGGCGCGAAGCTCGCCCCCATGTAGATGCCGAAGACGGCCAGCTGAACGCCGAGGAACGCGAACGCCATGCCCACGGGCAGGAACCAGAAGAGGACGCCGAGGTACGCACCGAAGCGGGCGCCCAGCAGTGCGAGCTCGACCCATCGACCCTTGATGGTGCGGCGGGCGAAGAGTGTGCTGATGGAGCGGGCATGGAGGTTGATGCCCTCCATGGTGAGCAGCGGGAAGAAGAGGTAGCCCTGGCGGCGCGTGATCCAGGCCTGGACGCCCCTGGCCTTCGCCGCGTCCTCCTCGAGGAACGAGATGGTGTCCACCTCGATGTCCGGGTCCTTGCCGCGGGTGTTCGGGTCGTTGTGGTGGCGCGTGTGCTTGTCCATCCACCACGCGTAGCTGATGCCGACCACCCCGGCGGCGAGGATGCGTCCGGACCAGTCGTTGGCCCCGCGGGTCCTGAAGATCTGGCGGTGGGAGGCCTCGTGGGCGAGGAACGCGACCTGCGTGAGCACGACGCCGAGCACGGCGGCGACGAGGAGCTGGAACCAGGTGTCCCCGAGGAGCGCGAACCCGGTCCACGCCGCACCCATCGCGAGGACGAGGATCGCGAACACCGAGACGTAGAACCGGCGACGACGTGTCAGGAGGCCTTCCTTGCGGACCTGCTTCAGCAGCACGGAGTACGAGGCGACGACGTCGTTCGGCCTGGAGATGCGGACGGTGCGCGGGGTGGCGGTAACGCTCATGGGGGTCCCTGGGGTCTCGGTCGGCTTCCCAGCCCGGGGGTGGGGTGCTAACCCGCAGATCCTCCCACTCTATGTCAGTACCCTGAGCAACAGCTGTACAGAAGTAACAGTCAGGTCACGGAGCCGCGGTGGCAGGGGTGTAGTGTCCCGGCCAGTCCTCGAGCGGGATGCGCGTGATGGCGCGGATCGTCCCGGCGGTTCCCCACTCGTTCCTGCCGAGCCGCGAGAGCGGCTTGAGGGCTCCGATCGCGGGGAGTGCGCCGTCGAGCACCTCGTCCGACACCACCGCGTGCACCACTTCCCCGAAGACCAGCGTGCAGTCGCCCATGTCCTGGATCCGGTGCAGCCTGCATTCGAGGGCCACGGGGGATTCGAGGACGCGCGGCGGGCGCACGGTCTCGCTCGGCTCCCGCGTGAGGCCGGCCGCGTCGAACTCGCTGACCTCGGGCGGGAAGGCGGTGCCGGTCGCGTTGACCGCCTCGAAGAGATGCTCCGGCGTGAAGGCGACCACGAACTCGCCCGTCGCCTCGATGTTGCGCACGGAGTCCTTGCGGCCCACGGAGGTGAACTGGACGATCGGCGGGTTGACCGAGGCGATGGTGAAGAACGAGTGGGGCGCGAGGTTGTCGACGCCGTCCGCGGACGTCGACGAGATCCATGCGATGGGACGCGGGACCACGACGGAGGTCAGGAACCTGTAGAACGCACGGCTGTTCGCGGGGTCGGGGACCACGTCCTTACGCACGGGCACCTCCCCCGTGCTGCGCCGAGAGCACATCGCGGAGGCCGACGGGTGGCCGCCCGGTGAGGCGCTCGACGTCGGGCGAGACCTCGGCCATCTCGCCCTGCGCGATGGCCGTGTAGGTGCTGACCCACGCCTCCACCTGCCATCGCGGCGCGCCGTGGTGGGCCCGCGACGCCATCGCCTCCTCGTGGGTCTGGTCCTCGAAGCGCACCGTCGCGGGGGTCACCTCGCTGATGGTGGCCGCCGCCTCGGCCAGGGTGAAGGACTCCGGCCCGGTCAGGTGGTAGGTCTTCCCCACGTGCTCGTCCGGTGCCCGCAGGACGGCGGCGGCGGAGCGGGCGACGTCGGCCTGCGCGACGGCGGAGAGCCGGCCGTCACCCGCGGGGCCGCGGATGACGCCGTCCTCCGCGAGGGCCGGCACGAAGTCGAGGTAGAGGTTGTCGCGCAGGAACGTCCAGGCGAGGCCGGACCGGCGGATGTGCTCCTCGGTGTACCAGTGGTCGCGGCCGAGGAGGAACGCAGCCTCGGGTGCGGCGCCGAGGAACGAGGTGTAGACGATGTGCCGGACACCCGCCGCCTGTGCGGCGTCGACGAACGTGCGGTGGCTCGCGAGGCGGTCCGCCGCCTCGGCGGCGGACACCATGAACAGGACGTCCACGCCGGCGAGGGCCTCCCGTGCCGCCCCGGCGTCCCCGTACGAGGCCTGCCGGACCACGGACTCGGGGAGGTGCTGCGCCCGGTCGATCGATCGCACCGGCAGGACGAGAGGCACCTCCTCGGCGGCGAGGATCCTGGCGACGCTGCCGCCCACGACACCGGTCGACCCTGTGACTGCGATGCTGTGTTCCATGTCCCTGTCAGCCACGGAGGTACGCAGATTATTTCCACCCCTCCAGGCACAGCGTTCACCGGGCGTTGGCCCCACCGCCGTCCCCGGGTCGCCCGGCGGGGCTAGGCTCCCTCGAATGGCTGGACGGTTCGTGGCGATCGGCGATTCCTTCACCGAGGGGGTCGGCGACTGGAACGCCCGCTTCCCGAACGGGGTGCGGGGGTGGGCGGACCGCGTGGCGAAGCAGCTCGGCCGGCAGGACCCGGCATGGGAGTACGCCAACCTCGCCATCCGTAGCAAGCGTCTGCACCACGTCCGCGACGAGCAGGTGGAACGGGCGCTGGCCCTCGAGCCCACGCTCGTGAGCCTCTACGCCGGCGGCAACGACATCCTCGAACTACGCACCGACATGGGGGCCCTCATGCGGGAGTACGAGAGGATCGTCGCGCGCATCGCGGACGCCGGGGCGCAGCCCCTGCTCTTCACCGGCTTCGACATCCCGCTGAGCCCTGTCTTCGAGCCCATGAAGCGTCGCAACTGGCTGTTCAACGACCACGTGCGGCGCATCGCCCGCACCTACGACGCCGTCCTGGTGGACTACTGGTGCTTCGAGGAGTACTCGGACCCGGGGCTGTGGGACGCGGACCGGCTGCACATGTCGCCGGCCGGGCACCGGAACCTCGCCGCCCACGTGCTGCGCATCCTCGGCGTGGAGCATTCCCTGACACCCCGCCTGCCCGAGCGTGAAGGCTATGCGGGGTTCATGGCGGGGTTCCGCCGGGAGACGGCCTGGCTGGGGGAGTGGGTGGTCCCGATGTTCGGGCGGCGCCTGCGCAACATCACCCTCGGGGACGACCTGCAGCCTCGATGGCCGGAGCCCGTCCGCCCGGCCGACGGCCTGAAGCGCCTGGCGCGTGAACGCCTGGCGGCCTCGGCCTGATACCCGCCCGGCGGCTAGACTGGGCGCACCATGGACTCCATACGCAAGCTCCGCACCCCGATCGTCTGGCTCCTGATCGTCGCGATGGTCCTCTCCGTCGGCGCCGGGTTCTTCTCCGTCGTCTTCTGACCGCACAGGGCCGCCCCTAGACGGCTTCGCCGCGCCGCGCCACCCTTTCCCGATCCGCCCCGGCGGAGCGGCCGGGCTTTCCCGCGCCCGGGATAATAAGTAGGCTTAGCTTTACCGGCGCCGCCGATCATCCATCCGCGTGTGTGCTGCGGCTGCGAGCCGCAGCGCACACACCCTCTGTACAGGGAGAATACGTATGACCTCCGAGAGCGCAGCAGGATCGACCGACCAGTACACCTTCCAGAACCCCGTGACGAGGTTCGAGAGCATCACCCCGCCCGCCGAGCACACGGCCGAGCCCGGCCTCGAGTCGGACCTGGAGATCAAGGCCGACCGCGGCGAGACCTCCTATCGCGGCACCGGCAGGCTCACGGGACGCAAGGCGCTCATCACGGGCTCCGACTCCGGCATCGGCGCGGCCGTCGCCATCGCCTACGCCCGGGAGGGCGCCGACGTCGCTTTGTCCTACCTCCCCGAGGAGGAGGAGGACGCGCAGGTCGTCAAGGGCATCATCGAGGCCGAGGGCCGGACGGCCGTGTGCATCCCCGGTGACCTGAAGGACCCCGAGTACTGCATCTCGCTTGTGCAGCAGGCCGTCGACGGTCTGGGCGGACTCGACATCCTCGTCAACAACGCCGGCAAGCAGGTGGCCGTCGAATCCCTGGAGGAGTTGAGCGACGAGCAGCTCGACCACACCTACAAGACGAACATCTATTCGTTCTTCCGGGTGACCAGGGAAGCGCTGAAGCACCTGCAGCCCGGATCGGCGATCATCAACTCCACGTCCATACAGGCGTACGAGCCGTCGCCCACCCTCGTGGACTACGCGAGCACCAAGGCCGCGATCAACAACTTCACCAAGGGACTCGCGCAGCAGCTCGCCCCCAAGGGCATCCGCGTCAACGCCGTGGCGCCGGGACCCATCTGGACGCCACTGCAGCCTTCGGGCGGCCAGCCCGCCGAGGCGCTCCCCGAGTTCGGCAAGGACACCCCGCTCGGCCGCGCGGGGCAGCCCACCGAGCTGGCGCCTGCCTATGTCTTCCTGGCGTCCTCGGAGTCGAGCTACGTGCTCGGCGAGACCCTCAACGTCAACGGCGGGATGCCCTCGCCCTGAGCCGCAGTGCCCGACACCACGACAGCCCCGGACTCCTGCGAGTCCGGGGCTGTCGTGTCCTGCGGGTCTGCTGCTGACCGGTGTTCCTGACCGGCGCCCTTACCCGGCGCTGTCGAGGGCGTCGAAGTCCGTGCGGTCGATCTTCCGGTGGTAGCGCATGCCGGCGAGTCCGCCGAGGATCGCGCCGAGGAGTGCCACGGCGGCCACCACGAGGAGTCCGATCAGGCCGGGTCCCGTGAGGTCCTGTACGGATGGCACGCCGAGCCCCTGGAAGCGCTCGGTGACGTTGGCCTGGTTGCCGACGATGACGCCGACGATGGTCAGTACGACGGCGATGATGAGGGCCCAGAGCCAGACCGCGACGCCCTGCTTGACGCCGCTGAAGCGGGCCATCCGCCCGGCGACGTACCCGCCGGCGAAGTAGGAGACCAGCAGGATCACGCCGAGGAGGACGGCAGCCGTGATGCCCGTGGTCTGCGCCTCTCCCGAGCCGCTCGCCACGTCCGCCACCGACAGGTTGGCTCCGGCGCCGAAGAGTGCTGCCAGCGCGCCGACGAGTGCGGAGAGGAGCACGAACAACCCGGTGGCGGTGAGCCAGCCGAAGAACGCCGACCCGAACTTCATGCCCCCGAAATGTTCCTTCTCGCGCTGGTGGAGGACTTTGCGGTCCTCCAGGCTGGGGACACCCGTACCCGCGACGGCTGCGCGCGGCACGTCGCGGCCCCGGGCCTCGTCGCGGGACTCGGTGTGTGGCTTGCTGGCGGTCACGGGGACCACCTTCGTGTGCTCCTGTGTCCTGGGCTCGGGATCGCGCGTGGGCGAGGCGTCCCTGGACGCGGAGATCGGAGCCTGCGCCTGCTGGCGCGTCGGGGCGTCCGACGTGTCCGAGTACATGCCGGGCACGTAGTCACCGCTGGTGTCGTCGTCGGCGGAGTAGCCGCCCGGCACGTAGTCGCCCTGGCCGCCGCCGGTGCTGGTGGCACCGGTGGGCGTGCTCCCGACCCCGCCGGTGTCGGCGCGTCCCACGCTGCTCGCCCCGGTGTTCGAGCGGCCGGTGTCCAGCAGTTCGGTCGGATCGGCGCCGTCGCCCGCTTTCCTGCCGTCGCCGTCGGTGTTCCCTGTTGCCGAGGTGCTCATCGGTCCTCCTGGTGGTCCGGGCCCGCAGGCTCGCTAAGGTGGCTTACTATTCCCTCCAGTATCCCACGCGGGGCCACGCCGGGCGCGCCCGGGACACGCCTCGCGTGGCGGAATGCGAGACTGGGGCCATGGAGCTACAGGTGTTCATGACAGTGGTGTGCGGTGCGCTCATCGCCGTCGGTATCGCAGGAGTGGTGGTCCCGGTGCTGCCGGGAAGCGTCCTGATCATCGTGTCATTGCTCGTCTGGGCGCTCACCGTGACCAGCGCGGAGGGGTGGGTGGTCTTCGCGATCGGCACCACCCTCGCCGGCGCGGGCCTCGCTTCCGGGCTGGTCCTCACGGGACGCACGCTGAAGCAGCGAAGCATCCCGGGCCGGTCCGTGACCATCGGCGTGCTCGCCGGGATCGCCGGGATGTTCCTGATCCCCGTCGTCGGCCTGTTCGTCGGCTTCGCGCTCGGCCTGTTCGCGAGCGAGTACGTACGGCATCGGGAGGCCCGTGCCGCGCTGACCTCGAGCCTGCACGCCCTGAAGGCGACGGGCCTCGGGATCCTCGCGGAGCTGGCGCTGGCGTGCCTCGCGGGCACCACCTGGGTCATCGGCGTCTGGGTCTACTTCGCGACACCCTGAGCCGTTGCCGGAGTCCTAGGACTTGCCCGCGATGGACAGGGCCGCGACGATCAGCGCGAGGTGGCTCAGCCCCTGCGGGACGTTGCCCATGAACGAGTTGTCCGACGGCTCGATCATCTCGGACATGATGCCGACGTCGTTGGCGAGGGGCAGCAGCTCCTCCATGAGGTCAACGGCCTCGTCGCGGCGGCCCACGGACACGAGCGCCGCCACCATCCAGTAGGCGCAGGCCACGAAAGTGGCCTCCTCCTCCTGCATCCCGCTGTAGCGGTAGAGGAGAGGGCCGGCGCCGAGCTCCTCGCGCAGGGCATCGATGGTCGAGGACATGCGTGGCCCGGTGTCGAACCCGCTCATCGCATGCAGCAGGATCGAGGCGTCCAGTTCTGTGGAACCCGGGTACCAGATGTAGCTCCGTCGCTCCTCGGACCAGCCGTGCTCGTGCACCCAGTCGCGGATGCGGTCCCGCTCGGCGGCCCATCGCTCCACCGGCCCCTGCAGCTGTCCGCGCTCGGCGAGCAGGACGGCGCAGCGGAGCGCGTTCCAGCACCCGAGCTTCGACGTGACGTAGTGGCGTTCCTCGGGCAGCTCCCACATGCCGGCGTCGCGCCGCCGCCAGATGTCGCACGTCAGGTCCGCGAGGTCCGCGAGCTGCCGCATCGTAGCGGGGTCGAGCACATGGCCCGCCTGGACGTACTGCCAGACGATGTCGAACACGTCGCCGAAAACACCCAGCTGGAGCTGGCCCGCCGCAGGATTCCCGTCCACCACGGGCCCGATGTTGCGCCAGCCGGTGAGCTCGGGACGGGATGTCCCTTCGGGGGTCCCGCCGTTCAGCCGGGTGAACACCTCGAGGTCCGACCCCTGGGTCCGCAGGTTCTTGAGCATCCACGACACCGCGGCGTGGACTTCCTCGCGGAGCCCTGCCCGCGTGAGGGAGTGCAGCGTGTACGCGGTGTCCCGCACCCATGCATAGCGGTAGTCCCAGTTCTTGCCGCCCGCGGCGCTCTCCGGGAGGGAGGTCGTGGCGGCCGCCGCGATCGATCCGGACGGGCTGTGCAGCAGCAGCTTCAGCGTGAGCGCGCTGCGCAGGACGGCGTGGCGGTAGTCGCCGTCGTAGGCGAACTCGTCGGACCACGACTGCCAGTTGCGGATGGTGCGGTCCACGCCGTCGTCGATGGTCCGGGGGTCCTGCAGGGGGAGCGGCTCGCCGTGCGTCGAGATGACCGCCACGAGGTGGCGGGACCCCGCCGACGTGGTGAACGCCCCGTCGACCGACTGTCCCTGCGACGGTACCGGTCCATGATTGAGCCCGCGGATGCCGAGCCCGACGGCGTCGATCCGCAGCACCGGGTCATCCGGCCCGTTGTCGAGCCACGGCGATGCGGAACCGAAGCACGTGCCGGGCATGATCGACCACGCCATGTCCACGGATCCGGTGAGGCCGTCGACACGGCGGGCGAGTTCCCCCCACGGCAGCCTCCCTGCGACGCCCGTGTTGAGGGAATCCGTCACGCGGACACTGCCGGAGGCCGTGGTGTACGTCGTCTCGAGGACGTTCGTGCCGTCCACGTAGCGCCGCTCCACGGAGAACTCGTCGGTGGGAGCCAGGGACATGAAGCCTTCGTCCACATCCAGCAGCCGCGCGAAGGCCGGCGTCGAGTCGAGATCCGGCGTCGGGTACCAGTCGATGGAACCGTCGAGCGCCACCAGCGCGACCGTGCGTCCGTCACCGATCGCGGCGTAGGAGCGGATGTCGGCGAAACCGTCCTCGTCCCTGAAGTCGGTGGTCATCGGGCCCTGTTCCCGGCGCCGGGGGCTGCTACCTGCCGTACTTGCTGTTGTAATGGGTCTTGTTGGCGCGGGGCGGCTGCCCGGAACGGTTCCTGTTCATCAGGCGGGCTGCGATGACAGGGACCAGAGCCCAGAGGATCTTCTTCAGCATGATGCGTCCTTACGGTCGGGCCGGCGGCAGTCACTGCCGGACATATTCATCATCCTACTTACTGTTCCTGGCCGTCCCGGCCCTCGCGGACGAAGGCCCTCAGCGCGCGCAGCTGCGTCGTCCGTGCTATCGGGTTGAGGTACATCATGTGGCCGGCCTCGTGGTAGTGGTGCGTGAAGCGGGCACGGGCGGCGTCGTCGAGGTCCATGTGGGCCCATACGTACTCGGCCGCGAAGTGGGGTGTGGCGCCGTCGTGGTAGCCGTAGTCGACGTGCACGCGGAGGGCGGGGTTGTGGACGAGGAGCCGTTCGAGGACTCCCGAGACGTCCACGGGCGCACCCTCGAAGGTGCGGTAGCTCCAGGGCTGCACGCGGGCGGTGAGGATCTCGTAGGGGAGATCGTTCTCGTACCCGAGCTCGGCGCGGACATAGTGGTTCATGGCTGCGGAGTACGGTCCCGTGATGGCCCTGATGCTCGGATCGTCGGTGGAGTCCGAGGACTGCAGGTGCTCGGGCCGTGCGGCGAACCGCCCGTCGATGCGCCCGACGGCGAGTCCTTCCGCGCGCAGGAGCTCCGCAGCGAACTCGTGGTACGCCCAGCGGAGATCGGTGCGGCGGATGAATGCCTCGTCCAGTGTGGTGATGGCGTGGAGCCGCGCGACGGCGTCCGCCCGCTCCTGGGGAGTCAGCCGGTTGCCCTGCGTCAGGGCGTAACCGAAGTCCCGCGCCGCGTACTCCTCCGCCTCGCGGACCACCTCGGCGAGCTCCCGGTCACCGTGGCGGCCGTGGTAGTGCGCGATCGCAGCGTAGGTGGGCAGGTGCAGGGCGTAGGGGAGATCGCTGCCGGGGAAGAAGCGCAGGGTGGACATGTTGAGGACCGTGGAGATGAGACCGAGCCCGTTGACCGCCATCCCGTACGCGTCGAAAAGGCGCCCGGCCACCGCGACGGCGCGCAGCGTCCCGTAGGACTCCCCGACGATGTACTTGGGGGAGAGCCAGCGGTTGTTGCGCGTCGTCCAGAGGCGGATGACCTCCGCCACCAGGTCCCTGTCCTGGACGAAGGCGTGGAACTCGTCGGTCTTCTCGCCCTCCACCACGCGGGAGTACCCGGTGCTGACGGGATCGATCATCACCAGGTCGCTGGACTCGAGCAGCGACTCGGGGTTGTCGACGAGCCCGAACGGTGCGGCGGTCATGGCTCCGACGTCACCGGAATCGACGAGGCGGGGGCCGAGAAGCCCCAGGTGCAGCCACACCGAGGCCGACCCCGGGCCGCCGTTGAAGGCGAAGGTCACGGGACGGCCCGGCTCGGCGTCCTGCTTCGTGTAGGCGACGATGAAGATCTCGGCCTTCGGCTTGAAGCCGTCGGACCTGCCGTCCTTCGTCTCCTCGCGCCGGAGGACCAGCCGCCCGGTGGTGGTCGTGTACTCCAGGCCGGACGGGGAGGTGTGGTGACGGACGGCGAAGTCGTCCGACGCGTCCTTCACCGGGTCCTTCCCGGCGTCCTTCGGGGCATCCTCGGGCGTGTCCTTCATCTCATCAGCCATGGCACGAGACTACCGGCGGTTCACCGGGGCAACGGGTTACGTATCAGCGGGTGTCGCTGCTTCCCGGCGGTCCGACGGCGCCACGCCCACGGCGCCCGCATCCCGGTCCCACACGCGGTTCTGCTGGGGCCGTGCGAAGAACAGGGCTGCAGCGAAGCCGATGACGATGACGATCGCGGGCAGGTAGAGCGACTGGCCCATCGACAGGGCGTACCCGGCCTTCGCCTCGTCCGGCAGGGCTGCGGACGGGGTGGCGCTCATCCCGCCGCCGTCGAGGTTGGCCATCAGGCGTGACTGCATCATGGCCGCGATGGCGGCGCTGCCGAGGACCGCGCCCATCTGGCGCGTGGTGTTGTAGACGCCGGAGCCTGCCCCGGCGAGCGACGGGGCGAGGTTGCGGGTAGCCGTCAGCGACACCGGCGCCCAGATGCCGGCGCTGGAGAGGCCGAGCAGCGAGACCGGCAGCAGGAGCTGCCAGATCGGGACGTCGGGGGTGAGGATGGAGCCCAGCCAGAACAGGGACACCGACAGGCCGGCGAACCCGGCGATGGCGATGTACTTCGGGTTGCTGCGCTGCACGTACCTGCCGACGAACGGAGCGAGGACGCCCGAGATGACGGCCATGGGGGTCAGCAGGAGCGCGGCCTGGGTCGGTGAGAGCCCGCGGACGGTCTGCGCGTAGAGCATCAGCGGCAGCGTCATGGTGGTGATCGCGAAGCCCATGGCGGTGATCGAGATGTTGGCGAGCGAGAAGTTGCGGTCGCGGAAGAGCTTCAGCGGCACCAGCGGCTCACCGCGGTTGACCTTCTGCCACACCACGAAGGCCACGAGCAGCACGAGGCCGGTGATGATCAGCGACCACACGGACAGGGGACCGGCGATGGTGCCCCAGTCGTAGCTCTCAGCCTCCTGGATGCCGAACACCAGGCAGAACAGGCCGGCCGCGCTGAGGAACACGCCGAGCATGTCGAAGCGGTGCGACGTCGTCGGCAGGGTGGGGACGAGGCGGGAGGCGAGGATGAAACCCACGACGCCGACCGGCACGTTGATGAAGAAGATCCACTCCCACCCGGCGGTGTCGACGAGCACGCCGCCGAGGACCGGTCCCACGAGGGTGGCGATGCCGGCGACGGATCCCCACAGGCCCATCGCGGCGCCGCGGCGCTCGGGCGGGAAGATGCGGGTGATGACGGACATGGTCTGCGGTGTCATGAGCGCGGCGCCGAGGCCCTGCAGGACGCGGGCGACGATGAGCGCCTCCACCGTGCCGGACAGGCCGCACCAGGCGCTGGAGAGGGTGAAGACCACGAGGCCCACCAGGTAGACGCGCTTCGGCCCGAACCGGTCGCCCAGCCGCCCTGCGACGAGCAGCGGCACGGCGTAGGCCAGCAGGTACGCACTGGTCACCCAGATGACGCTGTCGATGCCGGCCCCGAGGCCCTCCATGATGGCGGGGGTGGCGACCGAGACGATCGTCGAATCGACGAGGATCATGAAGAAGCCGATGACGAGCGACCACAGCGCCGGCCAGGGCCTCACGTCGTCGTTCCGGGGCAGGGCAGCGGCTGCCTTGGAGGGGTGGGTGGACATGGGGAAAGACTACGCCGGGCTCCTGACACTCCCGGTCCGGAGGTCCGCACCGGATCGCTTTGGGCCAAGCGGGCTCCCGCAGGTACAGTGTTGGTGTTCGGAAGTGGTGTACGGGGCTTTAGCTCAGTTGGTAGAGCGTTTCGTTCGCAATGAAAAGGTCAGGGGTTCGATTCCCCTAAGCTCCACGGTTTCCGGAAGAAGAAGCGAGGCCCCCGTCGCCGGGGGCCTCGCTTCTTCGTTGTCGGAGGGATCAGGACTGGTACTGACCCGCCGTGAAGGACTGGTCGACGCCGGCCTGCTGCGGGGCCTGGCCGAGCGGGTGGCGGGCGGCGTCGCGGCCGAGGTAGCGCGCGTCCCCGTACGAGAGGACGAAGTACACGATGGTGCTGAAGAAGAAGAGCAGCACAGCCGTGCCGACACCCTTGCCGAAGACCTTCGCCGTGTTGATGGACAGCAGGACGGCGAGCACGATGTTCGCGACGGGGATGAACGCGAGGAGGACCAGCCACGGCGAGAGGCCGGAGATCCTCAGCAGGACGATGATGTTGTAGAGCGGGATGAAGGCGGCCCACTTGGGCTCCCCGGCCTTCCTGAACATTCCCATCAGGGCGAAGCCCATGATCAGGAAGCCGATCACGAAGACGAGAAGGCTGCCCGTCATGGCGCCCGCGGCGGCCGCGGGGTCGGTGGTGGTGGTCGTGCTGGTCATTGCGGGGAGCATCCCGGAGGCAAGCACGCTTGTGAGTGTCATGATGCGAACAGTACCGCTGTTTAATGAATTCGGGACGAACCGCGCGGACCGGGACGCGCTCCCTACTCCTCGGGGGCCTTCCGCACCCATGGCCGCGCCGCGAGGATCCGCGCGAGGGGACTGAGCCAGGACATCACCACGAGGAGGGTGAAGGTGCTGCTCAGGGACGAGCCGAGGCTCGTTGCAGGGAACAGCTGGTGCAGGCCCACGAGGATCGCGGTGACGAGCAGCAGCTTCTTGACGCCGCCGAGCACGTGCGACGGCACGGGCCGCGGCCAGGGCGTGAAGTCGACCGTCGTGGTGTCCTGGTCCTGTGCGTGCATGTCGTCCTCCTCCGCTGTGCCCGACACCATTATCCCTCCGCTCGTCCCCCACTGTCAGGTCAGGGGCCGTGGATGCCTGAGCCGGGTCGCGGCTTCACCCCCGGGCGGCCAGGACTGCCCAGCCCCGCGCGGGCAGTCGGATCCGGCTCGCCGCGGTATCCACCGAGGCCTCCCCCGCGAGGACCGAGCCGGCGGTGACGTCCAGGGATCGGGGTTCGTGCGCGAGGTTGAGCGCCACGACGAGCGCGTCCGTGGTGTCAGTGGTGTCGGAGACGCGGTAGACGAGGGCCTCGTTGGACAGGTGCAGCACCTCCGTGGTGGCGCGGTGCAGCCACGGGTGGCGCCGTCGGACGCCGATGAGCTCCTGGTGCACCTCGTACGCGGGCCGTCCGACCCCGGAGAGCTCCCCGGGCCCGGCCGGGAAGAGCGGCCGCACGTCGTCGTCGCCCCCGGCCCGGTCCTCCTTGACGCCGCGGTAGCCCTGCTCGTCCCCGTAGTAGACGGACGGGGTGCCGCCGACCGTCAGCAGGACGACGACGGCGTGCGCCAGCAGGCCGGGATCGGCGAGCCTGCTCGCGATCCGCGTGACGTCGTGGTTCCCGATGAAGGTGAGCGGGGCGAAGGATTCCAGGAGCGCATTGTGCCGGTCGAGTGCGGCGGCGAGCTCGAAGAGGTTGGCGTCGTTCAGCGAGCTCCACACGGCCTTCCACAGCTCGTACTGGGTCACGGAATCGAGCCCGCCGTCGCGGACCGCTGCCGCGTAGTCGCCGTGGATGTACTCGCCCACGAAGTAGGCGTCGGGGTACGAGGCGCGCACCCGTGCCGTCACGGTGGCCCAGAACGGCGACGGCACGGCGTAGGCGGCATCGAGACGCCAGCCGTCGGCGCCCCGGCCGAGCCAGTACTCCATGACGTCGACGACGAAGTCCGCCACGGCGGGCTCTTCGTGGTTGAGCGCCACCAGATGGTGATGGCCCTCGAAGTCGCGGTACGCCGGTTCGGCGCCGGCGCCCGCACCCGGGGGCCACTCCAGCGAGAACCAGGGCGCCGTAGCGGCACCGGGCCCGTGCGCCAGCACGTCCTGGAACGGGCCGAACGAGCGCCCGGCATGGTTGAAGACGCCGTCGAGCAGGACGCGCAGCCCGCGACGGTGCGCCTCCGCGACGAGCGTGTCGAAATCCGCGAGGGTCCCGAGGCGGGGGTCGATCCGGAAGTAGTCCGTGGTGTCGTACCCGTGTGTCTCCGAGGCGAAGACGGGGCCCAGGGCGAGCCCGGACGCCCCGAGGTCCACCACGTAGTCCAGCCACGGCACCAGTGCCATCAGCCGGTGGGTGTCGGCCGGGTCGGGGGTGGCGGTCTTCTCGGCGCCGGTGAAACCCAGGGGATACACCTGCCACCAGAGGGCGTGCTCCACCCATCGGGGTTCGTTCATGACGATGCTGCCCTTCCCTCGCGCGGGGCCCGTTGCGGGCAGGAGACCGGCCCGCGGGGGGCCTGCGTGCCGTCTAGCCTACGTCGGCGAGCAGGTGACCGCCTGCAGCGAGCTGCTGGACGTCGGCCGGACGGAGCTGCGCTGCCTCGGCGATGTCGATGATCGCCGCGCCGGCGCCGGCGGCCTGCAGCACCGCGGACTCCAGCACGTCCGTCCGCTGGTCGAGCTGCCACTGGAGGTATTCGACATCCGCTGCAGCTGCGGCGACGCGGAGCAGGACGGGGGAGAGGGGGTGGGCGAGTTCCTTCGGCTCCTCGGGGGAGAGCTGGAACCCGCACGCGCAGGCCCAGACGAGTTCGACGTCGAACCCGGAGGCCGGCTGCGGCACCAGGCCGTACGACGATCCCCGGTAGGAGGTCTCGCGCAGTGTCATCGGTTCGCCGCAGTGGAGGGGTGACCCGATGGCGACATCTCCGGCGCCGATAGCATCACTGATGGTCTGCGTCATGGCTGTCTCACCTTTCGATCAGAAACAGGAACCACATCTGATTAGTTCGGTAAACTAGTTATATGCGGACTGAGCTTCCTCTGTCCACTCCGGAGCGGGGAGCCGGATCCCTGATCGGAACAACCCCTGCCGGCAGGGCTACGCACTGCGCCCCGGCGAGCCGGACGGGGCCGTGCGCCGCAGGCCTCGTCCGGTCTCCCGGTAGACCTGGGCGCAGAACACGCCGAGCAGCAGGACGTGCACGGCGTCCCCGCCGTAGTACATGAGCTGCGCCGCCTGCTCCGCGCCGGCCGGCCAGGAGCCGGAGCCCGCTGCGGCATAGAGGTGTTTCGCCACCACGGCGTGCACCGCGATGGTCCCGGCGATCGCGCCACCCCTGACCCATGCCGCAGCCCGGTGCGGATTCGGGTCCACGCCCACGACGGCGTAGGCGAAGAGGGCGCCCGCCGCCACGAAGTGTACGTGCAGCAGGGGGCCGATCACGGGGTGATGGAGCAGGGCGAGAGCAGCGGCATCCCAGTACAGGGCCATGGGCACCGTGACGATCAGCGCGGCGACCACCGGATGGGCGGCCAGCCGCAGAGGTGCCGACCGCGCGAGCCGCGTGAAGCGCCGTCCGGTCCGTGCCGGGACCGCGCGGAGCAGGAGGGTCCCGGGTGCGCCGAGGACCAGCAGCAGTGGTACGAGCATCCCGAGAAGGAGATGGGCCGCCGTATGCGCGGTGAAACTGCTCTCGGCCGCCCGGGCGAGCGGGCCGGCGCCGGCGGCGAGGCCCAGTCCGCAGCCGGCCAGCCAGGCTGCGTTCCGCCGGGCCGGCCAGTCGATGCGTCCGCGCAGGGCGGCCGCGCGACCGGCGAGCAGGTAGGCGACGGCGAGCCCGAGCCATACGAGCACGACGGCGGTGTCCAGCGCGAAGGCGCCGAGAGTGTCCGCGCCCGCCGCGACGCCCGGATGGTGGGGGACGTCAGCCATCGTCGGGGCGGACACCCCGGCGTTCGGCCCTCCGGACGGCGAGGAGCAGGAGTACCCCCGCCACCAGGATCACGACGGCCGCGCCGTTCCACGCAAGGTCGTAGGGGAGGAGGTCCACCCCGTAGCGGATCTGGTGGAGGTCGAGGAGCTTGTGCTGCACCAGGCCGTCGAACAGCTGGAACGCACCGATACCCATCAGGATCCCTGCCAGCCACCGCCGGGTGGAGAGGGCACCGCGCCGTCTCAGGTCCGCGAAGAGGAAGAGCGAGGCCACCGTGGCGAACCAGCTGAAGGCGTGGAACACGCCGTCGGACACGAGCCCCGCGGCCTGCGTGGAGCGGTCGTAGAAGTGGTGCCAGTGGAGGAGCTGGTGGAACACGGCCTCGTCGACGAAGGCGATGATGCCGCACCCGAAGAGGACCCCCACCAGCACGTTGCGCCGCCGGAGCGGGGCGCCGTGCTGCTCGGCAGGGGCCGGTGGTCTGGTGGACGAAGCGATGGGGTTCCCCGTCGTCGGAGGGTGGGACGCTCCCAGCCTGCCAGCGGTGCGCCCACGCCGTCCACCTCTTTCGCCGGGCGGGCGCCGGTTCCGCGGCGCGTACCGGGAGGTATGGCGAGCATCACGACGAAGAGCCCGAGAACCGGCATCCGCACCGGATCCAGCCGCTAGACTCGGTTGCTGCACGAGCCCCAGAGGCACCTGACCCCCACCAAGAACGGCATCGGCATGGCAACGGACTACGACGCACCGCGCAACAACGACGAGGACAAGGAAGCGGAATCGCTCGAGGTGCTCCAGGCCAACCGCGGCGGCGCAGGAGCGCAGTCGGCGTCGGTCGACATCGAGGACGGCGACACCGCCGAGGGCATCGACCTGCCGGGCGCGGACCTCTCCGGCGAGGAGCTCCTCATCCAGGTGGTCCCGCCGCAGGAGGACGAGTTCACCTGCGCCTCGTGCTTCCTGGTCCGGCACCGCAGCCAGATCGCGCTCGAGAAGAACGGCCGGCAGTACTGCACGGACTGCGAGGGCTAGGACGCCTTCTCGCCGTACCACCAGTGGGCCGAATCCCCCGGCTGACCGGGGTTCAGCGGCACGACGACGCCGCTGCGGCGCGGGTGCGTGAGGACCATCCGGATCGCAGCGAGCAGGGCCGCGGGGATCGAGACCAGGACGACGACGGCGAGCGCGTACGTCACGAGGACGGCGTGCACCGGTGACTGGTGGAGGGCGCCGATCAGCGCCGCGCTGCCGAGCCAGAGCCACAGCCAGAACAGGCCGATCACGTACAGCAGTGATCGCGCGCGTCGATAACGCAACGGATAGTGGATCCGCTTACGCTCCATATTCGTCTCCCCGGACTTGGACGGGCCCGCCCCCAGGCAGTACCACTGGATGAATGATAGCGCCCTGACCAGGCATTCGGTGTGTCCGGAGTGGTGTGCGACGTCAGCGCGGGAGAGCGGCGCCGGGGCGGCCCGCACTGCCCGACGCACTGCCCGACGCACTGCCCGACGCACTGCCCGACGCACTGCCCGCCGCACTGCCCGCCGCACTGCCCAGGAGCCGCACATGGTCGGGGGTCAGGTCGCCGATGCGGTTCACGCCGAGGAGCTGCAGGGTGCGGGCGGTCTGCGTGCCGAGGATCTCGATGGTGCGGTCCACTCCGGCGCGGCCGCCCGCCATGAGCCCGTACAGGTAGGCGCGGCCGATCAGGGTGAAATCCGCGCCGAGCGCCAGGGCCGCGACGATGTCCCCGCCGCTCATGATGCCCGTGTCGAGGATGATGTCCGTCCTGCCCTTGAGCTCCGCCGCTACCCGCGGCAGCAGGTGCAGGGGGACGGGAGCCCGGTCGAGCTGCCGTCCGCCGTGGTTGGACAGCACGATGCCGTCGGCGCCGTGGTCCACGGCCTTCTTCGCGTCGTCGAGCGTCTGGATGCCCTTGACCACGAGATTGCCCTTCCACACGCCCCGCAGCCAGTCGAGGTCGTCGAACGTGAGGGTGGGGTCGAACATCGAGTTGATGAGGTCCGCGACGGTGCCCGAGTAGCGGGAGAGCGACGCGAACGAGAGCGGCTCGCGCGTGAGGAAGTCGAACCACCACGCAGGCCGGTACGAGGCGTCCAGGACGGTCTTCAGCGTGAGGGCCGGAGGGATGGTCATCCCGTTGCGGACGTCCCGCAGGCGGGCGCCGGCGACTGCCGTGTCCACGGTGACCATGAGCGTGTCGTTCCCGGCGGCGGCCGCACGGCCGATGAGCTCCATGGAGCGGTCCCGGTCCGTCCACAGGTACAGCTGGAACCAGTTGCGCCCGCCCGGGGCGGCCTGCGCCACGTCCTCGATGGACGCGGTGCCCATGGTGGACAGGGTGTAGGGGATGCCCGCGGCCGCGGCGGCCTGCGATCCGGCGTACTCGCCCTCCGACTGCATCATGCGTGTGAAGCCGGTGGGTGCGATCCCGAAGGGCAGCGCGGAATCCCTGCCGAGGACCGGCGTCACCGTGCTGACGGTCCGGACGTCGCGGAGGATCCCCGGCCGGAACTCGAGGTCGAGGAACGCGTCGCGGGCACGGCCGAGGGAGATCTCCGCCTCGGCAGCGCCGTCGGTGTAGTCGAAGGGCGCCGTGGGCGTGCGCCGTTTCGCGAGGTCGCGGAGGTCCCAGACGGTGTTCGCCCGGCGGAGCCGCGCGGCGGCGCCGAACTCCGGCCGCTTGAACTGCATGAGCGGGGCGAGGTCCGCGACCTTCGGGATCCGGCGCCTGAGGGCCGGGGGGACAGCGGGGCCGGAGGATTGCTGCATGATGTGCCTTTGCTCGTCGTCGGACCGTGCCGGTCCACCCGTGCGGTGCGCGGACGGACTCCACTGCACCGCCCGGTTGATCCCAGATCCTACGGCCTGTGGTCGCGAACGTGCTGTCGACGCCGTCCTACAGCGAGTCCGGGATCCCCGCCAGAGGACCTCCGTCACGGTGCGCCCTGTTCCCGGACCGGCCGGGACGCCTAGACTTCAAGGACTGGTCGAGCAGGAGGCCATGGACCCGTCCGACGTGGAGCCACCATGGAGCACATCCCGGAGATACGCGAACCGCTCGCCAGGCGACACGGCGCACTGCACTCCCTCGAGACGCGGGAACAGTACGGCACCCTCGTCGAGGAGCTCGAACGGCGAGACCGGAAGGCCTCGGGTCACGCGGGCGGGGACGAAGCTCGCGAGAAGTTCCGCGACAACGCCCTGTTCTCCCGCTTCGAGCTCCACCGCGACGGCGCCATGGCCGGCTACGTGCAGTACGAGCTGCGCGGAGGGCAGGTGCTGCTGCTGCACGCCGTCGTGGACCCGCGGTTCCGGCACGCCGGTCTCGAACCCGCCCTGATGCGGGCCGTGTTCCTCGATGCGCACCGCCGGAGGCTCGCCGTGCTGCCCTGCTGCGCCGAGGCACAGGAGTTCCTGGCCGAGCATCCGCAGTTCCTCTCACTCATCCCCGCCCGGCAGCGGCGCCGGTTCCGGCTGCTCATGGCCTCCCGCGCCGCGGCAACGGGACAGGACGCCCGGTGACGCCGGCCGAGGTGCTCTCCGAGGCCTACGGGCGCCTGCCGGACCTGGTGCGCACCGCCGTCGACGGCCTCGACGCCGACCAGCTGGCACTCCGCCCGGGCGGATCGGCGAACCCGATCGGCTGGCTCGTCTGGCATCTCACGCGCGTGGAGGACAGCCACTTCGCCGAGGCCTTCGGCCACGACGAGCTGTGGCTCGCGGACGGCTTCGCCGAGCGGTGGGGGCTGTCCCTGGAACCCGCCGACACCGGGTACGGCCACTCGTCCGATCAGGTGGACGCCGTCCGGGTCGGGTCGGCGCAGCAGCTGCTGGACTACTTCGACGCCGTCCACGCCCTGGCTCAGGACCTGGTGGCAGGGCTCGACGACGAGGACCTCGCCCGCGTGGTCGACGAACGCTGGGATCCGCCCGTGACCCTGCTCGTCCGGCTCGTGAGCGTGGTCGACGACGCCGTGCAGCACGCCGGGCAGGCGGCCTACGCACGGGGCATCATCCTCGCCTAGGTCAGGCCCGTCTGCCGTAGCGTGATGTTGAGCCGGCCCTCGAAGCCGATCCCCGCCGGCGCCGTGCCCGGCAGGATCCTCTGCACCCCGTGGTAGGCGAACCGCGACGGACCGCCGAACACGAACAGGTCGCCCGAGGCGAGCTCGAGGTCCTGCCAGGGGCGGTTGCGGTTCTCCGTGTTGCCGAACCGGAAGATGCACGAGGAGCCGAGGCTGAGCGAGACCACGGGCGCGTCCGTGCGCTCCTCCCGGTCCTGGTGCATGCCCATCCTCGCGGCGTCGTTGTAGTAGTTGACCAGCGCGGCGTCGGGCTCGTAGTCCGCCCCCGCTTCCGGGCCGCACGCGGCGGCGACCGCATCCCGTCCGAGGGAGCGGAGTGCTTCCGGGAACGGGGCCACGGGGCCACCGCCGACGTCGTCGGCCGTCCGGCTGTAGCGGTAGGGGAGCCAGTGCCACCCCAGGCTCATGCTCTTCACGGACATCACGCCGCCGTTCGGCATCGTCACCGCGCGCATGGGGACCGGCCCGCTCGCCCAGGTACGGCACAGCCGCACGAGCTCGCGCTGGTGGTCGGGGCCGAGCCAGCCGGGCAGGTGCACGGCGCCGGGCGCCAACTCCCGGCGCGGACGGGGGATCAGGGCGTCGGTCGGTTCGCTCACCGTCCCATTGTGCGCCGGGGGCCACGGTTGAGCTCCGCTACGGGGTGGACGCAGGGCCACGGCGTACCCGCGCCGTTCGTTGAAGCATTCTTCGGTCTCAGCACAGGGCAGCGTCGAGGTTGCAGCGGAAGACTCGTTCGGGAAGAGCGCGGGCCCTGCTGGAAGGACCTGCGCCGAACCATGTGAATGCCGCTGCTCCCGGGAGCGGTCCGGCACCAGGTCTCAGGAGACGACGCAGCAATGACCATGACACTCGATGCGACCCAAAGGCAGGACTCCGCGGCGGTACCGGGGGAGGAGCAGACGTCCCGCCGAGCGATCGTACGGCTGGACCGCATCGTCGGCGTGGTGATCGCCGGCATCGTGACCGCCGCCGCCGGGCTCCTGTGGCTCGCCGTCGCGGCCAAAGGGCCGGACACGACGATCGCGGAGTCGAACGACGCAGTCATCGGCATCTGGCGCGTCCTCTACAACGCGGACGCCCCGGACGTGAGCACCATCCTCACGGCCATCGCGCTCGCGCTGCTCGCCGCCGCGGGTCTCGCGCTCGTGGAACGGCACATTGCGACGAAGGCACGCCGGTCCATGAACCCGGGCCGCCGGCCCCTGGCACCGAAGGTGATCATGGCCGCCAACCGTGGCCAGTTCGCCGGCGAGGTGACCGTCACGGTGCTCATCCCCGCGCACAACGAGGAGGCGTCGCTCCCGCAGACCATCGCGTCCCTCAAGAGCCAGTCCCACCGCCCCGAGCGCATCATCGTGGTCGCCGACAACTGCACGGATGCCACCGTGCGGCTGGCCCGCGAGGCCGGCGTCGAGGTCATCGAGTCGGTGGGCAACACGAAGAAGAAGGCGGGCGCGCTCAACCAGGCGCTGAGGGGGGTCCTGCCCGGGCAGGGCGACAACGACGTGGTCATGATCATGGACGCCGACACCCGACTCGACGACGGCTTCCTCGCCAACGCGGTGGTGCGCTTCGCCCAGGACCGCGCGCTGATGGCGGTGGGCGGCCTCTTCTACGGTGAGGGCGGCCACGGCCTGATCGGCCAGTTCCAGCGCAACGAGTACATCCGCTACTCCCGCCAGATGCGCCGGCGCCGGGGCCGCGTGTTCGTGCTCACCGGTACGGCATCGCTCTTCCGGCCCGTGGCACTGCGCACCATCGCCGACCACCGCGGCAGGACCCTCCCGGGGCGGCACGGGGACGTGTACGACACCGCCGCGCTGACCGAGGACAACGAGCTGACGATCGCCCTGAAATCCCTCGGAGGCCTCATGATCTCGCCCCAGGACTGCACCGTGGTGACCGAACTCATGCCCTCCTGGGGCACGCTGTGGAACCAGCGCCTGCGCTGGCAGCGGGGCGCACTCGAGAACATCGGCGCCTACGGCGTCACGGCCCCCACCATGCGCTACTGGGCGCAGCAGCTGGGTATCGGCTACGGCGTGATCGCCCTCAGCGCCTACCTGGCACTCATCATCCTCACCATCGTGTCCCTCGAGACATGGATCTGGTTCCCGTTCTGGCTGGGGCTGGGCCTGCTGTTCACCCTCGAGCGGCTCGTCACGGTGTGGAAGGGAGGCTGGAAGGCCCGCATCCTGGCCCTCACGCTGTTCCCCGAGCTGTTCTTCGACATGTTCCTCAACCTCGTCTACGTCAAGGGCATCATCGATCTCTCCTCCGGCCGCCAGGCCAACTGGAAGCACCTCACCCATGCCGCTCCAGCGTCCCGACTCTCGTCCCAGGAGGCCTAGGCCATGATCAGCAGCGCAGCAGGACCCGTCATCCGCACCGGCATCCTCCTCCCCGAGGCCGTGCTCCACACCAGCGTGTTCGCCATCCTGGCGGCCTTCGTCGCGATCAACACGGTCATCTACGCCTCATTGGCACTGGCCAACGTCCTGCCCAAGATCTACCCCACCGACTGGGTGACCAACCGCAACCGACGGACCGAGACACGGAGCATCTACCCCGAAGCGGATGTCTGAGGCCACGGCTGCGGCGAGCACCGGAGAGCCCGAGGCATGACCGCGCAGGAGACCCGGCCGCTGCTCTGAACGTCAGGGCACGGGCCGCTTCTCCCCGCCCTCGATCAGGGCGTCGACGACGTTGGCGGCCACCGGCCGGGGGCAGGTGCCGTACGGGGTGAAGGCGCTCGGGTAGTTGATGGTCCTGTTGAGATCGAGGACCACGGACCCGTCGGGGCGGGGGCGGCGCAGGGAGACCTTGCGCCAGGCCGCCGTCGACGTGCCGTTGGTGGCGTCGTGGAACGTGACGGCGAGCGCTCCCGTCTCGTCCTGCGATGCCCGGAGCCGGTGCTCGCGGGGATCTCCGGGGAGTGTGAAGACGACGTCACCGACGGACGTGTGCGTCCCGGGCACGTCGGGATGTGACGTGGAGATCCGCTCGTGCCGTGGCTCCGGGAACGGTTCGAACCGTCCCTCGACCACGAGGTCGGGCCGGTAGTCGAAGACGGGAGTCCCGCTGAAGTTCGCCAGGGTGGGTGCCTCGGCGTCCCTGGTCCGGATGGCGTAGCGGCCGGCGCGGCGTGCCAGTTCCACCACCACGCGGTGCCCGTCCGGCCCGCCGTAGGCCACCCACATGAGCGAGTCCTCGTCGTCGAGCGCGGCGGTGATGGTGCCGTCCACGAGGCGGCCGGTCGTCAGGTCGGTCAGGCCGTCGGACGGCCGTGCCGTCAGGGTCGCGGTGCCGCCGGCTGCGGACCAGAGGCCCGGCACCTTCCCAACGTCGGCGGGCTGGTCCGGGAGCCAGTGGAAGGACGTCAGGGACAGCCAGCCGTGCCTCTCCGCGAGTGCGGCGTCGCGTGCTGCGCGGAAGCGGATCCAGCGGTCTTCGGCGGTCTGGGTGGGGCTCATGCATCGTCTCCTGGTTCGGGTGCTGCACGGGCTAGAACCCTCACCATCCGTCCGGCATTCCCCGTGCGGGGATGCCTGCGTCGGGACCTGCGCCGTACCAAGCCCGCGGTGAAGCCGTCCAGCCCGGACGGGTCGGTCTGCGCGCGTGTACCCCCGGGGCGCTGTCTGGAACCATGAAGAACCGGCGGAACCGGCGGAACCGAGGAACCGAGGACCCGAGATGACCGAGATGACCGAGATGACGGACGAACCCAGGCAGGGAGCGTCCGGGACTGCTGCCGATACTGCCACCGCCCGATCGGCGGACGAGGCGACCGGCGGATCGACCGACGATCCGGGGG
This sequence comes from Arthrobacter sp. TJ-238, assembly GCF_058269215.1. Classification (NCBI taxonomy): domain Bacteria; kingdom Bacillati; phylum Actinomycetota; class Actinomycetes; order Micrococcales; family Micrococcaceae; genus Arthrobacter; species Arthrobacter sp. TJ-238. Next base: position 47,407 of record NZ_JBZCNH010000008.1, on the reverse strand, counting down.
ACGGAACGACCGATGATGCGGCAGCGCTCGGCGTCGAGCCGACGGACGCGCTGACCGACGAGCCGACGGACGCTCCTGCCGACAGGACCGGCACGGCAGGCACCGACGGCGCGGGCGTCGGGGCGCCGCCCGACATCCCGGTGCCCACGCCGCACGCGGAGGGCGAGGACCACGTGCTCCTGCCGCATCCGGACCAGCCGACCTGGCGCGAGGACTACCCGTACGACAGGCGGATGACCGAACGCGAGTACCAGGAGGCCAAGCGCGCTCTGCAGATCGAGCTGCTCAAGATGCAGGGATGGGTCAAGAAGAACCAGGCCAAGGTGGCGGTGCTGTTCGAGGGGCGTGATGCCGCCGGCAAGGGCGGGACCATCAAGCGTTTCACGGAGAACCTGAACCCCCGAGGCGCACGCATCATCGCCCTCGACAAGCCGAGCGAGAAGGAACAGACGCAGTGGTACTTCCAGCGCTACGTGTCGGTGCTCCCCTCGGGCGGCGAGATCGTCCTGTTCGACCGGTCCTGGTACAACCGGGCCGGCGTGGAGCGCGTCATGGGGTTCTGCACCCCCACGGAGTACCTCGAGTTCATGCGGCAGGCCCCCGAGCTCGAGCGCATGCTCGTCCGTTCCGACACGCATCTGATCAAGTTCTGGTTCTCGGTGTCCCGGGCGGAACAGCGCCGCCGCTTCGCCCAGCGCCACACCGACCCTGTGCGCCGCTGGAAGCTGAGCCCCATGGACCTGCAGTCCCTCGACAAGTGGGACGACTACACGGCGGCCAAGGAGGCCATGTTCTTCTACACGAACACGGCCGATGCCCCGTGGACCGTCATCAAGAGCAACGACAAGAAAAGGGCCCGCATCGAGGCGCTGCGCTACGTCCTGTCCGTCCTCGACTACGACGAGAAGGACCACGACGTCGTCGGTACGCCGGATCCGCTGATCGTCGGCACGGGACCGCACTCGCGCCTGTTCGAGGCCGACGAGCAGTCCACGCGCCTGTTCCCCAGGCTCTGACTGCTCCGGCTGCTCCGGCCGGCGCGGCGCCGGGGCAGGATCAGCTGCTGTAGGTGGACGTCGCACCCAGCCCGACGACGAGGATCACGAAGAAGATGATCCCCGCGAGGATCGCCAGTGCGTAGAGGATGGTGGTGATCCAGCCGAGCACCTTCCCCGCCGTCGCGGGCACGCCGAGCCGTTCGGCCTTCCGTGCCTGCCAGATCGCGAGCGGCCCGAGGACGATGCCCGCCACGAACAGCCCCACGATCCCGAGGATCAGGGAGAGCTGCGCGGCCTTCTCGCCCTCCATCGATGCGTAGGAGGGCTGGTAGGACCGGTAGGGCCCTGTCTGGTAGTCGCCCGCCTGGTATCCACCCGCCTGGTATCCACCGGGCTGGTAGTCGCCCGCGGTCGAGGACTGCTGGTACGGCTGCTGGTACGGCTGGGTGGGCTGGTAGGGCCGGCTGCCGTAGGCGCCGCCGTCGGACTGGTTCTCGGAGCCCTCTGTGGAGGGGCGCTCGCCGGGATACGGATCCTGGGACATCGTGGTTCTCCTGGTTCAGCTGGGCAGGGGCCCCGAAGCAGCCGCTCCGGGGCACCATCATCTCCTGTTCCGGGCGTCGGCGCACCCCGGCCGACGCGACCTGCCAGGGCCTGGCGGCGAGCTCCAGGCGAACTACACAGTGACCCGCTGCTCCGTGCGGAGGCGGGAGTGACGGTAGCCGTAGGCGAAATAGATGACGAAACCCACCACGAGCCAGCCGGCGAAGAACACCCACGTGATGGTGGCCAGGTTGAACATCAGGTACAGGCACAGTGCGGCCGATGCGAGCGGGATGACCTTGCCGAACGGGACGCGGAACGCGGGCGTGAGGTCCGGGCGCCTGCTGCGCAGCACGATGATCCCGAGGCTCACCGTGATGAACGCGGTCAGGGTGCCGATATTGATCATCTCGGCGAGTACCTCCACCTGGGTGAACCCGGCCAGGAGCGCGACCACGACGCCGCAGAGGACCTGCGTGCGCGCCGGCGTGGCGTGCTTGTCCGAGGTGCGGCTCAGCCCGCGGGGCAGGAGGCCGTCACGGCTCAGGGCGAAGATCACGCGGGCGAGGCCCATGAGCAGCACCATGATGACGGTGGTCAGGCCGATCAGGCTGCCGAGGGAGATGATGCCGGCCGCCCAGTCGGCGCCGACGAGTTGGAAGGCGGTCGCGAGCGACGGCGACCCCGAGGCCCCGAGCTCCGTGTACGACACCATGCCGGTGACCACGAGGGTCACCAGGATGTAGAGGACGCTCACCACGGCGAGCCCGGCGAAGATGCCGCGCGGGAGGGTGCGGCTCGGGTTCTTGACCTCCTCCGCGGAAGTGGCGACGACGTCGAACCCGATGAAGGCGAAGAACACGAGCGCCGCACCCGAGATGATCCCGGTGAAACCGAAGGCGGCGGGGGAGGCTCCGCTCAGGAAGGAGAGGAAGGGCTGGTCGGCCCAGCCGGCGCCGCTGTCCGCCGCGGGCTGGGAGGCGGGGATGAACGGTGTGTAGTTCTCGGGACGGACGTATAAGAACCCGACCACGATCACGAACAGCACGATCGCGATCTTGATGACGGTGAAGACGCTGTTGACCCGGGCCGAGAGCTTGGTGCCGTAGATCAGCACGGCGGTGAACACCGCGACGATCAGCAGCGGCCCCCACGTCAGGTCGAGGCCCAGGAGGCTGATCTCGGCGGGGATGTCGAGGTCCAGGGCGGTGAAGAAATCGCTGAGGTAGACGCCCCAGAACTTCGCGATGACGGCGGCCGCCATCAGCAGTTCGAGGATCAGGTTCCAGCCGATGATCCAGGCGAGCAGCTCGCCCATGGTGGCGTAGGTGAAGACATAGGCACTGCCGGCCACCGGGATCGCGGTGGCGAACTCGGCGTAGCACATGATCGCGAGGGCGCACGTGATGGCTGCCAGCACGAAGGAGATGGTCACGGCCGGGCCGGCATTGAAGGCGGCGGCCTGTGCGCCCACCGAGAAGATCCCCGCCCCGACTGCGACGGCGACGCCCATGATCATGAGGTCCCAGGTGGTGAGGGAACGCTTGAGACCGTGTCCCTTCTCATCGGAGTCCTTGATCGACTGTTCGACGGACTTGGTCCGGAAGAGGTCCATGGAGGTGCTGGTCCTTAGCTGGGTAGGCATCGGTGGGAGACCGGTGATGCGTCGCCGGTCCCTGTCGAGGATAGGGACACGGCGGGGCCCGCCGCACCTTCGTTACGGTGCGGCGGGCCCGTTCCCTCCTGCATCCGGAGCGGTCAGGCCTCCCGCTTCGACAGTGCGTGGCGTGGGCTGTCAGGGTTCATGAGCGAGTGCTTGCGGCCGTAGAAGAAGTAGATGAGCAGGCCGATCACGAGCCAGATGCCGAACCGCACCCAGGTCTCCCAGTGCAGTTGCAGCATCAGGAACAGGGACGAGAGGACGCCGAAGGCGGGCACGATCGGCATGAGCGGCAATTTGAAGGTGCGCGGGACCTCGGGCCGGGTGCGGCGCAGCACGATCACCGCGATGCAGACGACGACGAACGCCGCGAGGATGCCGATGTTGGTGAGGTCCGCGACGGCCCGGATGGGGAACACCCCGGCGAGCAGGGCCGAGGCGATACCGGCGATCCAGGTGACCCGCTGCGGGGTGCCGTGGCGGTCCGTCGTGGAGAACCAGGCCGGCAGCAGGCCGTCGCGGCTCATCGAGAACCAGACGCGGGTCACGCCGAGGAGGAAGGTCAGCATGACGGTCAGGATCGAGATCACGGCGAAGGCCGAGATGACGGTCGCGACGACGGGAAGGCCCACGGACTGGAAGGCCGAGGCGAAGCCTGCCGTCGGGCTGATGTCCTCGTAGTTCTGCATGCCCGTGAGCACGAGGGTCGCCAGCACGTAGAGGGTCATCGCGATCGCCAGGGACAGGAGGATGGCTTTCGGCATGTGCTTCTTGCCGTCCGTCGCCTCCTCGGCCGCGGTGCTCATGGCGTCGTAGCCGAAGACCGCGAAGAACACGGTGGCGGCACCCGTGAACACGGCGCCGAAGCCCGACGGGAGGAACGGCGAGTAGTTCTCCGCGTTGACGTAGAAGAAGCCGAGGCCCACGATCCCGAGGATGAGCAGGATCTTGAGGCCCACGGCGATGAGCTCGAACCGGCCGAAGGTCTTGGTTCCGCGGCTGAGGATGAACGTGATGATCAGGCACACCACGATCGCCGGCACGTTGACCAGGCCGCCCTCGATGGTGTCCGGGGTGCCTTGCATCCAGGTGGGGACGGTGATCCCGATCCCGGACATGAACTCGGTGAAGTACCCCGAGATGCCGATCGCGACGACCGCCACGATCGCGATGTACTCGAGCAGGAGGTCCCAGCCGATGAACCAGCCGATGATCTCACCCAGGGCCACGTAACCGTAGGTGTAGGCGGAGCCGGCACGCGGGATCATCCCGGCGAACTCCGCGTAGGACAGCGCGGCGGCGGCGCTCGCGAGGCCGGCGATGAGGAACGAGATCAGCACGGCCGGGCCCACCGGCTCGCCGTCCTCCCCGCCGTTGGCCACGAGGCCGGCGAGCGTGAAGATGCCCACGCCGATGATGCCGCCCACGCCGATCGCGGTCAGCTGCCACAGTCCGAGGCTCTTGAACAGGCCGGTGCGGCCCGTCTCGTCCTCGACGTAGTCGATGGGCTTGCGCCGCATCACCGACCGGGTGGCCTGTACGCCTGAGGTCTTCGACATCATCGTCCTTTCCGGGGAGGGGGTGCGCTGTCCTCCCGGCAAGTATGAAGCCGGCTGCCGATCAGCGGAACCCGGTTCTCAGGGTCGGGCCGGGCGTTCGCGACGCAGTGCGTCCAGGACGAGATCCAGGTATCGTTCGAACCCGGTCGGCTGCTCGGCCGGGTCGGCGGACTCGGCGGACTCGGCAGGCCCTGGCGGTCCGGGGGCGAGCGAACCGAGCATGCGGATGAGCGCCACCAGGTCCTGTCCCGTGAGATCCGTCCGCGCGGCGCCGTCGTCCCTGAGCCGGCGCGCCAGTTCCTCGGCGGCGGGCGTGATGCGCCGGCGGAGCAGGGCGAGCCCGGCCGAGATGAAGCGGTGGTCGTGCAGGAGTTCCCGCAGCCCCCGGTCCTCCACCTGCATGCGGGCGGCGGCTCCGACGAAGAGCCGCGCGGCCGCCCACGGGTCGTCGAGCCGGAGCGCGGCCGCGGCGGCGGCGTCGACGTCCACGATGCGCTGCTCCAGGATCGCCTCGATCAGCGTGCGACGGTCCGGGAACCTGCGGTACACCGTGCCGACCCCCACACCGGCCGCCCGGGCGATGTCCTCGAAGCTGCAGTCCGCACCGTGCTGGGCGAACATCTGCCGTGCCGCCGCGAGGACCACCTCACGGTTGCGCCGGGCGTCCCGCCGCAGGGGTCGCCCGGAGGCCTCCGCTCCGGCGGTGGCCTCAGCTGGCTGCGGCACGCGGGGCCGCCCGGTGCAGCCGGAAGGTCAGGAAGAGCCGGTGGACGGTGATGACGACGGCGAGCCAGGCGATCCCGAGGGTCCACGCCACCAGGACATCGGTGAGCCAGTGGTGGCCGAGGTAGACGCGGCTGAGCCCCATGGTCACCGCGAACAGGATGGCGAGCGCGACCGTGAGCGCACGGGTGCGCTTGCGGTGCTGCCGCAGCACGAGCAGGTACGCGACGACACCGGCGATGACGAGGGCGTTCAGCGAATGCCCGCTCGGGAACGACGGCGACGACTCGTAGGGCGGGACGGCGAGCTCGATCGGGGGGCGCAGCCGGCCGATGGCGTCCTTGCCCGCGACGGTCATCAGCAGGGACCCGAAGGCGGCCGCCGGCAGGAGGATCACGGGGGACCACGATCTGCGGCTCACCGCGAGGAGCACCATGATCGAAACGGCGAGGATGGGCATGCCGATCGGCCCGCCGATGTTCGTGTAGCCCGTGATGAAGGCGTTGAGCCAGTCCTGGCGCAGCGAGACGGCGAGGTCCAGCGCCGGGCGGTCGAGGGCGGCGACGCCGTCCGACTCCACGACCGCCTCGTACACCTCGGCCGAGACGGCCGTCAGGGCGGCGGCGATCCCTCCGCCGATCCCGATGAGCAGCAGCAGGGCCCCGTGCGGTCCCGCCCAGCGGGCGAGTGGTCGGACGAACCGCACGAGGAGGCGGCCGATCGGCGACTCCCAGCGGGTGAGGTCCCGTGGTCCTACGTACTGGTCCTGGTGGGCTGGCATCCATCGACTCTATGCCGCCGGCCCGCGCGGCAGCACACCCAGGGCGCAGCGGGAGGCGGTTTGCGCCGATCGCACACGCGTGTCCTCCCCGGCCACTAGGCTGACGGCATGACCGAGCCAGGCCTCATCCGCGACCTCGTGCGCGGCGTCCCCGTGTTCCCCGACGACATGCCGCCCTTCGACCCGCAGGCGGCACCGGACTCCCCGGTGGACCTGTTCGTCGAGTGGCTGACCCGCGCCGTCGAGGACGGGATCGCGGCGCCGCACGCGGTGACACTCTCCACCGTGGGCGACGACGGCCTGCCCGATGCACGCGTGGTGATCCTCAAGGACCTCACCCGGTCCGGCTGGCAGGTGGCCTCCAGCGCGGACAGCCCCAAGGGGCGGCAGCTGGCGGCGCACCCCTCCGCCGCGCTCTCGTTCTTCTGGCCCGCAGCGGGCCGGCAGGTGCGGATCCGAGGGGCGGTCTCGATCGGCACCACCGAGGAGAACGACGCCGATTTCCGGCGCCGGCACCCCGTGGCCCGGGCCCTCGTGCTGGCAGGGTCGCAGAGCTCCGTGCTGCGCAGCAGGGATGAGCTCGACGCCGCCGTCGCGGACCAGGTGGCGCGCATCGAGGCCACGGACGGCCTCGCGTCGACCACGTGGACGGTCTTCACCGTGGCGCCGGACGCCGTCGAGTTCTGGCAGGCGGACCAGGAACGGCGCCACACCCGCCTGTTGTACACGCGGTTGGGCGAGGGCTGGCGCCGGGAGATGCTCTGGCCGTAGGCGACCCGGGCGCCGTCAGGCGGCCTCGTCGACCACCGGCTCCCCGACGCGGACGCGCAGCGCGTGCACGAAGTCGAGCTTCGCGATGACGGCGGGCGGCAGGACGAACGGGTACAGGTCGTTGGCGCCCATGCTGCGGTTGACCTGGTTCAGGGCCACCGAGAGCGGGATCCAGGTCTCGCGGACCACCTCGCCGAAGTCCTCGGAGCTGTTCGGTCCGGGGCCTTCGGCGAGCCCGTACTGCAGGGCCGTGTCCACGGTGTCGCAGATGTGCAGGTAGTGGGCGAACGTCTCGGCGAAGTCCTCGTAGGGATGCATGGTGGCGTAGGTCGAGATGTGCTCCCGGCGCCAGTCCTCGGGCGCGCCCTCCGCGTAGTGCCGCTTGAGAGCGTCCTGGTAGCTGGCGCGGTCGTCGCCGAAGATGCTGCGGGCCCGTTCCGTCAGGGCCGGATCGGAGAAGACGAGCGTGCCCTCGAAGTAGTGGCCGGTCTCGTGGCGGAAGTGCCCCAGCATGGTGCGGTAGGGCTCCTCGAGCTTGGCCCGCATCTTCTCGCGGTGCGAGTCGACGGTCTCCGCCAGATCGATGGTGATCAGGCCGTTCTGGTGCCCGATGATCACCTTCTCCTCGACGCTGGAGAGCAGGTCGAAGGCGAGTCCGCGCTCGGGGTTCTGGTTGCGGTCCTCGATCGGCAGGCCGAGCACGTCCAGCTCGTGGACGAGGTGCCGCTTGGACCGCTCGGCGTCGAGGAACTGCGCCAGCCCGGTGGTGTCGTGGTCGTCCGGGCGGCTGCGGGTGAGGTTGCAGCTGAAGCACTCGTCGCCCTCCTCCCGCACCAGCCACGTGCACCCCGAGAGTGTGAGGTTGACGCAGCGGCGCAGGGACAGGCCCTCGAGGTCCCGGTACACGCCGTCGTCGTCCAGCGGCGCGATGACGCGCTCGCCGCGGTGGAACCCGAGCTGCGTGCCGCAGGCGAGGCAGCGGGAGTTCTCGAAGAACAGGGGCGCCGAGCAGACGGCGCAGGTGAAGCGTTGCATGGGTTCCTGGTTCTGTGTGGTGTCGGGGTGGTGTCCGGGGACGGCGGCGGTCAGCCGAAGAATACGATGCGGATCAGCGCCGCGGTGCCGATGACGAGGATGGTGGCGCGCAGCGCGAGGGGGGAGAGCCGCCTGCCCACCCGGGCGCCGAGGAACCCGCCGAGGGTGGCCCCGACGGCGATGATGAGCACCAGCGCCCAGTTGATCGAGCTCCACGCGAACACCATGAACGTGAGAGCCGCGACCCCGTTGACGGCGGTGGTCAGGACGTTCTTGATGGCGTTGATGCGCTGGAGGCTCTCGATGGTGACCATGCTCATCAGGCCGACGATGAGGATGCCCTGCGCGGCCCCGAAGTAGCCGCCGTAGACCCCGAGGACGCCGATGCCGGCGAGCAGGATCAGCGAACGGCGCCGGGAGGGCGCAGCATCGGCGGCGTCGTCGCCCGCCTTCGCGGCAGCCGCGCGCTGCACGCGCGGCGCCAGCGCGACCATGGCGAGGCCGATGATGATGAGGACGGGCACTATCGCCTGGAAGGCCGCCGCCGGGAGCACGAGCAGCAGCAGTGCGCCGGCCAGCCCGCCGAGCACCGACAGCGGCAGCAGCTTCAGGAGGAGCCGCCTGTTGGCGGCGATCTCCCGGCGGTACCCCCACGAACCGGACAGCCCGCCGCCCACGAGGCCGATGTTGTTCGAGATGTTGGCGACGATCGGCGGGTAGCCGAACAGCAGGAGGGTCGGGAAGGTCACGAGCGTCCCGGAGCCCACCACGACGTTGATCATGCCTGCCCAGAAACCGGCGGCGAGGATCACAGCGATCTCGAGCAAGCGGGGGTCCTCTCACATCCGGCGAGGGCGCGCAGCGCTCCGGCGGAAGGGGCGCCCCCGGCAAGGATATGCCCGAACGGCCTCGGGTCGGGACCGGTCGCGTCAGTGCCCGAACTCGTCCGAGTCCACGATCTCCGCGTCGCCGGTGTCCAGGGTGTAGAGGCGGGCGAGTTCCGCGCCCGAGAGCTCGAAGTCGAAGATGTCGAGGTTCTCCGCCAGGCGCCGGGGATCGGAGGACTTCGGGATGGCGACCATGCCCTGCTGCACGTGCCAGCGCAGCACCACCTGCGCCGGCGTCCGGCCGTGCGCCTCGGCGATCGCCACCAGTCCGGGCTGGTCGAGGAGTCCGCCGCCCTGGCCCAGAGGGCTCCAGGATTCGGTCACGATGCCGTGCTCGTTGTGGAAGGCGCGTTCCTCGATGCGGGGCCGCTGGGGGTCCAGCTGGATCTGGTTCACGTCGGGTACGATCCCGGCAGCGATGACCTGCTGCAGGTGTGCAGGCTTGTAGTTGGAGGTACCCACGGCGCGGACGAGCCCTTCCTCCAGCAGCGCGGCGATGCCCTGCACGGCCTCCACATGGCGGCCCTGGCCCGGGTTGGGCCAGTGCACGAGCAGGAGGTCGATGTAGTCGAGGCCCAGTAGCGCGGTGCTCGCCTCGAAGGCGCGCCGGGCGCCGTCCCTGCCGTGGTGTTCGCGGTTGAACTTGGTGGTGACGAACAGTTCCTCGCGGGGCACGCCGGAGCGGCGGATCCCCTCGCCCACGCCCTTCTCGTTGCGGTAGTTCTCGGCGGTGTCGATCAGCCGGTAGCCGGTCCCGATCGCGCGTTCCACGGTGTCCGCTGCGCCGGCGTCGTCCAGCGGCCAGGTTCCGAGCCCGAGGAGGGGGAGGTGGGCGCCGCTGCGCAGCTGGACGGTGGGGGCCGTTGCCATGGGGGAACTCCTGCTCGGGGGACGGTGTCCGCACCAGCCTTTCCCGCCGGCACCTGCGGCGTCAACCGATCAGGCCCTGTATCTCCGTGATGGAGATATATTCTTGGCGTGTCCCAGGGCGCCGAGCGCCGGAAAGAGGCATGCCATGCTGCACCGCGTCCCCGCCGCGTGCGCCGCCGTCGCGCTCATCGCCACGCCCCTGTGGCTCTTCGCCACGAACCCCGCGGTAGCGAGGTCGCACCCGCTGCTGCCCTCGCTCCTGATCGCGGCGCTCGTCGTCGGACTCGGCGTGGCGGCGCTGACGCTCCGCGCAGCGAGGAAGCCTCCGCCGGCCCGACGGCGCCCGGTACGGGCGGGGCTCGGCGCGCTGGCGGCCATCGGACTCATGGCGGCACTCGCATGGCTCGAGCCCTTCGCCGTGACGGGCGGACAGAGCGCTGCGGTGGACCTGTCAGCGACGGCCGGCTCCCCGGTCGGGGTGGAACTCGTCGAGGACGCCACGTCCATCACGCTGACGCCCTCCGAAGGTGCCTCGCGCGGTCTCGTCTTCTATCCCGGGGCGCGCGTCGAGGCTCTCGCCTACGTGCCGCTCCTGGCTCGTGTGGCGCAGGAGGGGACCACCGTCGTCATCCTGAAGGAGCCGCTCGGCATCGCCCTGCTCCAGACGGGGCAGGCGCGCTCCGCCCTGGACGCGCATCCGGAGATCACCGAGTGGGCGGTGGGCGGCCATTCCCTCGGCGGCGTCTCGGCCTCCGTCGTCGCGGCCGGGGACGACGACGTGGACCGGCTGCTGCTCTGGGCGTCCTACCCACTGGACGACCTGTCCGGCAGCGGCCTGGACGTCCTGTCCGTCAGCGGGTCGGAGGACGGTCTCACGACCCCGTCCGACATCGACGCCTCGCGGCGGCTGCTGCCGGCCGACGCCCGCTTCGAGGAGATCAGCGGGGGAGTGCATGCCTTCTTCGGCGACTACGGGGACCAGCCCGGCGACGGGGTCGCCACGACGGACCGGCGGACGGCGCAGGACGAGATCGTCGCGGTGACGAACGAGTTCCTCGGGGACTAGCCGACGAGGCCTCGGTGGTGGAGATCCAGCCGGGCGGCGCGGGCCACGGTCGTGCCGCTGTAGGTGGCCCGGGGCGGACGGCCGGTGGTGCCGCTCGCGAGCAGATCGTCGATCAGTTCGTTGACGGCGCCCGCGATGCAGTCGCGTTCCCCGCGCGTCAGCGGGATGAGCCCATGGAGGTAGGCGTCGACCTCCAGTTCGTCGAAGAAGCCGCCGGAGTTGAGGTAGTGCAGGTACACCTCGCCGAGGGGCAGGGAGGACGCCGTCAAGGCGACCTGATCGCGGCATCAAGATCCGTTCAAGCCGAAGGGCCGGGAAACGCTTCGGCGGACATATAGTAAGGCTACTTAATTTCCCATCGGGAAAGAATGCGCCTATAGTTTCGACAAGGGCCTAGCAGCGGGCCATTGAACCACCATCGTGGAGCTGACCATGGAAACAACCTCTTTCGTCGATTACCGTCCCCAGTCCGCGCAGCCGACCGACGTGGACCAGGCGGGGTGGGGTGCCATTCCCCGGATCTCGCCCAGCCCTCTCGCTCGCACGGAGGACGCGGAATTCCCCGAGGACCTGTCTGTCGTCTCGACACGCCAGCTGCGCGTCCTGTGCAACCAGACCTACCGCCTGCTCGATCGGGATTTCCCGCCGATGGAGGCAGTGCACCACTACGAACTGCTGGTCGAGGAGATCGAGCGGCGCGAGGTGCAGGCGGAGATCCGTTCCGCTCCCGTGAGGACCCGCAGCGGATTCCGCGACAACTCCCTGTTCGCCCGCTTCGAGCTGTTCAGCGACGGCACGATGGTCGGGCACGTGAAGTACGAGATGAAGGGTTCGCACGCGGTCCTGATCCAGTCCGTCGTGGACCCGCGCTTCGACGCCGTCGACGTCGAGCCGGCCCTCATCCGCCAGGTCCTGCTCAACGCCCACAAGCGCCGCATCGCCGTGGTCCCCTACTGCCCGCGCGTCCGCGAGTTCCTCACGGAGTTCCCGCAGTACCGTGCGCTCCTTCCGGTGGACCAGCGCAGGCGACTCGAAGCGACACTGCGCGCAGTGGAGGCCCACTAGCCGGCACCTGGCGGCGCCGTCGGGAATCGCCGTCCTGCAGGGGCCGCCGCCGGTCCGACCGGTAGCGGCCCCTGCTGCGGGTGCGGAGCGGTCAGGGGCGCACGAGCATCTTGCCGGTGTTCGCGCCGTTCATCATGTCCAAAAAGGCGTGGACGGCGTTCCCGATGCCGTCGACGACCGTCTCGTCGAACACCACGCTCCCGTCGGCGAGCCAACCCGTCATCCTCTCCGCGAACTCGCCCTGCAGGTCCTGGTGCTGGCCGACGATGAATCCCTCGAGCTTCAGGGAGTTCTTCACGAGGTTGGCCAGGTTGTCGGGGCCCGGGGTGCGCTCCGTGGCGTTGTACTGGGAGATGGCGCCGCAGAGTGCGGCACGGCCGCCGCGATTGAGCCGGTCCAGGGCCGCCTCGAGGTGATCCCCGCCCACGTTGTCGAAGTAGACGTCGATGCCGTCGGGTGTGACGCTCCGCAGCTGCTTCCGGACGGGAGCGTCCTTGTAGTTGAACGCGTCGTCGTACCCGTACTTCTCCTTGAGGAGTGCCACCTTCTCGTCCGACCCGGCCGAGCCGATGACCCGTGATGCGCCGAGCTTGCGGGCCACCTGTCCCGCGATGGAGCCGACGGCACCGGCTGCTCCGGAGATGAAGACGATCTCCCCCTCCTTCAGCCCGGCCACGCGCTTCAGTCCGGCGTACGCGGTGAGCCCGGTCATGCCGGCGGCGCCGAGGAAGACCGACAGGGGCAGGTCCGTCTCCGGGAGGGCGGAGAAGTGGTCGGCGGGTCCCTGCGCGAGATCGCGCCAGCCGAAGCTGTGGAGGACCGCGCTGCCCACGGGAAGGGCGTCGGAGGTCGACTCCACGACCCTGCCCACCGCACCTCCCGTCATGGTCTCGCCCAGCTCGAACGGCGGGATGTAGGACTTGGAGTCGCTCATCCGGCCACGCATGTAGGGGTCGACGGACACGTACTCGTTGCGGACGCGCACCTCGTTGGTCCCGAGCGCGGCGAGTTCCACCTCCACCGTGGCGAAGTCCTCGACGGTGGGAACGCCGACGGGGCGCGAGACGAGCTGGATCTGGGTGCTGGTGGTCATGACTGCTCCTGGTGCTGGATCGATTCCTCGTGGATTGTGTCCTGCCCACCACAACGGTTGAAACGGAGGGGATATTCCGTTTCGACCCCCGAGGATCCGCCGACGTCCATGTTACCGATGAGTAATATAGCGGCATGCACCTGATCTTCCGCACGATGCTGCAACTGTTCGTCTCCGGCAGGCGACCCGCCCTCGGTATCTGGGATTCCGGCAGCATCCCGCTGCGCGTCCTCCTGACGGACATCGACATCGCGATGCACATGAACAACGGCATGTACTTCTCGGTGTTCGACCTCGGGCGTTTCGACCTCATGGTCCGCAGTGGTGTCTGGCGGATGATGCGTGCCCACCGATGGAGTCCCGTCGCGGCGGGAGAGACGATCAGCTTCCGCAAGTCGCTCCAGCTCGGCCAGCGGTACTCCGTCGAGACCCGTATTCTCGGCCTCGACGAGCGCGCCATCTACTTCGAGCAGCGTGCCGTGTCCGACGGCGAGATCTACGCCCGCGCCGTGATCGCCACGCGACTCGTCTCCGGTGAAGGTCCGGTCAGCAATGAGGACATCATCTCGGCCTTCGGTGCGCCGCCCGAGGGTCTCGTGCTGCCCGAGTGGATCCATGAGTGGCGCCTCAACAACACGCTTCCGAGTACGCGCAGGCCCGCACCGCATTCCTGGTGAGCGCGCACCCTTGCCTCGACCGCGCTTCGTCAACTAATGTTGACGCATGGAGGTGGAGCGCATGAAGACACTCGTCGGCTCGATGGACGGGAAGGGGCCCGCGGAATCGCTGCGGGCGATCGCCGAGCTGCACCGGGAGGTGGGCAGGGCGGAGGCCGGCCTCGTGCGCGGTGCGCGCCAGGCCGGGCTGTCGTGGGAGGCCATCGCCCAGAGCCTGGGCGTGAGCAAGCAGGCGGTGCACCGCAAGTACGGCAAGCGGTAGGAGCGCCGGGACACGACAGGGGGAGCGGCCCGCCTCCCCCTGTCCTGTCGTGTCCTGTGCCGGCCGCGCGTTACCGGGCGGTCTTCGTCGTCCGGCCGCGGATCAGGTGCTGGATCCCGTAGAGGGCGAGCCCGAGGGCCAGGAGGATCCCGGCGCGGAGCCAGATCTCGCCGGTCTGCTGCGTGAGCAGCAGGAGGCAGGACGCGATCGCGAGGTACGGGAAGATGGCCGGGATGCGGAAATGTGGATGGTCCACCGTGTCCTTCCGCAGGACGATCACTGCGATGTTGGTGCTGAGGAACACGAACAGCAGGAGCAGGACGACCGTCTGCGAGAGCGACTCGAGCCCGCCCGTGAGCGTCAGCGCCATGGCCACGAGGGTGGTGGCGATGATCGCGACCCAGGGGGTGCGGCGGTTGGGGAGCACGCGGGCGAACACCGACGGGAACAGCCCCTGCTCCGCCATCCCGTAGGTCAGACGGCTGGACATGATCATGGTGAGCAGGGCGCCGTTGGCGACGGCGATGAGGGCCACGAGGCTGAAGAGCCAGGGAGGGATCCCCGCGCCGGTCGCCGCGACGACGTCGAGCAGGGGTGAGCTCGAGCCGGCGAGCTGCTCGGGGGCGAGCGCCGCGGAGGACGCGAGGCCGATCAGGAGGTACACCACGCCGGCCGTCAGGAGGGCGCCGAAGAGGGCGCGGGGGTAGACGCGGCTCACGTCCTTGACCTCCTCGGCGACGTTCGCCGACACCTCGAAGCCGACGAAGGAGTAGTAGGCGATCAGGGCTGCGGACAGCGTCGCCGACGCCGCGCCCACGCCGGGCGGGAACTCGGTGACGCGGGAGATGTCGCCGTTGCCGCCGCCCACGAAGATGCCGACGACGACGATGACCAGTACCAGGCCGGACACCTCGATGACGGTCATGACCACGTTGCTGCGGACCGATTCCTTGATGCCGCGCATGTTCAGCAGGGCCAGCAGGACGAGGAACACCAGTGCCGCGGGCACGGCCGGGACGTCGATGAAGGTGGTGAGGTACCCGCCGGCGAAGGCCTGGGCGAGACCCGCCGCGCTCGTCACGCCGGCGGCGAGCATGCAGAACCCGACGAGGAACGAGATGAGCGGCTTCCTGAACGCGCGTTCGGCGAAGACGGCGGCACCACCGGCCTTCGGGTACTTCGTGACGAGTTCGGCGTACGAGCCGGCGGTCAGCAGGGCCAGGGCCAGGGCCACCAGGAGGGGAACCCAGATGGCACCGCCCACCTGCTCGGAGATCACGCCGACGAGCGCGTAGACGCCCGCGCCCAGGACGTCGCCGAGGATGAAGAGGTACAGCAGCGGCCCCGAGATGCCGCGCTTCAATCTGGTGTCGGGAACCTGCTCAGTGGTGGCCATAGGGGTCATTCTAGGCGAGAACACTAAGCCTGCTGGCTATTCGGGTCCGGCCCCTACCACTCGGCGCGCCAGGAACGCCACCTGCCGCGGAAGAGTGTCCGACCGGTGTGATCCAAAGCATACTTGCCTGTATCAACCATGGCCGGGATCGGCCGATCATGCTATGGAGAGGGCATCGATGAGCTGGCTGGACCGCGAGAACACCATCGCACCACCGGGATACAACCGCTGGCTCATCCCGCCGGCAGCGCTCGCCGTCCACCTGTGCATCGGTCAGGCGTATGCCACCAGCGTGTACAAGACCGCGCTGACGGCCCACTTCGACGCCACCCTCACCCAGATCGGCATCATCTTCTCGATCGCGATCGTGATGCTGGGCCTGTCCGCGGCCGTGCTCGGCACCTGGGTGGACCGCAACGGCCCCCGCAAGGCGATGGCCGCCTCCGCCGTGTTCTGGACCTCGGGCTTCCTCGTCGGCGCGCTCGGCATCTTCACCGACCAGTTGTGGCTCGTCTACATCGGGTACGGCTTCATCGGCGGGATCGGCCTCGGCATCGGCTACATCTCGCCGGTGTCCACGCTGATCAAGTGGTTCCCCGACCGCCCCGGCCTCGCCACCGGCATGGCCATCATGGGCTTCGGTGGCGGTGCCCTCATCGCCAGCCCGCTGTCCACGCAGCTGCTGCGCATGTACGACCCGAACTCCGGGGCCGAGGGCTGGGTGGCCAGCGGCGATGCCGTCGGGAAGCTGTTCCTCACGCTCGCCGTCGTCTACTTCGTCTACATGATGTTCGGCGCCCTCACCATCAAGGTGCCGGCCGACGGCTGGAAGCCCGAGGGCTTCGACCCCTCGCAGCTGAAGTCCAAACCGCTCGTCACCACCGACAACGTGTCCGCCGCCAATGCGATCAGGACCCGCCAGTTCTGGCTCGTCTGGGTCGTCCTGTTCTGCAACGTCACGGCCGGCATCGGCATCCTCGAGCAGGCGTCCCCGATGATCCAGGACTTCTTCCGCGGCGCGGACGGCACCACGGCGGTGACCGTCGCCATTGCCGGCGGGTTCGTGGGCCTGCTCTCGATCGGCAACATGGGCGGGCGATTCGTGTGGTCCACGACGTCGGACATCATCGGGCGCAAGCGCATCTACATGGTGTACCTCGGCGGGGGCGCCGCTCTCTACCTGGTACTGGCGCTGGCCGGATCCTCGACGACGCTCCTGTTCGTCGTCCTGGCCTTCGTGATCATCTCCTTCTACGGCGGCGGGTTCGCCACCGTCCCCGCCTACCTGCGCGACCTGTTCGGGACGTACCAGGTCGGTGCGATCCACGGCCGGCTGCTCACCGCGTGGTCTGCCGCCGGCATCGCAGGTCCACTGATCGTCAATGCGTTCCTCGACGCCCAGGGCACGCCGGGCGAGCTGACCGCCGGCGCCTACCAGCCCGCGCTGCTCACCATGGTGGGACTGCTGATCGTCGGCTTCATCGCCAACCTGCTCATCAAGCCCGTCGACCCCCGCTTCCACGAGCCGGTCAAGGGCGCACAGCGCGAATCCGTGAAGGAGGCCTGACATGACCGGAGTTCGCATCGCCGTCGCCTGGGCACTTGTAGGAGTGCCCCTCGCCTACGGTATCTTCCAGACCCTGACCCGCGTCGCGGCCCTGTTCGGCGGCTGAGCCGGGCGGGTCGGGCCGGGCCGGGCCGGGCCGGAGCGCCGAGGGGAAGGGGTACATATGGCTATTTACTATAGCCATATGGAGATACATACTAGCTACATGACCTCCCCCTCCGCCCCCGCCCCCGCCCCTACGACCCGATACCTCGCCCGCCCCGACGGACGCGTCGCGTACGACCTCCGGGGCTCCGGCCCGCTCCTCGTCCTCGTGCCCGGGATGGGGGAACTGCGCTCGTCGTACCGCTTCCTGGCGCCGGCGCTCGTCGCGGCCGGTTACTCGGTCGCCAGCAGCGATCTCCGCGGGCACGGTGACAGCGATACCACCTTCTCCGCCTACGGTGACGTCGAGACGGCAGGCGACATCCGGGCGCTGATCGCCCACCTCGGGGGGCCGGCGGTCGTCGTCGGCAACTCCATGGCCGCCGGAGCGGCGGTCATCGTCGCCGCCGACCATCCCGACCTGATCGACGGACTGGTGCTGGTCGGCCCGTTCGTGCGGAACCCGCCCACGAATGCCGTCGTCCGCGGGATGTTCCGCGCCATGATGGCCCCGGCGTGGATCGCGACCGTATGGAAGGCCTACATGCCCACCCTCTACGCCGGCCGCAAGCCCGATGACTTCCAGGAGTATCGGAAGGCGGTCGTGGCGAGCCTCAGGCGCAAGCCCTACGGCAGGGCGTTCTCGTTCACCACCCGGCAGACCGACCACGATCCCGTCGAGGCCAAGCTCGGTGCGGTGACCGCCCGCACGATGGTGATCATGGGTGAGAAGGACCCCGACTTCAAGGACCCCGCTGCCGAGGCCCGCTTCGTCGGCGACGCCCTTCGGGCGGAGGTCGTCATGGTCGCCGAGGCCGGCCACTACCCCCAGGCCCAGCAGCCCGACGTGACCGCGGACGCCGTCCTGCGCTTCCTCAGGACCGTGCAGCATGCCTAGGGCCGGTCTCTCCCGCGACCGGGTGGTGGAGGAAGCGGAACTGATGGTCGACGAGGTGGGCCTCCACCGGTTGACGCTCGCGGCCCTGGCCGGACGGCTCGGCATCCGCCAGCCCTCGCTCTACAAGCACATCGACTCGATCGCGGGACTGCACCGCGACATCTCGGTCCGCGCGAAGCGCGACCTCGGCGGGGTCCTGGCCCGCGCCGCGGTCGGCCGCTCCGGCGCGGCCGCCATCCACGCCATGTCCCATGCCTACCGGGACTGGGCGCGGGAGCACCCCGCCCGCTACGAATCCTCGCAGCGGCCGCCCTCACCGGGCGACCTCGAGGACGAGGCCGTGTCGCTCGCAGGTATCCAGGTCATCGCCGACGTCCTCTCCGGGTACGACCTGGCGGGCGACGACGCCGTCGACGCGATCCGGGCCTTCCGCTCCTCCCTGCACGGCTTCGTCCTCCTCGAGACCACGGGATCGTTCGCCATGAGCGCGGACATCGACCGCAGTTTCGAACGCCTCGTCCACGGTTTCACCGTCGCCCTCACGCAGTGGACCGACCCGACCGGCCCGGAAGCCGTCCCGACACCCGATCGGCGAGGAACGGCTACCCCATGAGCGAAGATGACCACCCGGGCCCGCACCCCACGAGCACCCAGCAGATGGACGCGGTCGAGCGGGGCGAGCTCCCCCCACTGGACCGGGTACGCGACGACGTCTGGGCCCTGGCTCAACCCATGCCCGGCGGCCACCTCGCCTACTCCTTCACCTATCTGCTGCGGGGCACGGACGGCGGCGTCCACGTCGTCGACCCCGGCTGGGATTCCGACGACAACTGGAGCCGCCTCACCACGGCCCTCGCGGAGATCGCCCCCGCCGCGCCCGGGAACGGCACATCCCGGACCGGCGCCGTCACCGGCATCACGGGCACGCACCTCCATCCGGACCACGTGGGCATGGCCGCCCGCCTGCGGGCCGCATCCGGCGCGCCGCTCGCGATGCACGCGCTGGAGCGCCGGGCGCTCGAGCGGCGCAGCGTCCGCCGCGTCGATACCGCCGCGCACCTCGGACGCCTGGCGGACTGGGGTGTACCGGAGGAGCGCCGCGGGGAGCTGGCCCAGGACGTGGACCGGTCACCCGAGGGGCTGGTGCTCGCCGTCGATCGGGAGCTCGACGACGGGGACCTCCTGCCCGTTCCCGGCTTCCGGGTCACCGTGATGTCCACTCCCGGCCATACCGCCGGGCACCTCTGCCTGCGTGACGACGACCGCGGCCTCCTCTTCACCGGCGACCACGTGCTGCCGACGGTGTTCCCCGGCCTCGGACTCGGGGGAGCGACGCCGTCGAACCCGCTGGCCGACTACCTCGCGTCCGTGGAGCGGATCCTGCCCTATGGCCGGTACGAGGCGGCACCCGGGCACGGCTACCGGTTCACGGGCCTCCGCCGGCGGGCCATCCGGTGCGCCGGGCACCAGCTGGAGCGCGCCCGGGAGGTGGCCGCCGTCATCGAGGAGGAGCCGACCGTGTGGGGCATCGCCTCGCGCCTGACCTGGACCGCGGGCTGGGACGGTCTGCACGGGTTCCAGCTGCTCTCCGCGCTGTCCCAGACCGAGATGCACCGGGATTTCGTCCGCCGGCACGGGCCGCCCTGAGCCTCGACATCTTCGAACTTTTCCGGCCAGGACCTCCCTGAGTGCCTCCGGCATCTATACGCTTCCTCCATGGACGCAGCAGCAGATACGGACGGGGTGGACTTCGACCGCGCCATCGAGGTGCTGGAGGAGCAGACGAGCGTGCTGTGGCGCCGCGAACGGACCACGTCCCACGCGCTCGCCAAGAACGTGCACCCGGAGATGGAGCCGGCAGCCTACGGCGTCCTGACCCTGCTGCAGCGGGAGGGGTCGCTGCGGGCCACCGACATCGCCACGAGCATCGGGGTGGGCAAGCCGTCGGTGAGCCGCCAGCTCGGCGCGCTGGAACGGCTCGGCCTGGTCAGCCGCCAGCTCGACCCGTCGGACGCCCGCTCCCAGCGTGTCCTGCTGACCGCCCGGGGGCAGCAGCAGCTGGCCGCCGCCCAGGCGGGCCGCCGCACGGCCTTCACCGCGCTGATGCGCAGCTGGGACAGGGGCGACGTCGAGACGCTCGGACTGCTGATCGCCCGGCTGAACAGCGCCTACAAGAAGGACACCTGGTAGCGGATCAGCCCTCGGTCCACCCCGCCCCTTCGCGGAAGACCCCCACGCGCTGCCCCGAGCCGGCATCGAGGGAGTCGGCGGGATCATCGAACAGTTCACCGGCGTCCGCCTTGCTGTGCCGGAGGAGCTGCTCGGCCTCGACCCGCGCGTCCTCGACCGTTCCGGCGGCGATCCGGCTGCGTGCGGGCAGCGTGTCGAGATGCACCACCCGCTCGGCGGTCTCACCCAGCGGGATCGTGACGCCGTCACCATCGTCGTCGAGCGGCACGTCCGCCCCGCCGCTCTCCGCAGGGACGATGTACTCCAGGAAATAGGCCATGTCCCACGGTCGCACCGTGGTCCGTGCCGCTGCCAGCCGGCCCTCCCGGGCGCGCGCAGGCTTGCCGGACCCTCCCCGGACTGGTATCCGCGGCGGGCACGGGGTCCGGCCGGTGCCGTCAAATCGGCGGAGGCGGTGCGGGGCGGATGCACCGGCTGCTCCCGCGCGCCTAGATTGGAGCCATGGCAGATACGACGCAGCATGAAGAAGACGCCCCGGTGGCGTCCACACCCCTCGAGCAACTCGCCGACGCCCACCGGGTGGGCACCACCTTCAAGGGGTGGGACGGCCGGCCGGCGCGCGTCACGCCGGAGACGCTCGTCACCGTCCTCGCCGCGCTCGGCGTCGACGCCTCGTCCGACGCCGCGATCGGGCAGGCGCTGACGGACGTCGAGGACGGCCCGTGGCGCTCGGTGCTCCCCGCCGTCGTCGTGGTGCGTCGGAGCGATATCGACCCGGTGGTCCTGCACGTGCCGGTGGGCGCCGAGGTGGAGTTCTGGGCCGTCGACGAGGACGGGGTCCACTACACCGGCACCGTCGGCGACGCGACAGGGGGCCGGACGGTCGACGGGCAGGCCCTCGAACAGCGCGAGGGCACACTGCCGCACGCCCTGCCGCTCGGCTGGCACACCCTCCACGCAAGGGTGGACGGGCGGGAGACCTCCTCCACCTTCGTGGTCACGCCGGACCGGCTGAGCACGACGGCGGCGCTCAGGAAGCACCGCACGTGGGGCCTCATGGCGCAGCTCTACTCCGTCCGCTCCTCCGAGTCGTGGGGCATCGGGGACCTCTCCGACCTCGGACGGCTGGCCCGGGCCGCAGCGGCACACGGCGGCGGTTTCGTCCTGGTCAACCCCCTGCATGCCGCCGAGCCCGTGCCTCCCGTGGAACCATCCCCGTACCTGCCCACCACGCGGCGCTACTTCCATCCCCTCTACCTGCGTATCGAGGACATCCCCGAGTACGCGAGGCTCGACGACGCCGCCCGGGCGAGGATCAGCGCCCTCGCCGCCGGATTCGCCGCGGCGAACACCGCCACGGACCTGCTCGACCGCGACTCCTCCTACACCGCGAAGCTCGAGGCACTGGAACTCGTCTTCGCCCACCCGCGCCCCGAGCAGCGCCAGCACGATTTCGACGCGTACCGCGCACACCAGGGGCAGGGCCTTGCCGACTTCGCCCTCTGGTCCGCGCTCGCCGAGACCTACCCTCCGGGCGCGCCGGAGTGGGACGACGTCGGCCGGCCGGGATCGGCGAGCGCGCGGGAGTACGCGGAGCGCCACGCCGCCCGGATCGAGTTCCACGAGTGGCTGCAGTGGCTCCTCGACGAGCAGCTGCAGGAGGCCCAGCTCGAGGCCACGGGTGCGGGGATGCGGATCGGCGTGGTGCACGACCTCGCCGTGGGCGTCCATCCGAGCGGCGCCGACGCGTGGTCGCTGCAGGACGTGCTCGCGTCGGGCATCAGCGTGGGTGCGCCGCCGGACATGTTCAACCAGCACGGTCAGGACTGGAGCCAGCCGCCGTGGCACCCCGAGCGCCTCGCAGCGTCCGGGTACGCGGCGTTCCGCGACATGCTCCGCAACATCCTCCGCCATGCGGGCGGCATCCGGGTGGACCACATTTTGGGCCTGTTCCGTCTCTGGTGGATCCCGCAGGGCGCGGCGCCGGGCGCCGGAGCGTACGTCTACTACGACCACAGGGCGCTGATCGGCATCCTGGTGCTGGAGGCCGAGCGGGCCGGGGCGGTCGTGGTGGGCGAGGACCTCGGCGTCTTCGAGCCCGGCGTGCAGGAGTACCTCGGCGAGCGAGGCGTCTTCGGCACCTCGATCCTCTGGTTCGAGCAGGACGAGGACGGCCCCCGGCCGCCCGAGGCCTACCGCGAGGGCTGCCTGACCACGGTGACGGTGCACGACCTCCCGCCGAGCGCGGGCTACCTCGCCGGCGAGCACGTGGCGCTGCGCGAGAAGCTCGGGCTGCTCAGCCGCCCCGTGGCGGAGGAACAGGCCGAGGACCGCGCCGTGCAGGAGAAGTTCCTCGCGCTCCTGCGGCAGCGCGGCTTCCTGGAGGGCGCGTCTCCGGACGTCCGGCAGACCGTCGAGGCGCTCCATGCCTTCATAGCGCAGACCCCCTCGGTGTTGCTGGGCGTGGCACTCGCCGACGCCGTCGGTGAACGCCGCACCCAGAACCAGCCGGGCACCAACGACGAGTACCCCAACTGGCGCATCCCCCTCGCCGACGCCGACGGCAAGGCGGTCCTCGTCGAGGACCTCGCCGGGAACGAGCGGTTCGCCTCGCTCGTCGCGTCGCTGGGTGTCCCGGCGGACGGGGAGGTCGCAGAGCCAGTCACCTGATGGCAAGCACAATCTGATGCCGCGGGCCGTCCGCGCTGCATGATCGGATGGAAGGATGGACAGGCTGGGAACGTACGACGTCGTCATCGTGGGTGGAGGGGTGTCCGGACTGAGTGCCGCACTCGTCCTCGGGCGGGCCAGGCGGAGTGTTCTGGTGGTCGATGCGGGAACGCCGCGCAACGCCCCGGCCGGGGCTGCCTACGGATTCATCACGCGGGACGGGGCGGCACCCGATCAACTCGTCGCGCTGGGGCGGCAGGACCTCGCGCCGTACGGTGTGGGGTTCCTCGAGGGCACCGCCGAGGGCGCCCGGAAGGTCCGGGAGGCGTGGTCCGTCACCACCTCGGACGGCGTATCGGCCGAGGGGCGGCACCTCGTGCTCGCCACGGGGCTGCGTGACGTCCTCCCCGAGGTCGCGGGTGCGCGGGAGGCGTGGGGCCGCGGCCTGCTGCAGTGTCCGTACTGCCACGGCTGGGAGGTCAGGGACCAGCCTCTCGGTGTCCTGGGATCCTCGTCGAGCTCGCTCCACCAGGCGTTGCTGGTGCGGCAGTGGTCCGAGGACGTCACCTTCTTCCCCCACACCCTCGACCCCCTGACGGAGGACGACGAGCGGCGCCTGCGTTCTCGCGGTGTGAGGATCGCCGAGGGGCGCGTCGAGGCCCTCGTGCTGGCGGACGGGGACGACGGCGCGCCGCGGGCCCTGCGCGGCGTCCGGCTGGAGGACGGTTCCGTCCACCCCTGTTCGGCGGTCTTCTGCGAGCCCGGGTCCGACGCCGGTCTACCACTGATCGACGCACTGGGGTGCGCCCTGCGCGACGACGGCTGCGTGGTCACCGACGACATCGGGCGCACCTCGGTGGAGGGGGTCTGGGCCGTCGGCAACGCGGCGGACCCGGCCGCGCAGCTGGCACCCGCCGCGGGAGACGCCTACCGGACCGCCGTCGCCATCAACGCCCTGCTCGTCGAGGCCGACTGCGCCGCGTGCCTCGACGCGGAGGAAGCAGTGAGCGAGGGCGTCTGACACCCGTCGGCGTCGGACCTGCATCGGTGTCGGACCTGCATCGGTGTCGGACATGCAGCAGGGGAGGTCCGCGCGAGCGGGCCTCCCCTGATGTGCGGAGGTACTACCCCTTCAGGTCGGGGCGTGTGTCCCCGTCCTGCGCCTCGAACGGGGTGTCCTCGACGTGTCGCGGGTCACCACCGCTCGGGCCGGTGGTACCCGGGGTCCCTGCAGCACCTGCCGTTCCGGTGTCCATGACGGTGACCACCGGTGGGACGTCGAGGGGGAGGTCCCCACTCGCGCCGATGTCCTTGCCCGGGGCGCCCGGATCCTTCGCGCCGTCCCCGGAGTCCGAACCGCCCTTCTTCAGCACGCCCTTGAGGGAGTCCTGGACCGAGGGTGCCTTGCTCTTGAGGGTGTCGGTGGTCGACGACACCTTCTCCTGCACCTTCGGGTCGTTCCACAGCTTCTGCGCCTTCGACCGGAGCTGCTCGTAACTCTCCCGACCGGCCCGCGTGCCGAGGACGTAACCGGCAGCCATGCCCGCCGCGAATACGAGTTTGTTCTTCATGCCCTTCTCCCTTCGATGGATTGCATTGCCTTCGAATCTAGACCACAGCAGGGACGGGAGCGAGGGGAGTTTTCCGCATCGGGCGGCTCCCGGGGCAGGTCAGGACAATCGGCGCTCCGAGTCGGCGTTCCCGGCGGGGAGGGCTGCGGACCCGGACTGCTCGTCGCGCCGGTCCAGCTCCTCGGTGAGTTCCTCGTGCCGGAACTCGGTCTCCGGCGCGGTCTCGCCGTCGTGGGCGTACTCGTGGTCGAGTTCGCGGTGGATCCTGCTGTTCAGGACCTCGGCCTCGGGGAGGTCGAGTGCGGTGAGGTCTTCCGGGAAGTCCTCGGAGGGCGACAGTCTGGTGGTCATGGCGGCCTGTTCGGTGATTCGGAGTGGATGGTGGAACCGGGCCTGCTGGTGGACCACGCGCGCCGGGCAGTCCGGGCACGGGATCACAGTAGCCGCCGGTCGCAGGGAACGGAAGTCACGGCATCGTCGGCCGGCGGCGGCGGATGTGTCCGTGGCGGGAGTTAGTCTTCCTACCGGCAGAGCACCGACCGGAGGAGGCGCCATGCCCGAGGGTGACAGCGTCTTCCGCCTCGCCGTGCGCCTGCGGCGGTCGCTCGATGGCCGACCCCTCCGGCGCGGGGACCTGCGCGTCCCCGCGCATGCCACCGACGCCCTGGACGGACAGCGGGTGACACAGCACGTCACGCACGGAAAGCACCTGCTGACCAGGTTCGACGGTGGGCTCACCCTGCACACGCACCTGCGGATGCAGGGTTCCTGGACCGTCACGGGACCGGGCAGGAGGCTCCCGCACCGGCTGCTGCCGGAGGCGCGCGTGATCCTCGAGGTCGCCGACGGACCGACGGCGTACGGGCTGAACCTCCCCGTCGTCGACCTGCTGCCCACGCGCGCCGAGCACGACGTCGTCGGGCACCTCGGGCCGGACCCGCTACGGGACGACTGGTCCGCGGGTGAGGCGGTCCGGCGGCTCCGCCGCTCCCCGGGCGAACGCGTGGCCGCGGCCCTGCTGGACCAGCGCAATGTCGCCGGCTTCGGCAATCTCTGGGCGAACGAACTCTGCTTCCTGCGCGGCCTCCATCCCGACACGGCCATCGCCGACGTCGACGTCCCGGCCCTCGTGGCCCTCGGCGCGCGCTGCCTCCGCTTCTCCGCCACGCGGCCCGGCGCCCACCAGGTCACCACGGGGAACACACGCAGGGGCGAGCAGCACTGGGTGGCAGGCCGGGCCGGGAGGCCGTGCCTGCGGTGCGGGACCACAGTGCTCGTGCGGGCCGAGGTGCCCGGCGACCCGGGCCGTCGTCGCACCTGGTGGTGTCCGCGCTGCCAGCCGTCCTCCGGTTGACGGCGTCGCGGGTGGGGGCGCAGGCGAGGCGCGGGCGAGGCGCGGGTGCTGCGGGCGGGATCCGGCAGTGACGCCTGCCTGCTGGGCATTTGCTGTGAAGTGGACCACAATTGGTCCTGCCGCAGGTTTGAGGCTCCTGCGGCGGGTGTGTCGAGGGGAACAGATGAAGCAGAGAACGGCATTCACGGAGACCATCGCATCGCAGGTCGAGGAGTTCACGCCGACGTTCGAGGCGCAGGTCGGGCCGGAGCTGGCCGCGGTGTTCGCCCGCGAGCAGGAGGACCTGCGCCGGGCGGGCACGCCGCAGGGCATCGCCCGGGTCGGTGACCGGCTTCCCGATACCCACCTGTACGACGCGGAAGGGCACCGGACCGGGCTGGGGGAGGTGCTCGGGGCGGCGGCGGCGATCCTCATCTTCTACCGCGGCTCGTGGTGCCCCTACTGCAGTATCGCCCTGAAGACCTACCAGCGGGAGCTGCAGCCCGTCGTCGAGGCCTTCGGCACACGGCTCGTCGCGATCAGCCCGCAGGCGCCCCACCACTCGGTGAGGGCCGCCCGCGAGGCGGGGCTGTACGTCTCGATGTACTCGGACAAGGGCAATGCCCTGGCCGCGCAGCTGGGCATCGTCACGGTGCCGAGCCGTGAGTCGATCCGCGCGAGGGCGGCCCTCGGCATCGACGTGGCCGGTTGCAACATGGACCGCACCGCGGCGATCCCGTTCCCCACGGTGGTCGTCGCCGACGCCACCGGCACGATCCGTCTCATCGACGTGCGGGTCGACTACACCACGCGGACCGAGGCGTGCGACATCATCGACGCGCTCGTGGCGCTGTAGTCCTTCACGGGCCCGGGCGGTTCAGTACGCGCGGGCTGGTCATCAGGGCGCGGACGTCGTCCGCCGTGTTGTGCTCGGTGAGGAAGTCCGTCCACGTCATGTACCAGCTCCACAGGGGCTGCGCCTCCAGGATCGACGGCGTCGGAAGGACGCCCACCTCGCCCAGTGCCACCGGCCGTCCCTCGGCGAGCGCGACGAGCTCGTCGTAGCTCTCCTGCCCGTACATGTTCTCGTACACGTCGAACGCGAGGATGTCGACGACGTCGTGCCCCGGGTAGCAGTCGGCGTACGGAGCCACGTTCTCGCGGCGCGCATTCGCGTTCCACACCCAGAGGAGGTTGGTGAGCCCGTGCAGCTCGGTCAACCGGGTGTACAGCTGACGGTAGAGCGCCTCGTAACCCCCGGTACCCGGGCGTGTGCCCCACCAGAACCACTCACCGTTCATCTCGTGGTACGGCCGCCAGAGGACGGGGATCGCCGCATCGCGCAACTGCGCGAGGAACCCGGCGACCACGTCGACCTGCGCCTTCCAGCGTTCGTGGGTCGCCGTGCCGGGAGTGAGGAGATCCTGCCAGTCCTGGTCGGAGAGCCTCCCGTTGCAGATGCTGTCCTCGAACGTGACCGGTTCGTCCTCGGTGGGTCGGACCGCATGCCACATGAGGGTGATGACCGACCCTGCGGCGTGCTGGCGCTTCGCCTCGTCGATGATGCCCTGGCGGAAGTCGACCCCGTCCATGGTGCCGTCCGCGGCGAAGCCGAAGTCCTGTCCCCAGACCGCCGGGTAGGCGCCGCCGATCGACGCCGCCTGGTCGCTGTAGTCGGACATCTCGCGCGGCGTGTTGTGCTGCCCGGAGAGCGTCCTGCTGCCCTGCAGGGCGTAGATCCGTTCGAGCAGCCGTGCGGCTTCGGGTGAGGTGTGGGGTGCGACGGACAGGCGGGGTGGCATGGTCTTCTCCTCGGAGGAAGGCGTTGGTCCGGTGGTCCCGTCCGCCGGTCAGGCGAACGAGACGGAGCGGAGGGTGCGCGGCGACAACCGGTCCTGCAGCACCAGCGTCGCAGCGCCGAGGGCTGCGGCGTCGTTGCCGTTCACGGACAGGCGGACCTCCACGGGGTGGATCGCCCGCGCCATCGCCCGGCGAGCCAGGGCGTCGCTGATGATGTCCACATAGAACCCACCGGCCGTCGAGAAGGCGCTTCCCGCGAGGACGATGAGTTGGAGATCGAGGAGGTTCACCATTGAGATCACCGCACTCGCCACGTACTCGGCGGAATCCTGCATCAGGCGCAGCGCTGTCGCGTCCCCGTTCGTCGCGGCCGTCCCCACGGCGGCGAAGTCCTCCGAGATCACGCCCGTCAGGGGGATGGCGAGCTCCCCCCGCGCGGCGGCGTCGGCGGCCTGCGCCACGACGATCCTCGGGCTCGCGTACAGCTCCAGGCACCCGATGTTGCCGCAGGGGCACTGGAGTCCCCGGGCGTCGACCGTCACGTGGCCGATCTCGCCGACGTTGGAACTGACGCCCTGGTAGATGGTGCCGTCCATGACGATGCCGGAGCCGATGCCCGAGCCCATGTAGACGGAGGCGTAGCTCGAGTACCCCTCCGTGGCGCCGAGCCAGTACTCGCCGATGGCTGCCGCCGTGGCGTCGTTGTCGAACTCGCAGTGGAAGCCCGTGGTGGACGTCAGCGCGCGGCGGATGGGGAAGTCGCTCCAGGTCTCGAGGGACGGTGCGTTGCGGACCGTGCCCGTGGCGCGGTCGAGGGGCCCGGGCGTCGCGATGCCCATGCCCACGATGCTGCCGCGGTTGACGCCCGACTCGATGATCAGCGCCTCGATGTCCCTCGTCATCCGGCTGACCACGGTCAGGGGGGAGGTGTCGCCCGGGCCGTCGACGCGTCGCCGGCCCACCACATGGCCGCGGAGGTCCGCGATGATGTAGGTGATGTAGTCCTGACCGATATGGACGCCGACTCCGAGGCGCGAGGCCGGGTTGAGTTCGAGGAACATCCGGGGCTTGCCGCCCGTCGATTCGCCGCGGCCGGATTCGAGGATGATGTCCTCGGTCAGCAGAGTGCGCACGAGAGTGGAGATGGTGGCCTGGGTCAGGCCCGTCTTCTCGGCGAGTTCCACGCGACTGATAGGTCCGCTGGAGCGAATGAGGTCGATGACCTTCCCTCGGGAAGACTCGCGGCGGCGGGTCTTTTCGATCACGGTCAATGGTAGCCCCGAGGGTGGAGCAGTTGAAGGGGCAACCTTCTCTCCAGGAGGATTCCGGGGCGCGGCCGTCATGCCGCGTCCACGGCCCGGCGCCAGGCCGCCGCGATCTCCCGGTGGCCCTGCGCCGTGGGATGGACGCCGTCGTCGGCGAGACCGGCGGCTCCCGTGCGCTGCGCCAGATCGTTGAGGATGCCGTCCACGGGGACGATCACCGCGCCGAACTCCTCGGCGAGCAGGTGCACGGCGTCGATCCGCGGATCGAGGTCCTCGCGCCAGGACACCTGGTCCTGATGCACCGGTAGCACGAATGGTTCCTGCAGGACGATCCGCACATCGGGGGCGAGAGTGCCGAGCAGGCGGCGGTAGCGGTCCGTGAAGGCAGCGGGATCGGAGGCGATCCCGCTGTCGAAACGGCGCCAGGTGTCGTTGATGCCGATCATCACGGACACGGCGTCGGGCCGCACGGCGAGTACATCCGTCTCCCAGCGCCGCTCGAGGTCTTCGAGCCGGTCGCCGCCGACACCCGCGTTGAGGACCCGGCACCCCGACAGTGAGCCGGACGACGCGAGCTCGCGGACGTACCCGAAGCCCAGGTGGTCCGGGTCCTCGCGTCGGCCGCAGTCCGTGACGCTGTCACCGGCGAAAACAAGGCACCCCTCGAGGTTCACGGCGCTTCCTTCCATTGGTCACTATATTTAGTAGATTAACTTAGTACAGGTACACACCTCGGCGATAGGGACCCATGCCACGTCCGGAACCGACCATCCGACATCTCCAGGCAGGAGGCGTCAGCGTCGTCCTCGGCTGCCCGGTGGACCGCCTCCCCGAGGTGCTGTACTGGGGTGCCGCCCTCGGCGACCTGGGGCCGGAGGATCTCGCGGCCGTCGCCGCCCTCGGGGAACCCCTCCTCGAGAACACGACCGACCTCCCGGTCCGGCTGGGCGTCCTGCCCGAGCACGGCGCCGGCTGGATGGGGACGCCCGGGCTGTCCGGGCACCGGGGCGGGCAGGACTGGTCACCCCTCTTCACGGCCGTGCAGCACGACGTCGAGGGCAACCGGCTGCTGGTCCACGCCGAGGATCCGCTTACCCGGCTCGCCCTGGACTACACCCTGGAACTCCTGGCTTCCGGCCTGCTCCGGGCACGCGCCACGATCACCAACCGCGCTCCGGAGGACTACGAGCTGCAGGACCTCGTCGTCGTCCTCCCTCTCGCCCCCGAGGCCCACGAGATCCTCGATCTCGCGGGACGCTGGGCCAAGGAGCGCGTGCCGCAACGCCACCGCGTCACGGTGGGCACGTACCGGCGCGAGGTGCGGCGGGGCCGTACGGGCGCCGATTCACCGACCGTGCTGAGCGCGGGTGTCCCCGGCTTCGGTTTCCGGGACGGCGAGAACTGGGGAGTGCACGTCGCCTGGAGCGGCAACCACCAGTCCTTCGTGGAGCGGATGACGAGCGGGCGGACCGTGATCGGGGGCGGAGAACTCCTCCTGCCCGGCGAGGTGGTCCTCGCCGAGGGGGAGACCTACGCCTCGCCCTGGCTGTACGCCTCCTACGGCCGGGGGCTGGACGACCAGGCCGTGCGATTCCACCGGTGGCTGCGCTCGCGGCCGCAGCACCCGGCGTCCGACCGCCCCGTCACGCTCAACGTCTGGGAAGCCGTGTACTTCGACCACCGCCTCGAGCCGCTGCTCGAACTGGCGGAGCGCGCCGCCCGCGTGGGTGTGGAGCGCTACGTGCTCGACGACGGCTGGTTCCGGGGGCGCCGCGATGACTCCGCCGGGCTGGGTGACTGGTTCGAGGATCCGGAGGTGTGGCCCGAGGGCCTGCACCCGCTCGTGGACCGGGTGCGGGCGCTCGGCATGCAGTTCGGGCTCTGGTTCGAACCCGAGATGGTGAACCCCGACTCCGACCTGGCCCGGAACCACCCGGACTGGATCCTCCAGGTCAACGGCCGCCTGCCGCTCGAAGCCCGGAGGCAGCAGGTCCTCGACCTCACCGTCCCGGAGGCGTCCGCCTATCTCCTCGACCGCATCTCGGCCCTCGTCACCGACTACGGCCTGGAGTACCTCAAGTGGGACCACAACCGGGATCTCGTCGACGCCGGATCGGCCGCCACCGGGCGCCCCCGGGTCCACGGCCAGACCCACGCCGTCTATGCGCTCCTCGACGAGCTGCGCCGCCGGCACCCCGGACTCGAGATCGAATCCTGTTCCTCCGGCGGCGCCCGCGTGGACCTCGGCATCCTCGAGCGGACGGACAGGGTGTGGGCCAGCGACTGCATCGACCCGCTCGAGCGGCAGCAGATCCTCCGGTGGACCGCGCAGCTGCTCCCCGCCGAGCTCGTCGGCAGCCACATCGGCAGCGCCGTCTCCCACACCACGGGCCGGGCCTCCTCCCTGGACTTCCGGGCCATCACGGCCATGTTCGGGCACTTCGGCATCGAGTGGGACATCAACGGGCTCGACGACGGCGAACTCGCCGCCGTCGCCGGCTGGGTGGCTCTCCACAAGCGCTTCCGGTCACTGCTCCACTCCGGCACGACGGTGCGCGGTGATACCGCGCTCCGCGAGGTCGCGGTCACGGGGGTCGTCGCTGCGGACGCCTCGGAGGCCCTCTTCTCCCTCTCGCTGCTCGCCCGTCCGTCCACCTGGCCGCCCGGGCTCGTGAAGCTCCCGGGCCTCGACCTCGACGCCCGTTACGCCATCACGCAGGTCGGCGGTCCCGGGCCGTCCGGGCAGCCCTTCACGGCACCTGCCTGGCAGGGCGGGGACCTGGTGGTCAGCGGCCGCGTCCTCGGGTCGATTGGCCTCCAGGTGCCCCTGCTGCACCCCGAACAGGCCGTGCTCGTGCACCTCCGGGTGCTGCACTGAGGCACCTGCGGCTCACCGGGACGCCCGACCGGTGATCCCCGGGTGCAAGGATGGAAGGCCCCGACACCCCGCGAGGAGCGACGCCCCGATGCACCTGATTCTTGACCGCGTGCCCTACGACGCCCCCGATGCCACAGCGCTGCGCGACGCCCAGCAGGCCGAGCTGCACGTGCGCTACGGCAGCGAGGACCACGAGCCCGGCGAGCCGCCCACGGCGGACAACGTGCCGTTCTTCCTCGTCGCGCGGACCGCGGACGGGACCGCAGTGGGCTGTGGCGGGCTGCGGCCGCTCGGGGCCGGGGGCCTCGAGATCAAGCGCATGTTCGTGCTGCCGGCCCTCCGCGGCCAGGGCGTCGCGACGGCGATCCTGCGGCGCATCGAGGAGGAGGCGCGGACCCTGGGGTGCCCGGAGCTGCTCCTCGAGACCGGAACGGAACAGCCGGACGCGATGCGCTTCTACGAGCGCGAGGGCTACCGCCGCATCGACAACTTCGGCCACTACGCCGGCGAGGCGCACTCGGTCTGCTACGCGCGCACCCTCGCCTGACCGTCTCCGACCGCGGTCGCCCGGCACGACCGCGCCCGGCCCGCGCCCGTCCGGCCCGCCTGGCGGTTCCCGGTCCGGCTCAGGACGTGATGTCACCCATCGTGGCGCCGAGGGACGTCAGGAGCGGATCGGCATCGGTGAAGAGCAGGAAGTCCCGCGCACCGGAACCCATCCCGATCCGGCGTCCGGCGATGCGCTCGTCGGCGTAGACGGGCAGGTCGCTGCTGCTGCCGAGGGGCGTGATGGTGCCCGGTGCGTAGCCCGTGATCTCAAGGGCCGCCTCGGGCTCCACGAGGGACGCCCGGTTGGCGCCGAGCAGGGCACGCAGCTTGGACCAGTCCAGGCGCCGCGTGCCGGGGATCAGGACGAACACCGCGGCGCCACCGACCTTGGCCACCATCGTCTTCACGCCGTCGTCGCGTGTGAGGCCCTGGGCGGCGGCCGCGTCGTCGAAGGTGCCCGTATCGTCCCGGCGCACGAGGGTGACGGCGAGTCCGCGCGCCTCGGCGTCACGTTCGGCGGGCAGCGGGCGTCCGGGGTGGTCCATGGTGCTCATCGTAGGGGCGGTCGAGCGTGTCCGGCACGCCCGACCGCCCGGGCGCGCTACTTCGCGATGATGTCGTCGACGTAGATGGTGCCCCTGGTGACGCCCGCATTGCCCTGGCCCAGGTACAGGCTGAACTGCGTGACCTTCGCGAGCTTCGCCGCGTCGAGTACGGCGCCCGCGTGGGCGGTGTCCCAGGAGGCCGGTTCGAACGCCGAGAACGGGGCCGAGACCTGCAGCGGCGCGGTGCCGGTCAGCGGCACGTTGTACTCGAAGTAGATGCCGTCCGCCACGACCTGAAGCGTGGCACCCGTCCCCGAACCATCGGGCAGCATCCACGCGCCGAGCGAGGTGAGGCCGGACCAGTCCTGGTCCACCGTCTTGCCGATGCCGGTGTAGTTCTGCGACGCGAAGTCGTAGCTGTAGGACAGGCCGTAGTTGCCCGAGGCCTTCCTGTCGGCGGAGTGCGCGATCGTATTGACGCCGGCGCTCGTGTAGGCCTCGTCGAGGGTCACGTCGTCGCCGGAGTAGCCCTCGAAGGTGTCCACGACGCCGCGCACGGCGGTCGGCGCGGGGCCGAGGAGCAGGAGGGCCTCATCGGTGAAGGCGGCCTTCGAGCCGCGGCCGTTGCCCTCCGTCACGGTGGCCGTCACGGTGGCGGTGCGGGCCTCCGTGTTGCCGTCGGGGATCGTGTAGGTGCCGGACCAGTAGCCCTGCGCGTCGAGGGTCAGGGGCTGCGCGGGGCCGCCGTCCACCGAGTAGGTGGCGTTCACCTTCTTCACGCCCTGCACGCTGACGCGGATGGTCGTCGTCGGACCCGTGACTCGCTGGCGGTCGGTCGGCGTGACGATGTGCACGGTCGCCTCCTGTGCGGCGGGCATCGTGCGGCGGGTCAACACGTTCTTCAGGTCGCCCGCGAAGTAGCTGGCGCGGTCCGCGTGGAACGCGCGGAAGTCCGGCATCAGTTCGTGCTCGGGGGTGGACCCGAACGCCGGGTACGGTACGAAGAACTGCTCGAGCGCGAAGTTCGCCCAGGTCTGCGCGTATGCGATCCTCGCCGAATCGGGGTTGCTGCGCAGCGCGTTCAGGATGCTTGTGTACCACTGCAGGTCCGGGTTCTGGCCGTTGGGCTTGAGGGCGCCGCTCATGCCGAACTCGGTGAGCGCGGAGATCTTGCCCTTCTCGTCCGCCATGCGCGAGATCATCGCGGTGTCGGCCACGAGGGAATCGAGCCACTGCTGGCTGCCGTTCGTGCCGTCGTAGAGGTCGTAGCCGAGCACGTCCACGAAGTCGTCGCCCGGGTAGGTCTTGAGGTACGTCTCCGGTGTGCCGCCGAAGGAACCGTTCGGGGAGTAGGCGTAGAGGAAGTTGTGCACTCCCCTGACATCGCGCAGGTACTCCACGGTGTAGCGGAAGATCTCCTGGTACTCGGCGCTCGTGGTGTGGCCGGCGCCCCACCAGAACCAGCCGCCGTTGTTCTCGTGCCACGGCCGGAAGATGATCGGGATGTGCTTGCCGGACTCGTTCACGGACTCCTCGGCGACGTCCGCGAAGGCGTCCAGGTACTCGAGGAATGCAGCATTGTCCGGACCGCCGGGCAGGATCTGGCGGACGGCGTTGCCGCCGGTGTCGTTGTAGCGGCCGCCCGTCGCGAAGTTGGGGAAGTGCGCACTGATCGTATTGATGCCGCCGAGGGCGTCGGCCTTCCGGATGCCGTCGACGAGTTCGTCCACGTTCCGGTCGAGGGAGGCGCCGGGGATGCCGGGGCGCTCGTCACCGGTGAGGATCAGCGAGTCCCAGCCGAAGATCGCCGGGTAGTCGCCCACGCCGTTCTTCACGTCGGAGGCCAGCCCCGCGGGTGCGGTGTCGGTGACGGCGTAGTCGGTGGTGTGCTGGTGGCCGAAGAGGATGCCCGTGCCGCGCACCGACTGCAGGTATGCGAAGAGGGAGCGCGTCTCGTGCGTGGCGTCGCCGTCCACGAGATCGACGGCGACGGGAGGTCCGGCGCGCTGCACATCGGGTGACGGCGGTGCCGCGGCGGCCGGCCCGGCGGAGACGAGGGCGGCGGCGAGGGCCCCGACGGCTGCGAGCGTGGTCAGCGCTCTCCCGGGCAGGGTGGAGGGGGTGTCACGACGGAGCAATGCGGTTCTCCTTTGAAGGCATTCCGGCTGGAGTTCATCCTGAGACGTAAGTCACAGACTTACTTGACTTAGATAATAAAGTGGCCTAAGAAAGTAGTCAACGGTTCGCCCTCGGGTGGTGGAACCGGCCGGCGGCACCGCAGCCGCCCACAGATGAAAGGTACAAAGATGTCCTCAACACTCTCGGGTTCCCGGCGACTGGGCCTGGCTGCCGCCTCGCTGCTCAGCGTCGCAACCCTCGCCCTCACCGGCTGCGCCGGCGGCGGGGGAGCGTCCAACGAAGGCGCCGGCTCGGACTCCACCTCCGTCACGGTCTTCAACGGAGCCACCGGAACCATCTCCGAGAACTTCAACCCGTTCTCGTCCACCGCGCTCCAGCCCACCCTCGGCGTGATCTTCGAGCCGCTCTTCTGGTACAACGCGGCATCCGACGAGGCGCCCACCCCGCTGCTCGCCGAATCGTTCGAATGGAACGAGGACGGCACGCAGCTCACCATCAAGACCCGTGAGGGCGTCAAGTGGTCCGACGGCGAACCGTTCACCGCGAAGGACGTGGCCTTCACCTTCAACCTCGTGAACGAGACTCCCGAGCTGAACACCACGGGCCTCGCGGCCACCGCGGAGGCCACGGACGACACCACCGCGGTGCTCACCTTCACCGAGAACTCGTTCATGCAGGAGCCGAGCGTGCTCGGCAACCGCGGCATCGTCCCCGAGCACATCTGGAAGGACGTCGCGGATCCCATCACGGAGACCAACCCGAACCCCGTCGGCACCGGCCCCTTCAAGGTCAAGGACTTCACCGCGCAGAGCTACCTCCTCGAGAAGAACGATGTCTACTGGGAGGAAGGCAAGCCGGCGATCGACGAGGTCCGCTACATCTCGCTCGAAAGTGCCGATGCCGCCACCGGTGCGCTCCTGGCCGGCGAGGTGGACTGGATGAGCTCCTTCCTGCCCGGTCTCGAGCAGATTCTCTCCGACAACGAGAACCTCTCCTACGTCAACACACCCGCGCTGACGGCCTCGATCTTCACCTGCTCCAACGAGGAGCTGGGCTGCGAGGGGCCGCAGACCGATCCCGCGGTGCGCCAGGCCATCTACCAGGGCATCGACCGTGAGCAGCTCAATGCGCTGGCCGGCGGCGGATTCGCTGAAACCGCATCGCCCACCCTGGTGCTGCCGGAGCGCGACGCGGCCTGGATCGCTGACCCCGAGAACACCGAGACACCCGCCAACGCGAACGTCGAGGAGGCCAAGAAGGTCCTCGAGGACGCGGGCTGGGTTGAGGGTAGCGACGGCATCCGTGAGAAGGACGGCGAGCGGCTCTCCCTCGGCATCCAGACGGTCACGGGCTACAGCGACTTCATCTCGCTGAACGACGCCATGTCCCAGCAACTCCGCGAGGTCGGCATCGAACTCAAGCCGACGCAGATCACCTACAACGAGTGGATCAACAACCTCAACATCGGCTCGTACCAGCTGACGCTCGAGTCCATCGGGCTCCAGCCGTCGAACAACCCGTACTACGCCTATGAGAAGTGGTACAACTCCGCGAACACGACGCCGGTCGGCGAGTCCGCGCTGAACAACAACACCGCGCGCTACAGCAACCCCAAGGTCGACGAGGCACTGGCCGTCGCACGGTCGACCAATGACGAGGCCGTGCAGAAGGAGCAGTACGGCATCATCCAGGACGAGATCGTCCGGGACATGCCCTACATCCCGATCTACGTGAACTCGCTCCTGACGGAGTTCAACACGGAGCGCGCCACCGGCTGGCCCACGAACGAGGACCCGTACGCCCTCGCAGCGACGTGGAAGGCCTGGGACAACGGCATCGTGCTGAAGAACATCACACCTTCCGAGTAACCAGCCCTCCACCCGTGCCACGGACGGGAGGGACCATCCTCGTGATGATCCCTCCCGTCCGTGGCCGGGCCTCGACCTGCCGTGGAAAGTCGATTCCCATGAAATACATCCTTCAGAAGCTCGGGTTCTACCTGATTGCGTTCTGGGCCGCACTGACGGTCAATTTCTTCCTTCCACGGCTCCTCCCGGGAAACCCCGTGGACATCATGCTGGCGAAGCTCGCCCAGCGCGGGCCGGTGACGCCGGAAGCGCGGGAAGCGGTCGAACTTCTCCTCGGTACCAATACGGACGCACCGTTGATCGTGCAGTACTGGCAGTACCTCGGGAAGCTCTTCACCCTCGACCTCGGAACCTCCGTCGCCTTCTTCCCTGCATCGGTGACGGACATCATCGGGCAGACCCTGCCCTGGACCATCGGCCTCATCGGGATCGCCACGATCATCTCCTTCGTCCTCGGTGTGACGCTCGGCATGCTCGCCGGATGGAAGCGGGGCTCGTGGCTGGACAACCTCATCCCGGTCACCACCATGCTGCAGTCGGTGCCCTACTTCTGGCTCGCGCTGATCCTCCTCTTCGTCCTGGGCGGTATGTGGGGCCTGTTCCCGCTGAACGGCGGCTACAACGTCTACGAGGTGAGCCCGGGCTGGAACTGGCCCTTCATCGGCAGCGTCATCTACTACGGCACTCTCCCTGCACTGACGATCGTCATCTCCTCGGTGGGCGGCTGGATGCTCGGCATGCGCAACATGATGGTGTCCACCCTCTCCGACGACTACATCCTGACGGCGGAAGCCAAGGGACTTCGGCCAAGGCGCATCATGACCACCTACGCCGCGCGCAACGCCGTCCTGCCGTCGGTCGCGGGCTTCGCCATCTCGCTCGGGTTCGTGGTGGCCGGTTCGATCGTCACGGAGGCGGTCTTCTCCTACCCCGGCATCGGCTCGGCGCTCCTCAACGCGGTGGGCAGTAACGATTACTCCCTCATGCAGGGTCTCTTCCTCGTGATCACACTGTCCGTCCTCGGCGCGAACCTGATCGTCGACCTCCTCTACTCGTTCATCGATCCCCGCACCCGGGCCCGAAGCTAGGACTCGCCATGACCGCCACCACCCAGGACCCGGGAATCGCTGCGGCGAGTGCCCGCTCCACCCGGCCCAAACGCGCATTCCCGCCCCTCACACCGAAGCTCGTCATCGGGCTCGTCATCGCCGGCAGCATCACCCTCTTCGGGATCCTCGGTCCGTTCTTCGTCGGTGACCCGTCGACGGTCGACAACGTGGGCCTCGCCGGTCCCGCCGACGGATTCATCCTCGGCACCACGCAGACCGGTCAGGACGTCTTCGCACAGCTCGCCTATGCCACCCGTGGATCCCTCACGGTCGGCCTGATCGTCGGCGTCCTGACCCTCTTCCTGTCCGCCTTCTTCGGCATCATCGGTGCCTACTTCGGCGGGTGGCTCGACGAGTCCTTCTCGCTCTTCAGCAACGTCATGCTCGTCATCCCCGGGCTGCCCCTGGTCATCATCATCTCCAGCTACGTACCCGAGAAGAGCATCCTGCTCGTCGCCGTGGTCCTCGCGATCACCGGCTGGGCA
The DNA here is from genome assembly GCF_058269215.1 of Arthrobacter sp. TJ-238. Taxonomy (NCBI): domain Bacteria; kingdom Bacillati; phylum Actinomycetota; class Actinomycetes; order Micrococcales; family Micrococcaceae; genus Arthrobacter; species Arthrobacter sp. TJ-238. The sequence goes on along the minus strand of NZ_JBZCNH010000008.1, from coordinate 9,010 downwards.
GGCTCCGCCCGGGTCCTGCGCGGCTTCACCCTCAGCGTGCGCAACCGCGACTACGTGGCCGCCGCCCGCGTGTCCGGCGAGAGGTCCTGGCGCATCCTGGGCGTCGAGATCCTCCCGAACCTGATCCCCCTGCTCGCCTCGCAGATGGTGTTCGCCATCATCTTCGCGATCCTCGGTGAAGCAGGACTCTCCTTCCTCGGGCTCGGGGCGTCGGACTCCTTCACCTGGGGCACCATGCTCTACTTCGCCCAGAACGGGCTCGCCCTGCGGCTCGGGGCCTGGTGGTGGTTCGTGCCACCGGGACTGCTGATCGCCCTGTTCGGCGCGGCGCTGGCCCTCATCAACTTCTCCATCGACGAGATCATCAATCCCAAGCTGCGCTCCCAGACCCGTGCCACCCGGCGCTCCTGGAAGCTCTCCAAGTCCGAACTGCGCACCGCCACGAAGGAGGATGTCCTGTGAGCAGCAGCACCAACCAGGGAGCCCACTCCGTCAGCATCACGGACCTCGGCGCACTCGACACCACGGACGAGGGCCGGCCCGGACGCGAGCAGCGCAGCGGCCGGGCCGCGGAGGCGCGCGAACACCCGGTCCTGACCATCGACGACTTCAGTGTCGAGTACAAGGGCGAACGCGTGGTCAAGGCCGTGAAGAACGTGAGCCTCACCCTCGGCCGCGGAGAGATCCTCGGCCTCGCGGGGGAGAGCGGCTGCGGCAAATCCACCCTCGCCTACGGCATCAACCGGCTCCTGAAGCCGCCGGCCGTCATCACCGGCGGCAGCGCCCATTTCCACTCGCGCGAAGGCTACGTGATCGACCTCAATGAACTCAGCGGCGAGGAGCTTCGCGCTTTCCGCTGGGACAAGATCGCAATGGTCTTCCAGGGTGCCATGAATTCGCTCAACCCGGTCATCACCATCCAGAGCCAGATCGAGGACATCTTCTCCACCCACCGGCCGGACATGTCGAAGAAGGAGCGCCGCGCGAGATGCGGGGACCTCCTCGAACGCGTGGGCGTCGACCGGAGCCGGCTTCGCTCCTACCCGCATGAACTCTCGGGCGGCATGCGCCAGCGCGTCATGATCGCCATGGCCATGGCGCTGGACCCGCAGGTCATGATCATGGACGAACCCACCACGGCCCTCGACGTCGTGGTACAGCGTGACATCCTGCGCGAGATCACCCGGTTGCGGGCCGACCTCGGTTTCGCGGTCGTCTTCATCACGCACGACCTCCCGCTCCTGCTGGAGATCAGCGACCGCATCGCGGTGATGCGCGAGGGGGAGATCGTCGAACTCGGTGACGCCGTCGAGCTGTACACCAACCCGCAGCACGAGTACACCAAGAAACTCCTCGCGTCCTTCCCCAGCCTGACCGGAGCACGCGGCGATTTCATCCGCGGTGGATCGCGGACCCAGAACGGAGACCAGGCATGAGCTCGCTGGAAGTCAAGGACCTCGTCAAGGAGTACAGGCTGCGCAACGGGCGCCACTCCAGCACCCTGAAGGCGGTGAACAACGTCAGCTTCTCGATCGACAGCGGGCGCACCGTGGCCCTCGTGGGGCAGAGCGGCAGCGGCAAGTCCACCCTGGCGAAGCTGCTCATGCAGCTCGAGAAGCCCACGTCCGGCAGCATCCTGCTCGACGGCGCCCCCGTCAGCCGACGCGGCGCGGGCCTGCGGCAGTACCGCAGCGACGTGCAGATGGTGTTCCAGGACCCGTTCGCCTCGCTGAACCCGTACCACACCATCGCCCACCACATCGGGCGCCCCCTGATCCTGCACGGCAAGGCCAAGGGCCACGAGGAGGTGATGGCCGGCGTCACCAAGCTGCTCGAACGCGTGCGGCTCGACCCGGACATGGCGCAGCGCAAACCGCACGAACTCTCCGGCGGCCAGCGCCAGCGCATCGCCATCGCCCGCGCGCTCGCCCCCGAACCGAAGATCCTCGTCGCGGACGAACCCGTCTCGATGCTCGACGTCTCGATCCGCCTCGGTGTCCTGAACCTCCTCGCCGACCTGCAGCGCGAGGAGAACCTCGGGGTCTTCTACATCACCCACGACCTCGCCACGGCACGCCACTTCTCGGACGACATCCTCGTCATGTTCAAGGGCGAGATCGTGGAGCGCGGCCCGGCCGACGACGTGATCCTGAACCCGCAGCACGAGTACACGCAGCTGCTCGCCGAGGCCGCGCCGAACCCGGAGAAGCGCCTCAGCGCCTGATCCCCGCAGGTCCCCGAACCACCGGCAGCCCCCGCGGCGCCGCAGACCCACCACTGGAGTATGTGCATGAACCACACGACCACCGCCCCGCAGACCCTCGACCTGGGCGGCACCTGGCACCTCGCCTGGACCGCCGGACCGGACGATTCGCCGTCGTACGCCACGGGGGGCGCGGCCATCCCCGCCACCGTGCCCGGACAGGTCCACACCGACCTGCTGGCCGCCGGGCTGCTGGAGGATCCGGACGTCGGCCTGCGCGAGGCGGACCAGATGTGGATCGGGCACTCGCAGTGGACCTACTCGCGGACCTTCACGTGGGACGGCACGTCGGAGGATCGGACCGAGCTCGTCGCCGACGGCCTCGACACCTTCGCGACCGTGCGCCTGAACGGGCACGACGTCGCCGTCACGGCGGACCAGCACATCGGGCACCGCTGGGACGTCGCCCACCTGCTCACCCGCGGCGGGAACCTCCTCGAGATCACGTTCGGCTCCGCCTGGGACGCGGCCCACGAGTGCGAGGTCCAGCTCGGCGGCGAACTGCCGCGCCCCTACGACGAGCCCTACCCCTACGTGCGCAAGAGCGCCTGCAACTTCGGCTGGGACTGGGGGCCGCACTACGTCACGGCCGGGATCTGGCAGCCGATCCGCCTCGAGTCCTGGTCGCGCGGGCGCATCGCCTCGATCCGGCCCGACACCGCGCTCCACGAAGGACCCGGCGGCACGACGGCGACCGTCGGCGTCAGCGTCGGTATCGAGCGTCCCGACCCGGCGTCGGCGCTGACCCTGACCGCGGTCCTCACCGCACCGGACGGCTCCGAGGCCGCACGGGTGAGCGTCCCCGCCGACGCCGACGACGTCGTGCTCGCACTCGACGTCGCCGCTCCCGAGCTGTGGTGGCCCGTGGGGCTCGGCGCCCAGCCGCTCTACGGCCTGTCCGTGGTCCTCCACGACGACAGCGAGGACGACGCACTGTCCACCGGCACGCGCCGCATCGGCCTGCGCACCGTGACGGTGCAGGAGGAGCCCGACGCGATCGGCACCACCTGGGCCCTGGCGGTCAACGGCCGCCGCGTCCGCGTCCGCGGCTACAACTGGATCCCGGACGACCCCTTCATCGCCGAGGTCACCGACGAGCGGCTCGGGCAGCGCCTCGACCAGGCGGTCGACGGCGGCGCGAACCTCCTGCGCGTCTGGGGCGGCGGCTACTTCTCGACCGAGGAGTTCATGGCCGGCTGCGACGAACGCGGCCTCATGGTCTGGCACGACTTCCTGTTCGCGTGCGCGGCCTACGACGAGTCCGAGGCCATGATCGAGGCCGTGACCACCGAGGCCGAGCAGGCGGTGGCCCGCCTGTCCTCGCACCCGAGCCTCGTGATCTGGTGCGGCGGCAACGAGTGCGTGTGGGGCATGTACGACTGGGGCTGGCCCGAGGTCCTCGACGGACGCCCGTACGGTGCCGCCTTCTACACGGAGGTCCTCCCGGGCGTCATCGACCGCCTCGACCCCTCCCGCCCCTACGTGCCCAACAGCCCGTGGTCCGGGTCCCTGGACAAGCACCCGAACGATCGCGACGCGGGGCCCGTGCACATCTGGGAGGTCTGGAACAACGTGGACTACGTCCACTACCGCGACGTCGACCCGCCCTTCGTCTCCGAGATGGGCTGGTGCGCACCCCCGGCCTGGTCCACCCTGCAGCGCGTCGTGACCGAGGGGGACCTCGTCCCGGGGAACCCGCAGGTGGCCCACCACATGCGGGCCGCCGACGGCATGGAGAAGCTCGCCCGGGGCCTCGAGCCCTACTTCGGCGCCCCCGAGGCGGCCGAGGACTGGCACTACCTGACCCAGATGGTCCAGGCCCGCTCGCAGGCCGCCGGCGCCGAGTGGCTGCGGACGCGCGAGCGCTGCGCGGGCGTGGTCATCTGGCAGCTCAACGACTGCTGGCCCGTGCTCAGCTGGTCCGCCGTGGACGGCGACGGCATCGAGAAGCCCGTCTGGTACGCGCTGCGCCGCTCCTTCGCCGACCACCTGCTGGCGATCGTCCCCGTCACGGCCGGCGGGACGGACGACCCCACGGGCCCGGACGGGCTCGAAGTGGTGCTCGTCAACGACGGCCTGTCCGCCTGGGTGGCCGACGTCGTCGTGCGCCGCCTCGCGCTGGACGGGACGGAGCTCGCCCGCGAGACCCTTCCGCTCACCGCCGCGGCGGACGGAACGGCGCGTGCCCCCCTCCCCGAGGGCCTCACCGCCGTCAGCGACTCCGCGTTCCTCGTGGCCGACGCGGACGGGTTGCGTTCCACGTGGTTCTTCGCGCCCGACGCCGCGCTCGCACCCACGGCACCGCGCTTCACGGCGGAGGCCTCGGCCGACGGCGGCACCGTTCGCGTCAGCGTGCACGCGGAGACGCTGCTGCGCGACCTCTGCGTCTTCGCGGACCGCCTCGCCGACCTGCTCGGCGTGAGTGCCCCGGAACTGGCGGTGGACGACATGATGCTCACCGTGCTGCCCGGGGAGACCGCGGTCTTCACGATCAGCCGGCGCGACGCCGGTCCGCTCGACGCGCCCGCCGATCTCTCGGCCGCCACGCTGTTCCCCGTGGTCCGGTGCATCGGCGACAGCCCGTCCCTCGTGCCTGCCGGTCCGGGCGGGGCCGCAGGGGACGCGACGCGATGATCGCCGGCATCGAGACCGGCGGCACCAAGGTGATCTGCGCGGTCGCCGACCCGCAGGATCCCGGCGTCCTCGTGGATCAGGCGCGGATCGACACGACCTCCCCGGCGGAGACCCTGGCGGCGGTGCGGGACTTCCTCGCCCCGCACGCAGCCGGCGGCCGGTTCGACGCGGTGGGCATCGCGTCCTTCGGGCCGGTGGAGGTCGACGCCGCGGCGGCCCGCTTCGGCTGGATCACCTCCACCCCGAAACCCGGGTGGCGGAACACGGACCTCGTCGCGGGCCTCGACCTCGCCCCCGGGACCCCGGTCCGTCTCGTGACGGACGTGACGGGCGCGGCACTCGGCGAGCACCGGTTCGGTGCGGGCCGCGGCGTCAGCGACCTCGTCTACGTGACGGTGGGCACCGGCGTCGGCGCCGGGATCGTGGTCAACGGGGTGCCCTTCACCCTCCGCAGCCACCCCGAACTCGGGCACCTGATCATCCGGCGGCACGCGGACGACTCCTTCGCGGGCGTCTGCCCGTTCCACGGGGACTGCCTCGAGGGGCTCGCCTCCGGGCCCTCGGTCACGGCCCGGTGGGGGAGGCCGGGCACCGACCTCGGGACCCTGCACCAGGACGCCGTCGCCCTGTCCGCCTACTACATCGCACAGCTGCTCGCGACGGTCACGTACGCGGTGGCCCCGCAGCGGATCGTCGTCGGCGGCGGGGTGCTGAAGACGGCGGGACTGCTCGACGCCGTGCGGGAGCAGCTCGCGCTGCTCGTCGGCGGGGCGCTGGCCGAGCACCCGCTCATGGATCCGGGCAGCGGGTACGTCGTCCGGCCCGCGCTGGGCGACGAGTCCGGGGTCCGCGGCGCCCTGTCGCTCGCCGGCGACGCCCTGCCCCTCGGTGCGGTGCTGGCGACGGCCGGCTAGCGCCCGGGCCGCGTCCTCAGGCCGCGGCGGCGGTGCTGGACCTCACCACGAGTTCGCTGACGGGCATGGAACGGGTCTGGATGCTGCCGGCGTCGAGCAGGGCGAGCAGCAGTTCCGCCGCCACCCGTCCCTGCATCCCCGGGTTGCGGGACAGCGCCGTGACGGCGGGCGATGCGAGCTGGCAGTGGAGCGAATCGTCCCAGCTGACGATCGCGACGTCCCCCGGGCAGCGCAGTCCGAGCTCGCGGAGGGCGAGGAGCCCGCCCATGGACATGAGGTCGTTCCCGAAGACCATCGCGGTCGGCCGGTCCGCGGGCGCGTGCAGGAGGGACACGACGGCGTCGTGCCCGGCCTCGAGCGCATAGTTCGCCTCGTACGGGACCACATCGATGCCGTGCGCGGACGCGCACTCCGCCACGCCGCGGATCCGCTCCTCCTCGTGCAGGAACGTGCGGGGGCCGGAGACGTGGGCGATCCGCCGGTGCCCGCGGTCGTGGAGGTGGCGGACGATCGTGGCGGCGTCCATGGCGTGGTCCGTCGTCGTCCCGGAGAACGCGGGCGGCGCCACCGACTCCGGTGCCCCGTGCAGCACGAACGGCAGGCCCAGCCGGTCCAGGAGGGCGGGACGGGGATCGTCGTGCAGGTGGTCGAACACCAGGACGCCGTCCACCTTCCGCTCGCCCGCCCAGCGCTCGTAGGTGGCGCGCTCCTGCGCCGGGTCCTTCCCCACCATCCGCAGCATGAGGGCCATGTCCCCTTCGGCGAGGGCGGTCTCGATGCCCGCGAGCATCGCCATGTAGTACGGCTCGGTGCCGATCAGGACGGGATCGGCGGACAGCACCATCCCCACGGCCCCCGCCCGCGACCGGGAGAGGGCGCGCGCGGACGAGCTCGGGTACCACTCGAGTTCCTCCGCGAGGTCCAGGACGCGGCGCCGGGTCAGCTCGCTGACGCCCGGCTGGCCGTTGAGGGCGTAGGACACGGATGCCTTCGAAATGCCCAGCCTCTTCGCCAGACCCGCAATGGTTTCCTTGGCCATGGCTTACACAATAGCCCCAGGAATTGCTTGACCCGCCCCGGCATATCCCCTAGGTTCAGGTAGTACCTGAACCGGTTCAGTAATCCCATTTTCTCAGCGAGGAGAATTCTCCGTGACGTATTCACTCCAGCTCTACACACTGCGGACGGCACTGGGGGAGGACCTGCCGGGCACCATCAAGCGCGTGGCCGCACTCGGCTACACCGCCGTCGAGCCCTACAACTTCGTGGCCACCGCCGACGAGCTCGCGGCCGCACTCTCGGAGAGCGGACTCGCCGCCCCGTCCGGCCACGCGCCGCTCCTCCGCGCCGACCAGGACGAGATCTTCGAGGCGGCCCGCAAGCTGGGCATCGGCACCGTGATCGACCCCCACGTGGAACGCTCCCACTGGACCACGGACGAGGACATCAGGGCCACCGCCGAGGCCCTGAACGCCGCGGCGAAGAAGGGTGCCGAGTACGGCATCACCGTCGGCTACCACAACCACGAGTTCGAGCTCGAGGAGCGCATCGACGGCACCTCCGCGCTGGAGGTGCTCGCCGGCTACCTCGATCCCGCCGTGGTCCTCGAGGTGGACACCTACTGGGCCGCCGTGGGCGGTGAGGACCCCGTGGAACTGCTCCGCCGCCTCGGTGACCGCGTGCGCTTCGTCCACATCAAGGACGGCCCGCTCACCAAGAACGACAAGGAGCAGGTGGCCGTCGGATCCGGGAAGATGCGCGTCTGGGACGTGCTCGACGCCGTTCCCGGCCTGGAGGCCGCCGTCGTCGAACTCGACGATTTCGAGGGCGACATCTTCACCGCCGTCACCGACAGCCTCACGTACCTGAACGAGGGAAGGAAATGAGCGTCCCCATGAACACCGAGCGCACGGGCCCCGTCGGCGTCGCCGTCATCGGCGCCGGGGTCATCAGCAAGGAATACCTGACCAACCTGACCAGCTTCCCGGACGTGAAGGTGCACATCGTCGCCGACATGTTCGAGGAGGTCGCGGCCGCCCGCGCCGCCGAGTTCGGTGTCCCGGCCTCCGGCGGTGTCCAGGACGCCCTGGACCACCCCGACGTCGAGATCGTGGTCAACCTGACCATCCCCGCCGCGCATGTCGAGGTGGCGACCGCCGCCGTCAACGCCGGCAAGCACGTGTGGAGCGAAAAGCCCTTCTCACTGGACCGCGAGAGCGGCATCGGCCTGCTGAAGACCGCCGACGCCGCCGGTGTGCGCCTCGGCTGCGCCCCCGACACCTTCCTGGGTGCGGGCCTGCAGACCGCGCTGCGGCTCGTGGCGCGCGGCGACATCGGGGTCCCCCTGACGGCGCTGACCCTGATGCAGTCCCCGGGCCCCGAGTCGTGGCACCCGAACCCCGCCTTCCTCTTCCAGGAGGGGGCCGGTCCGCTGTTCGACATCGGTCCCTACTACCTGACCACCCTCGTGCAGACCTTCGGCGCCATCACGAAGGTGGCCGGGTTCGGCTCGAAGTCCCGGGAGACCCGGACCATCGGATCGGGTCCGAAGGCCGGCGAGGTCTTCGAGGTCACCGTCCCCTCGCACGTCAGCGCGATCGCCCAGTTCGCGAACGGCGAGTCCTCGCAGAGCATCTTCAGCTTCGACTCACCGCTCAAGCGGGCCGGGTTCGTCGAGGTCACCGGCACGGAGGGCACGCTCGCGTTCCCCGACCCGAACAACTTCACCGGCGACCTCACGCTCACGCGCCGGGGGAGTGACGAGCCGGAGACCATCCCCGCGATCGGTGCGACGTCCACGCGTGGCAGCGGCGTGCTCGAGATGGCACGCGCCCTGCGCGAGGGCCGTCCGCACCGCGCCCAGGGCGAGACGGCCTACCACGTGCTCGATGCCATGGTCTCGATCTCCGAGAGCGTCGAGACCGGCGAGTTCGTGTCGCTCTCCAGCACGGCGACCGCCGCCGAGCCGCTGCCCGAGGACTGGGACCCGTACGCGTCCACCCTCTCCTGATCCCGGTGGGCGCCACGGAGTTGCTCCGTGGTGCCCACCGTCCAGGCCCGACGGCGGCCACCCTGCCGTCCCCACCCCACGAACGGAAGAACGCCCCATGACTTTTGTGCCTGTTGAGAATCGTTATGCTTCGATGCCGTATCGGCGGGTGGGGGCCAGCGGGCTGCTGCTGCCGGCGGTGTCGTTGGG
>NZ_JBZCNH010000007.1:0-192941 GCF_058269215.1 Arthrobacter sp. TJ-238 | reverse complement strand
CCGCAGCTCCTCGGTGGCCACCGCCAGGTCCGCGTCGATGCGGGCTTTCTGCGCGGCGAGGGACAGGATACGGGCGTCGATCCGCTCGCATTCTTCCCGGTACTGCGCATTCGTCCTCATACCCGTTATTCTCCCGCCCGCCACGGACACGATAAGGGCCCCCCATATTGCCGCGAGACTATGTGGATAAACCGGTATTACGCCGATCCGATAAACGCGATCGACATGTTCTCCACCATCGGGAAGACGATCGATCCGTCATTGAGTTGTTCCCTTCATTTCATGGCTCTCCGGCGTCGACGGGTCTACCGTGGGGCGCAGCGAACAGTCGGGCCGACACCGGACCCGTCGGAGTCCCAGGGGAGACCATGGATCAGCCACGCACACAGAAGATACGACGAACCGGGACGACGGCCGCCGCACCGAACCGGCAGAAGTCCCCCGTGGAGCGCGTGGTCGTGCAGCAGGATCAGCATGCCGAGGCGCAGGCAGCCCTGCTGCGGACCTCCTATCGGCTCGGGGCAGCACTCACCGCGACGCCGTACATCAACCAGGTCACCAGCCCGCTCGGCGCGCTCCATGCCCTCTCGATGCTGCGCGCCGGCGCCGGGACCACGACGGCGGACGAACTGGACACCGTGCTGGGACTCACCGACCACCACCACGAAGCCATGAACGCATTGCTCGCGAGCGTGCAGCAGTTCGACGGTGATCCCGGGGACGTCGACGAGGAGAACCCGCCCGCCAGACCGCTGCTGCACCTGGCCGACGCCGTCTTCGTCCCGGAGGACGGCGAGACCGGCGAAACCTTCCTCGACGTCCTGGCACAGCAGTACGGCGCAGGTGTCTACCCGGTGGACTTCGCCGACCCCTCGGCGGCGGCCCGCATCGACGACTGGATCTCCCAGGAGACCGGCGGCCGCATCGTGAAGGCCCCACTGGAGCCCGACCCCGACGCCACACTGTCGCTGCTCACCACGGTCTATTTCGCCGCAGCCTGGAAGAAGCCCTTCGACGCCACCTCCACGAGCGACGTCCCCTTCACCCTGGCGAGTGGGGAGACGGTCGACGTCCCGACGATGCACGCCTCGCCCACGGTGCGGCACGCCCACGGCGCGGGGTGGAGCGGCATCGATCTGCCGTACGGGGACGGGTTCTTCCTGCGGCTCGTCCTGCCCGACGAAGGCGCCGCACCCGTCTGGGACGACCACGAACTCGCCGACATCGCGGACGCCCTGGATACAGCCGGGCCCGTTCCCGTGATGGTCGCGCTACCCACCTGGGACCACGAGTACACCCAGGACCTGATCGGCCTCCTTCGAACCATGGGACTCGAGGAGACTCTCGGCTCCGATCCCGATTTCAGCGCCATCCGGCCCGGGACCGAGGTCTCCGGCGGCGCGCAGACCGCCAACATCACGGTGGCGGAGAAAGGGACCATCGCCGCAGCGGTGACGCAGTTCGCGATGCGGATGACAAGCATGCCGATGCTGCCGGATCTCAGCATCTCCCTCGACCGGCCCTTCGGCTACCAGCTCGTCCACGAGGCGACCGGACTCCCGGTCGTCATGGGAACCGTGGCGGATCCGCGCGGCGATCGGTAGCAGCGCCGACACATGGCGGCACGGGGACGACGGGACCTAGCGGACGCTCCGCCGCCAGGACCCGGGTCCGGGCGTCGGTCCCAGCCGCAGCAGGGCCCGCCGCACCCAGGACCGACCGTGGTCCGGGGCGTCGTCGGCCACGCCTGCACCCTGGAGGGTGACGACGACGGCGGTGAGGGCTGCGAGCTCCTCGTCGGTCGGACGGCCGGACACCACCGAAAGGCCGGCGGGATTGTCGGTGGGATTGCCGGCGGGGCTGTCGGTGGAGTTGGCTGCCGGGTCGCCGGCGGGGTTCGCGCCGCTCACAGCGGGATGTTCCCGTGCTTCTTGGCGGGGTTCGACGCCCGCTTGTCCCGCAGGGCGCGCAGCCCGCGGACGATCTGCAGACGCGTCTCGGACGGGGCGATGACGGCGTCGACGTAGCCGAGCTGGGCCGCCTGGTACGGGTTCAGCAGTTCCTCCTCGTACTGCTGCACGACGTCGGCCCGCGCGGCCTCGACGTCCCCGCCGGCCTCGGCGACGGCCTTGAGCTGCCCGCGGTAGAGGATGTTGACCGCGCCCTGGGCACCCATGACCCCGATCTGCGCGGTGGGCCAGGCGAGGTTGAGGTCCGCGCCGAGCTTCTTGGAACCCATGACGATGTACGCGCCGCCGTACGCCTTGCGCGTGATGACGGTCAGCTTCGGCACGGTGGCCTCCGCGTAGGCGTAAAGCAGCTTGGCGCCGCGCCGGATGATGCCCTGGAACTCCTGGTCCTTGCCGGGCAGGAACCCGGGCACGTCCACGAGGGTCAGGATGGGGATGTTGAACGCGTCGCAGTGCCGCACGAAGCGCGCAGCCTTCTCGGACGCGTTGATGTCCAGCGTCCCCGCGAACTGCAGGGGCTGGTTGGCCACGATCCCGACGGTGTGCCCCTCCACCCGGGCGTATCCGGTGACCACGTTCGGCGCATACAGGGACTGCAGCTCGAGGAAGTGCCCGTCGTCCACGACGGCCGCGATGACGGCGTGCATGTCGTACGGCTGGTTCGCCGCGTCGGGGATCAGCTCGTCGAGGGCGAGGTCGTCGTCCGTCACCTCGGGCTCCTCCAGGAACGCCGTGAGCGGGGCCTCCGCGAGGTTGTTCGACGGCAGGAAATCGAGGAGTTCGCGCACGAAACCGATGGCGTCGGCCTCGTCGGAGGCGAGATAGGCGGAGGTGCCCGTCGTCGTGTTGTGCTGCCGGGCCCCGCCGAGAGTCTCCATGTCCACGTCCTCACCGGTGACCGTCTTGATGACGTCCGGGCCCGTGATGAACATGTGGGAGGTCTTGTCCACCATGACCACGAAGTCGGTCAGGGCGGGGGAATAGGCCGCGCCTCCCGCGCACGGACCCATGATGAGGGAGATCTGCGGGACCACACCCGAGGCGTGGACGTTGTTCCGGAAGATGTCCGCGAACATCGCCAGCGATGCGACGCCCTCCTGGATGCGGGCGCCGCCGCCGTCGTTGATACCGATCACGGGACAGCCGTTGCGCAGCGCGAACTCCTGCACCTTCACGATCTTCTCGCCGTTGACCTGGCTGAGAGACCCGCCGTAGACCGTGAAGTCCTGGCTGTAGATCGCGATGAGCCGGCCGTCCACGGTGGCGTAGCCGGAAACCACGCCGTCGCCCAGCGGTTTCTTCCGCTCCATGCCGAACGCGGTGGAACGGTGCACCGCGAGGGCGTCGAACTCGACGAAGGAGCCCTCGTCCACGAGCAGGTCGATGCGCTCGCGGGCGGTGTTCTTGCCGCGCGCGTGCTGCCTCTCGACCGCCTCGGGACCGGAGGGCTGCTCGGAGAGCGCCTTGCGCCTCCGGAAGTCAGCGAGCTTCCCGGCCGTCGTGGTGAGGTCGGGCTGCAGGTCCTGATGCATGAATACTCCGGTCGGCGGTCGATGGTCGGCGCGTGGAAGGGCGTGCCCCGACGGCTGGAGGTTTCCTCCAACCCGCGGCGCAATTCTTTCAGTCTAGTGAGGATCAAAGGACCCGCCGTTGTAGGACGTCTACAGTTTCGGCCCCCATCGCTTAGCCGGGCAGGTGATGTTACCCGCGGGTAACATCGGTGCGTCGCGGCGCCGTGGCATCCCGTCCCCTGCTTATGGTGGAGCCATGACTGCACGCAACGAAGCCCAGCTCTCCGACGTGGCGAGGACCGGCCGCGTCACAGGTGCCACGCTGGCCGGACGCACCATCATCATGTCCGGTGGGAGCCGCGGCATCGGACTGGCGATCGCGCTCCGGGCCGCCCGCGACGGCGCGAACGTGGCCCTCATGGCCAAGACCGGCGAGCCGCACCCGAAGCTCGAGGGCACCGTGTACACGGCCGCCGAGCAGATCGAGGCGGCCGGCGGGCGCGCCCTGCCGATCGTCGGCGACGTGCGGAACGACGGCGACGTCCGCGCCGCGGTGGACGCCGCGGTGAGCACCTTCGGCGGCATCGACATCGTGGTCAACAACGCCTCCGCGATCGATCTGTCGAAGACGCCCGACGTCGACATGAAGCGCTACGACCTCATGGCGGACATCAATGTCCGCGGCACCTTCATGCTGAGCAAGTTCTCCCTCGACGCGCTGAGCAGGTCCGCGAACCCCCACATCCTCACGCTCTCGCCGCCCCTGAACCTCGCGCCGCGGTGGGCCGGGATGCACCTGGCGTACACCATGGCGAAGTACGGGATGAGCCTGACCACGCTGGGGCTCGCGGAGGAGCTGAAGGACGAGGGCGTGGCCGTGAACTCGCTCTGGCCCGCCACCCTGATCGACACCGCGGCCATCCGCAACATGCCGGGCGGTGGCCGCATGGTCCAGGCGGCCCGCAGCCCCGGGATCGTCGCCGACGCCGCCCACGCCATCCTGGTCCGCGAGGCCGGCAGCTGCACCGGGCACTTCTACACCGACGAGCAGGTATTGCGCGAGGAAGGCATCACCGACCTCACCGGGTACAGCCTCGGAGCGGCCGAGGACCAGCTCGTCCCGGACATCTTCCTCTGACGCCCGGCTCCTGTACCGGGGCCGGCCGTCAGGGGAGGATGTCGGTCCGGGGGGAGGTGCTCCGGATAAGATCGATGCCATGTCCTCCCGCTACTCCAATCTCGAGCGCCCGGGCCTGAACCTCGGCGCGCTGAGGACAGCGCTGTGCATGCCGTCGGGTCCGTTCTCGCGCCTGGACATCGTGCCCCGGACGGGGTCCACGAACACGGACCTCGTGGAGCACGCGCAGCGCGAGGCGGCGGGCTGGCCGGATCTCAGCGTCCTCGGAGCCGAGGTGCAGACCGCGGGCCGGGGGCGGCTGGGCCGCAGCTGGGTGGCCCCCGAGCGGTCCTCGCTCTTCGTGAGCGTGCTCCTGCGGCCCTTCAACCGCCACGGCAGGCCCGTGCCCACCGTTGCCTACTCCTGGTTCTCGCTGCTGGCTGCCCTTGCGCTCGCGGAGAGCATCGAGGAGCGCACCGAGATCGCCCCGCAGCTGAAGTGGCCCAACGACGTCACCGTCGACGGCCGGAAGCTCGCCGGGGTACTCGCGCAGTTCGTACCCGGCGCCGGTGCCGAGCCGCCCGCCGTCGTCGTCGGGGTGGGACTCAACGTCAGCCTCACCGACGACGAGCTCCCCGTCCCCACGGCCACCAGTCTGTTGCTCGAGTACGCGGGTACCACCGACCGGAACATCCTCCTGAAGTCCTTCCTGCGCTCGTTCGCCGACGCGTACCGCGCCTTCTGCGACGTGGACGGCGACGCCGAGGCCGCATGGGACGGCGGTCCGTCCCTCCACGCGCGGGTGGGCGGCCGCATGGCGACCCTCGGCCAGGACGTCCGGGCCGAACTGCCCGGCGGCGGCCTGCTCAGCGGGCGCGCCCTGGCCCTCGACGCGCAGGGTGCGCTGATCGTGCGCGACGACGACGGCGAACGCCACACCGTCTCGGCGGGCGAGGTCGTGCACCTCCGCCCGCAGGCGTAGCCCGTGCGGATCAAGCTGCTGCCGGGGGAACGGGTCCTCGTCCGCACCCGGCCCAACCCGTTGCCGCTCGTCGGCCCGGTCCTCGCGGGCTTCGTGCTCCTCGGCGTCGGCGGCTTCGGCCTCGGGTACCTGACCGGCAGATCCATCCCGGGCCTCGCCGAGTGGCAGCCGGTGATCGCACTCGCGGCGCTCGCCGCCGTCGCGCTCCTGCTGTTCCGGTTCACGGTCCGGCCCCTCGTCCGCTGGTCCGGCAACCGGTACGTGCTCACGAGCATGCGGCTCATCCACCGGCGCGGCGCCACCCGACGCACCGAGCACCAGATCAACCTGTCCGCGATCTCCCAGCTCCAGACCGAGCAGGGCCTCGTGCAGCGCATGGTGCGCAGCGGGACGCTGGTGGTGGATCTCGGCTTCGACCGCGCGCACGCCTACCCGAACGTGCCGCAGGTCGCCACGTTCAAGGAGTACGTGGTGCAGGCGATCGGCGAGCTCCCGCTGACACGCATGTTCGATGGTGTAGACATGGAGATCGACCCGCAGTACGCCCACGGCGGGCCACCCGTGGCGCAGGAGCGGGCGCAGCGGGGATGGGCGCAGCAGCAACGGAGAGGCGAGCAGTCGTGACAGGCGAGGACCGCCACGAGTCCGGTCAGCCGGCCGCGACCTCCCCGCACCCCGAGGAGATCATCCCGGACGCGGACAGGATCGACGATGCCGCCGACGCTCCCGCCACCACCTCCCCGAAGGCCGTCTGGCAGCTGCAGTCCGACATGGCAACGGGCGCCGCCGGCCAGGCGTCGTCCGGTCCCTCCGAGCTGGACCGCGAGACCATCCGCCGCCTCGAACGGGAACTCCTCGGCGCCGAACGCACCCTCAAGCGCCGCGACATCGCCGCCGGCGCGGGCGTATCCCTTTTGTCCGCGCGGAAGCTGTGGCGTGCCATGGGCTTCCCGAACATCAGCGACGACGACATCGCGTTCACCGAGAAGGACCTCCAGGCGCTCACCACGATCATCGACCTGGTGCGCCAGGAGCAACTTACCGAGGACGCCGCCATCTCGATCACCCGGGCCGTGGGCCAGATGACGGACCGCATGGTGGTCTGGCAGATCGAGGCCATCGTGGAGGAGATGGTGGCGCAGCGCGGACTGACGGACGCGGATGCGCGGAAGACCCTCGTCTCCGAGCTGCCGGACCTCATCGAGCCCCTCGAGAAGACCCTCGTGTACGCGTGGCGCAGGCAGATGAACGCGGCCGTCCAGCGGCTCGCGCTGCGCGCCGAATCGGGCCTGCGCTCCAGCGAGGCGGGACGCGACGGCGACGAGCAGGACGCGCCGCTGCCGCTCGCCCGCGCCGTCGGCTTCGCGGACCTCGTCTCCTACACGAGCCTCTCCCGGCAGATGAACGAGCGCACCCTCGCGCAGCTCGTGCAGCGGTTCGAGAACAAGAGCGCGGAGATCATCTCGGTGGGCGGCGGGCGGCTCGTGAAGACCATCGGCGACGAGGTGCTCTACATCGCGGAATCCCCGGAGGCCGGGGCGGAGATCTCCCTCGCGCTGTCCAAGGCGTTCTCCGAGGACGAGTTCCTCCCCTCGGCCCGCTGCTCGCTCGTGTGGGGCCGCGTGCTGTCCCGGCTCGGCGACATCTACGGGCCCACCGTGAACCTCGCCGCCCGCCTCACGGCGCTCGCCGAACCCGGTGAGGTGCTCGTGGACTCCGGCACGGCCGCGACGCTCACGCAGAACGAGAAGTTCGTCCTCACGCCCCACGAGCCGCGCCAGGTGCGCGGCTTCGGCGAGGTGCGCCCCGTGACCCTGGCCCAGGGGACGGGCACGGGGATCGTCCTCGACTGACCGCGGGGCCTCCCCGCGACGGGAACGCCGGCGTGGGGGCAGCCTCCGCGGCCCGGCAGTCTCCGCCGCCCGGCAGGCATCGACCCGCGGGGCGGTGCCTGCCGGGGGTGGAGGAACCCCGCAGGGCAGAATGGGGAGATGATCGACGAGCTCACCGCATCCTGTGACCAAGGGCGCCCGGCGTCCGGGACCCATCTGCACGTCCGCGTCGAGGGCGGGGGACTGCGGGCCTCCGACCGCAGCGTCCTGGTGGTGCGGCCGTGATCGGTCGACCCGTGCCCTCCACCGCGCCCCGCGACGTCCGCGTCACCTATGGCTTCGCGACCGACCGGGGACTGCGCAGGGAACTCAACGAGGACTCCCTGGTCGCGTCCGAGCCCATCTTCGCGGTGGCCGACGGCATGGGCGGCCATGAGGCGGGGGAGATCGCCAGCGGCATCTGCGTCCGCACGCTGGGGGGCAGCCCAATCATCGGCCGCCACCTGCCCGAGTTCTCGGCGGCGGACCTCGAGGAACTCATCGAGGACGCCGACCGCGAGATCCGTCGGCAGGCCGGCGGCCAGGCCGGGACGACGCTCAGCGGCGTGGTCCTCGTACAGGAGGCCGGGGTCCCCTCCTGGCTGTTCTTCAACGTGGGGGACTCCCGGACCTATCGCCTCAGCCAGGGGCAGTTCGGGCAGATCTCGGTGGACCACTCCGAGGTTCAGGAACTCGTGGACATCGGCACCATCTCGCAGGAGGAGGCCCGCACGCACCCGCGCCGGCACGTGGTCACGCGCGCGCTCGGCACGGGCGACGACGCCGAGGCCGATTTCTGGCTCCTGCCCGTCGAGGAGGGCGACCGCATCCTCATCTGCTCGGACGGCCTCAGCGGCGAGGTCACCGACGATGACATCTACACCGTCCTGAGCACGGTGCGGGACCCGCAGCAGGCCTGTGAGGAACTCGTCGAGGCGACCCTCCGCTCCGGCGCGCGTGACAACGTGACCCTGATCATCGTCGACGCCGCCGGAGTGGCCGACGACGCAGTGCGGCAGACTACGGCACCGCGCGGCGGCACCTTCGCGGCGGATACCGGCCACGCCGTCGAGACCGGCACCCACCCGGCACCGCCCGGTGGTGCCTCCTCCGGTGGTGCCTCCTCCGACCGCCCGACGTCCGACGGCGGACCGATGCCCGCGGGAGCCCACGCGGTCCGGCTGACGGACCCCGCGGACGGACCGTCGGGACGGCAGCCCGCGGGGGTCAGCCATGACTGAGGACCGGCGCGTAGCGCTGACCTACGCCTACACCTCCGGCGACTGGACGGTGCTCGCGCGCGGGGGGATCCTCGCCGCGTTTCCCGCCCGATCCGCACGAACCACCGTCGGCGCGGTCTGGGACGCGATGGTCGACGACGCCGGGATCATCCCGCTCCTCCCCCTCGTGAGCGGCGGAGCCGGAGTGGACCCGGCAGCCATGGCGCCGTTCGCCCTCGCCTCGACCGCAGGGGGCCTGCACGTGATCCTGCGGGGTCCGGTGACCCTCACGGTCACCGGCGCCACCGGGTCGGCCACCTACTCGGGGGAGCGGGCCCCCACGTGGGCCGAACACCTCCTCGATGACGACTTCTCCTCCTTCACGCTGACCTGCGGACCGGCAGCGGGCTCGGGACCGTCGCTGCCCCTGGTCGGAGGCGCCGTCCTCGCATGCTCGATCACGGCGACCCCGGCCGGTTCCGACCCCGGTGCCGGGAGGCCGACGCATGCTGCCGTTGATGCCGATGCGCCGGCCGGTGCTGCCGCTGACGGCGGCGCGCAGCAGGCGGGCACGGCGGGCCCCGACCGGCCGCACACCGCATCCCTGCCCGCGGTGCCCCTCGCGGAGCCCGGAACCCTCGGCGCCATGGATCCCGAGCTCGAAGCCGAGCCTTCACCTGCAGTCGGCGAGCACCCCGACCTGCCGCCGGCACACGCTGCAGCCGATCCCGCGGACGATGACGCCGCCACCGGTCCGGCCCTCGTCCTGACGAGTGTCCCGGCCGATGTCGCCGATCCCTCCGTGGCGTCGGCCGTGGAGCCGCTCGCCCCGGAGACGTCGCCCGCAGATACCGAACCGCAGGAGGACGGCGGAGCCGCTCACGGCCGAAGCACTCGATGATCCGATCATGGCGAGCCTCCGCAGGGCGCTGGAGACGAACCCGGGCGACGTCGTCCTGAGGCGGCACCGGCGGCTGCGGCGGCTGCGCAGGATGCCCCGGGGACGTCGCGCGGCGGCAAGAACCGTGGGTCACCGGTGCCGCGCTGCGTCGCCCCTGGCACCCCGGTATGCCGGTGGCCGGTGTCAGGGCCTTAGGGCAAGATAAGGAAAGTGACCACAGGAACCGAAGACGCAGCCCAGACCGCCGGATCCGCCGAGCGTCAGCCGCCGGGGGACGAACTCCGGACGGAGTACGCGCAGCTCGCCGAGGAGATCCGGGCGCACCGCACCGCGTACTACCAGGACGCCGCCCCCACTATCTCCGACGCGGAGTTCGACGCGCTCTTCCGGAGGCTCGAGGAGCTGGAGGCGCTGCACCCGGAGATCGTCGCGAACGACTCGCCCACGCAGGAGGTGGGCGGGGAGGTGTCCGCCGCCTTCGCCCCCGTAAACCACCTCGCCCGCATGTACAGCCTCGAGGACGTCTTCTCCCTCGACGAGCTGAAGGCCTGGCTGGACCGGGCGTCCGCCGGTGTCGAGCAGCGCAGCCCCGGCGCGGCGATCGCCTGGCTGACGGAACTCAAGATCGATGGCCTCGCCGTGAACCTGCTGTACCGCGACGGCGAACTGGTCCGCGCCGCCACGCGGGGTGATGGCGTGACGGGGGAGGACATCACGCACAACGTCCTCACCATCGCCTCCATCCCGCGGCACCTCGCGGGCAGCGACCATCCCGAGGAGGTGGAGATCCGCGGTGAGGTCTTCTTCCCCACAAGGGAGTTCGCGCAGCTCAACGAGCGGATGGTCGCCGCCGGCAAGGCACCGTTCGCCAACCCGAGGAACGCCGCCGCCGGTTCGCTGCGGCAGAAGGACCCGGCCATGACGGCCGAGCGTCCCCTCGACATGTACGTGCACGGCATCGGCGCGCGCACCGGGCTGGCCGCCGAGACGCAGTCCGAGACCTACGAGCTCCTCAAGGCCTGGGGGCTCCCCACCTCGCCCTACTACAAAGTGCTCGCCACGCAGGACGAGGTCATCGACTTCATCGGGCACTACGGCGAACACCGCCACGACCTGCTGCACGAGATCGACGGCATCGTGGTGAAGGTGGACAGCTTCGCGCTGCAGCGGGCGCTCGGCCACACGTCCCGCGTGCCGCGCTGGTCCGTGGCGTACAAGTACCCGCCCGAGGAAGTGAACACGAGGCTGCTCGACATCCTCGTGAACGTGGGCCGCACCGGCCGTGTCACGCCGTACGGCCTGATGGAACCCGTGAAGGTCGCCGGGTCGACCGTCGGTATGGCCACGCTCCACAACCAGGAGGTCGTGAAGGCCAAGGGCGTCATGATCGGCGACATCGTGGTGCTGCGGAAGGCCGGCGACGTCATCCCCGAGATCGTGGGACCGGTCATGGCCCTGCGCGACCCCGCGGAGGTCCGCGAGTTCGTCATGCCCACCGAGTGCCCGTCCTGCGGCACCCCGCTGCAGCCGGCGAAGGAGGGCGACGTCGACATCCGCTGCCCCAACGCCCGCTCCTGCCCCTCGCAGCTGCGCGAGCGCGTGTTCCACCTCGCCGGCCGGGGCGCGTTCGACATCGAGGCGCTCGGCTGGGAGGCGGCGATCGCCCTGACCCAGCCCGCCGAACCCGCGGTGCCGCCGATCACCACCGAGGCCGAGATCTTCGACCTCACGCCGGAGAAGCTGGCCGACGTCCGGATCGAGCGGGACAAGAAGGTCAAGGGCGTGGTGACGGGACGCGAGCTGGTGCCCTACTTCTACTCGAAGGGCACCGCCAAGAAGCCGTCCGAGCCGAGCGCCACCACCCGCAAGCTCTTCACCGAGCTGGAGAAGGCGAAGAAGCAGCCGCTGTGGCGCGTCCTCGTCGCCCTGTCCATCCGGCACGTCGGCCCCACCGCGTCGCGTGCCCTCGCCACCGCGTTCGGCTCCATGGACCGCATCCGTGCCGCGAGCGAGGAGGAGCTCGCGCACGTCGACGGCGTGGGCCCCACCATCGCCGTCGCGCTCAGGGAGTGGTTCGCGGAGGACTGGCACCGGGAGATCGTGGACCGGTGGGCGGCGGCGGGCGTGCGCATGGAGGACGAGGCGGACGAGAGCACCCCGCGCACCCTCGAGGGCCTCACCATCGTGGTCACCGGATCCCTCGAGCGCTACAACCGCGACGAGGCGAAGGAAGCCATCATCACGCGCGGCGGCAAGGCCGCGGGATCGGTGTCGAAGAACACGAGCTACCTGGTGGCCGGCGAGAACGCGGGCACCAAGCTCGAGAAGGCCGAGGCGCTCGGCATCCCCGTGCTGGACGAGGACGGCTTCACGGCCCTGCTCGCGAACGGACCGGCCGCGGCGGGCGGCGGACCGGACGGCGAGGGACCGGACGGCGAACCGGACGGAGTCCCAGCCGGGGACCCAAGCGAGGACGCCGAGGTCGCCGAGGAGCTGGAGGCCGGAGCCGGCGGATCGGCCGCCGGGACCACCGCATGAGTCCCGCGGCCTCGCCGGGCGCACTCCTGCACGTGGCCCGGCACGCCGCGGCTGCCGGAGCCGAGGTGCTCTCACGCAGGGACCCGTCGGCGCTCGAGGCGACCAGCAAGAGCTCGGACAGCGACTGGGTGACGGCGTACGACCTCGCCGCCGAGCGGGCGGTGCGCTCCGTGATCGGGGACTCCCGCCCGCACGACATCATCACCGGCGAGGAGCTCGGCACCACGGTGCCCTCCGGCAGGCACGACGGCGTCCGCATCCGCTGGTCGATCGACCCCCTCGACGGCACCACCAACTTCATCCGCGGCATCGTCTACTACGGCACGTCGGTCGCCGCTGCCGACGAGAACGACACCTGGCTCGCCGGCGCCGTGCATGCCCCCGCCCTCGGCCGCATCTACTGGGCGTCCCGCGGCGGCGGCGCCTGGCTCAGCGACCGGACCAGGGTGCGCCGCCTCGCCGGACCGGGCGCCGAGCGCGGGCGGCTGCTCGCCACGGGCTTCTCGTACGACGCCGCGACCCGGGCCGCGCAGGTCGGGGACCTCGGCGCGCTCCTGCACGGGTTCGGCGACATCCGCCGCCTCGGCTCGGCCGCCCTCGACCTGTGCCTGGTGGCCGACGGCACCCTCGACGCCTTCGCCGAGCGCGGCCTCAACGAACACGACATCGCGGCCGGCGCCCTCATCGCCGAGGAGGCGGGCGTCGTCGTCGTCCGGCCTCCGCTGCGGTCCGTGCTCGACGGCGGCCCCACCGAGGCCGAGCGACTCGCCGCGGTCACGCTCGCCGGACCTGCCGACCTCATCCGATCCCTCACCGATCCGCCGCCCACCGAGAGGCACCCATGACCACTCCGTCCTGGCAGAAGGTCCTGTCCACGCTCGCGGGAGAGCGCTCCCGCGGGCTGTATGCGCGGGCCGTCCTCGGGCAACCGCTCGAGGCGTCGCCCCGGGAGGTGCACCGCCTCGTCGACGCCGGGCTGTTGACACCGGAGCTCACCGTCGCGGGCGGGCTGTTCAAGGAGGTGCTCGCAGCCGCCGGACCGGGCACGCCGAAGGGCGTGGACCGGTTCTTCAGGGACGGGCGGATCGACGGCCTGCCGCGCGCCGGGCAGGACCGCACCGACCTGCTGGCGCACCTCGCCGAGCGGCTGCTCCCGGCGGACGAGGAGATCAGCGAACCGGAGGTCAACCGGCTGCTCGCCACCGTCACCCGCGACATCCCCACCCTGCGGCGCGCGCTCGTCGACCACGGTTTCATGGAGCGCTACCCGGACGGCACCGGATACCGGCGTATCTGGACGTCCTGAGACTCGCGGGTAGCAGCGTTCACCTCGGCAGCCTGATACCCAGTCTGGCGATCCGGCGGTAGATGGTGGCCCGGCTGATGCCGAGCTCCGCGGCCGCCGAGGCGACGGTCACCCCCGGCCGAGCCAGGCTGCGAACGATCTCGTCGCGCTCCATCGACTCGATCCTGCCCAGATGCAGCCCGGGTCCGCCCAGGAGGCGGGCGGGCAGGTGCTGGATGTCGATGGTCTCCGCACGGACCGCGGCGTCATGGACCACGGTGAAGAGCTCGTCCACGTTGTCGGGCCAGTCGTGCGCCCGCAGTGCCTTCTCCGCGGCGTGCGTGAAGTCGATCTCGCGCAGCCGGGTCTGCCGGGCGGCGTACCGTGCCAGGTGCAGGATGTCGTCGCCCCGGTCACGAAGTGCGGGGACCGGGATCACGGTATCGATCGACCCGGCCAGCGGATGCGGCACGGCCTCCAGCTCGGTGGCGGTGACGGCCCATGCAAGGGTGCGGGCCGTCCCGCCCGCCGACGACGGAAGCGCCCGGAGCGCGCGCGTGACGTGGCCCTGCAGCTCCTGCGCGGCCCACGCGGGCAACAGATCGGCGTTCTCGATGATGACCGCGGTGTCCGGTTTGGCGAGTTCCGGGGTCCACAGCGACAGCCAGGCGTCGACGTCCTCGGGCGCGGGCGCTGCGGCGGACAGGATCCGGGTGCCCGGACGCGCCTGGCGGAGCGCCTGCGCGAGGAGGGTCACCCGCCCCGAGCCGTGCTCGCCGATCGCGGCGACGACCCGCCCGGCGTCGAGAGCGCGGGCCGCGGCGTCGAGCGCGACCGTCCATGCCGCCGACAGGGTCCGCAGCGTCCCGGCTGCCGGTTCGAGCCCGCCCCGCTGCAGGCGGAACACGCCGCCGCCCTTCCGGCCCGGCCGCTGACTGCGCCCCAGGGATCGCGCCAGCATCAGCGCCGCCGTATTCCCGGCGGCCGACTGCGCCAGGGCGAGCAGCAGTGCGGGGGAGGACCTCGACCACGTGGTGATGTTAACGCTCCCCTCGAGGGCCCCGCTCACAGGATCGAAGACCGGGACCGCGGCACACGTGTAGGTCCGGAGGCTCGCGCTGTAGTGGTCCTCCGCGCGGACCAGGGCAGGAGCCCGGTCGGCGAGCGCCAACCCCATCCCGTTGGTCCCGGCGTCACGCTCGGAGTAGGTGAAGCCGGGCGCCAGATGCACCCGGTCGAGCGAGCGCAGGAGGCCCGCACTGCCGCTCAGTCGGTCGAGCAGTAGTCCGTCGGCGTCGGTGAGCATGAGGCTGATCGGCTCGTCCGCCAGTGTGCGGTGCAGGGCGGTGAGCACTTCCTGTCCGCAGGAGGAGTAGAGCGAGTCCGCCTGCACGGTACCGGCCCAGGTGGGGTCCACCATGTCCGCGGACACCCCGTACTCCTCGCTGCGCTGCCAGGACGCGACGAGGCGCTTGGCAGCGACGACCAGCCGGCCGCTGCCGGGGCCGGCCCCCGCTGGAGTGATCCCGCCATCCCGAGTCGGCACCATTGCCGCCCTCCTCGTTCGCTCGGTCGAGGCTGCGTCCACGCGGGGGCGTCTCAAATTGAGACACGCGCCACGTGGTGGAAGCCATCTTCGCACCTAGTCTCGGTCCTGTCGCGACTACGGCAGTCACGAGAAGGAGATCAGAGATGTACAGCAAAGACGGCGAGAACTACTTCATCGTGGACGCGCACATAGCCCTCTGGGACGCCCGTCCGGAGAACCAGCGCAACATCCACGGCAAGCAGTTCATCGACTGCTTCTACGACTACCACCGCAACCTCTCCCCGGAATCGGAGCAGTGGACCTACGACGAGTACCTCTACCAGGGCGGCGAACGCCTCATGAAGGACCTGTTCACGGACGGATACGTGGACCACGCCATCTTCCAGCCGGCGTACCTCGGCGAGTTCTACCACCGGGGGTTCGGACAGACGGAGGAGGCCTACGGCCTGGCCGCCGCGAACCCGGACAAGCTGACGTACAACCACTGCTTCGACCCCCGGCAAGGCGAGGCGGGGCTCGACCAGCTACGCGCGGATCACGAGAGGATGGGCTTCCAGGGCGTCAAGCTGTACACGGCCGAGTGGCACGGGGACTCCCGCGGCTACAAGCTCTCCGACCCCTGGACGTACCGGTACTTCGAGGAGTGCCGCAAGCTCGGTATCAGGAACATCCACGTCCACAAGGGCCCGACCATCCGGCCCCTCGACCGCGATGCCTTCGACGTGTCCGACGTCGACCATGCGGCCTCCGACTTCACGGACCTGAACTTCGTCGTCGAGCACGTGGGGCTGCCCCGGCTGGAGGACTTCTGCTGGATCGCCACCCAGGAACCCAACGTCCACGGCGGGCTGGCGGTGGCGATGCCCTTCATGCACAGCCGCCCACGGTACTTCGCGCAGATCATCGGCGAGCTCATCTACTGGATCGGGGAGGACCGCATCCAGTTCTCCAGCGACTACGCACTGTGGACGCCGCGGTGGCTCGTGGAACGGTTCGTCGACTTCCAGATCCCCGAGGACATGACCGAGTACGCGCAGCTCACCACCGGACAGAAGAAGAAGATCCTCGGCCTCAACGCGGCGAAGATGTACGGCATCCCGGTGCCGGCCGAGCTGCAGATCCCCGACGCCGGAGAGACCGCCACCGGCCCCCGGCAGCCGGAACGGGCCGATCTCGCGAGCGCCCGATGACCACAGCACACCTCGAAGCGCACCTCGAAGCGGGGTCGCTGACGCGCCTGGTCACCGACCACGCCGTCCGTCGAAGCCTGCACGCCGTTCTCGACCCCGAGCTCGACGAGCCCATCACCGAGCTCGGGTTCGTCCGGTCCATCCTCGTGGCACCTGGTGCCGTCGACGGCGATACCGCGCATACCGCGCATACCGCGGGTGGCACGGGCGCCACGGTGGAGGTCCACCTGCGCCTCCCCACATCCTTCTGCTCACCCAACTTCGCGTACCTGATGGCATCCGACAGCAAGGACGCCGTCTCAGCGATCCCCGGTGTGGGGAGGGTGATCGTCGAACTGGACGACCACCACGACTCCGGCCTGATCAATGCGGGACTCGCCGCCGACGCCGGCTACCGCGGCACCTTCCGCCACGAGGCCGAGGACAGCCTCGACGAGCTGCGCGGCACCTTCCGCCGCAAGGCCCACACCGCCGCCATGGAGCGGTGCCTCACGGCCCTGCTGCGCGCCGACCGGGATCTGCCCGAGGAAGCGCTCGGCCACATCCGTCTCCGCGACCTCCCGGCCGGTCGCGAGAAGGACGCGCTGCTGCGACGCCGTTCCGCACTCGGGCTGTCCGAGGACGACGACGCGCCCGTCCTGGTGGACGCCGAGGGCCGCACGTATCCCGCGGAGGCCGTCCCCCTGGCCCTGCGGCGTGCCCGTTCGACGCGCATCTCGATCGACGGCAACGCGCACTTCTGC
The DNA here is from genome assembly GCF_058269215.1 of Arthrobacter sp. TJ-238. Classification (NCBI taxonomy): domain Bacteria; kingdom Bacillati; phylum Actinomycetota; class Actinomycetes; order Micrococcales; family Micrococcaceae; genus Arthrobacter; species Arthrobacter sp. TJ-238. Next base: position 176,064 of record NZ_JBZCNH010000007.1, on the reverse strand, counting down.
CGCGGACTCCTCCGCACCCGCTACGAAGGCTCCGGCACGGACCAGGCCTTCCGGCCCGAGGGCTCGGAGCCCGCGGACCAGCACGGACTACTGAACCTCACAGTCAAGGAACCCCACCCATGAACACAATGCGCGCCGTCCAGGTGGTCGGCTACCACGAGGCCCTCAAGATGGCCGAGGTGCCGATGCCGAGTGCCACCGGCCCGTTCGACGTCGTCGTCAGGATCGGCGGGGCCGGCGTGTGCCGCACCGATCTCCACATCCTTGAGGGGCAGTGGGCGGAGAAGTCCCAGGTCCACCTGCCCTACACGATCGGCCACGAGAATGCCGGTTGGGTGCACGCCGTCGGCGGCGCCGTCACGAACGTCGCCCCGGGGGACAAGGTCATCCTCCACCCGCTCATCACGTGCGGCCTCTGCCGTGCCTGCCGGTCGGGCGACGACGTGCACTGCGAGGAGAGCCAGTTCCCCGGCATCGACACCAACGGGGGCTACGCCGAGTACCTCCTCACCACCGCGCGCTCCGTCGTCCGGATCGACGACTCGCTCCAGCCGGCCGACGTCGCCGCGCTCGCCGACGCCGGACTCACCGCGTACCACGCCGCCGCGAAGGCTGCGAAGCGGCTGACGGCACGCGACACCTGCGTGGTCATCGGGGCCGGCGGGCTCGGGCACATCGGTATCCAGGTCCTGAGGGCGCTCACCCCCGCCCGGCTCGTCGTCGTCGACCGCAATGCGGCAGCCCTCGACCTGGCCCGGGACATCGGGGCGCACGTGGGCGTCCTGGCGGACGGCAACCAGGTGGAGCAGGTCCTCGCCCTCACCGACGGGAAGGGTGCGGAGGCACTCGTGGACTTCGTGGGGGAGGGCGGCGCCACCGCCCAGGGGATCGCGATGCTGCGCCGGGCGGGCGACTACTACGTGGTCGGCTACGGCGAGAACATCGACGTGCCGACGATCGACATCGTCTCGGCCGAGATCAACATCATCGGCAATCTCGTGGGCTCCTACAACGATCTACAGGACCTCATGGCGCTCGCCGCCCGCGGCGCCGTCACCCTGCACACGCAGAAGTACGCGCTCGACGACTTCCAGCAGGCCATCAGCGACCTGGATGCGGGCAGGGTGAGGGGCAGGGCCATCCTCGTACCCTAACCGGAACCATCAGCGAGACCAGCCATCGGCACAGCCAGCGACACCGACATCCAGGAGGTTCCCATGCACGCCAACAGACCCATCCGCTCGGTCATCAGCCCGGGCCGGTACGCCCAGGGCCCGGGAGCCATCTCCCGGCTCGGGGAGTACCTCGCACCCATCGGAAGCACCCCGCTGATCGTCGCCGACGACGTCGTGTGGGGTTTCGTGGGACACGACGTGACGACGTCCCTGAAGGCGGCGGGGCTCCCGGTCACACGCGAGGCGTTCGGCGGCGTGCCGTCGGCGAAGGAGATCGACCGCCTCGTCGGCGTCATCGCGACCACGAAGGCCGACGTCGCCGTCGCGGTGGGCGGCGGCAGCACTATCGACGCCGTCAAGGCCTCCGGCTTCCTGTCGGGCATCCGGTGGGTGACCGTGCCCACGGTCGCGTCGACGGACGCGCCGACGTCGGCCCTCGCCGTCGTCTACACCGAGGACGGCGCCTTCGAGGAGTACCGCTTCTTCCCGCGCAACCCCGACCTCGTCCTCGTCGACTCGCAGATCATCGCCAACGCCCCGGCGGCCTTCCTCGCCGCCGGGGTGGGCGATGCGCTGGCGACCTGGCTCGAGGCACGGGCCACGGCGGCGTCGGGTTCGCAGACCATGGCGGGCGGATCGCCGACCCTCACAGGGACGGCCCTGGCGAGGCTGAGTTGGGACGTGCTGTGGGACAACGCGCTGCCGGCCCTCGACGCGGTCCGCGACCGGCTCGTGACGCCAGCTCTCGAGAAGGTCATCGAGGCCAACACCTTGCTCTCGGGCCTCGGTTTCGAATCCGGTGGCCTCGCGGCGGCGCACGCCATCCACAACGGGCTGACCGCCGCCCCGCAGACCCACGGGCTGGCGCACGGCCAGAAAGTGAACATCGGCTCCCTGACCCAGCTCGTCCTCGAGGGCGCCCCGACCAGCGACATCCGGGACTTCGTGGAGTTCACCACGCGGGTCGGTCTCCCCACCACGCTCACCGAGGTGGGGCTCACGGCGGAGGACACCGAGGAGCTCGAACTGGTCGCGGCCGCAGCGACCGTACCGGGGGAGACCATCCACGCCATGCCGTTCGAGGTCCGGGCCGCCGACGTGGTCTCGGCGCTCGCCTCGATCGAACGGTTCTCGCGGCGCATCAGGGAGGAGGCAGGCCTCCCCGGGCCGACGCCGTACAAAGCCCCCCACTGACCACGCGCCGGTCCCGGGTCGGTTCGTCGCCCAGGGGTGACGCACCGGCCCTCCGCGCGAGAGAATCATGGGGCGGATGCGGGGATGCGGGGATGCGGGTATCCCGGGATCCCGGCCCGGACCAGCCGGAGAAGGAGGCGCCGTGACGTCGGACAGGAACCCCGGGACGGGCACCGACCGGCCCGGCCGGAGGCCCGCGCGGCTGCTCCCCGGCCCGGCGCGCCTGCTCGTGGGCGTGGCGGTCGGCGTCTTCGCCGCCTCGCTCGGCTTCGTGCTCCTCTATACGACATCGCTCCCGCCGGCCCTCTGCATCCTGATCGCGTTCGTGCTCGGTGGGGCGCAGCTCTACGCCCTGCGCGGCAACCTGTTCAGTGGTGGGCGGGGCGACCCCGACGTCTGATCACCGGTCCGCTGCGTGGCAAAATGGGCCGGTGACCACGAACGCCCTCTCCGACTCCCGCACCGTCATCCGGCCCATCCAGCCCGAGGACTACGAGGACGTCCGCCGCATCACGCGCGGCGCCTACCTCGAGGCCGGCTACTTCGCCGACGAGGCGCACCCCTACATGGCGGTGCTGGCCGACATCGAGCACCGCGCCGAGCACGCCGAGGTCTGGGTGGCCGAGCGCGACGGCGTCGTGGTCGGATCGGTTGCCCTGACCTTCGCCGGCCAGCGGTACACGGACATCGCCGTCGAGGGTGAGCTCGAGTTCCGCATGCTCGCGGTGGATCCGGCCGTGCAGCGCGGCGGCGTGGGCCGGGCCATGGTGGAGCGCATCATCGAGCACGCCCGCACCCTGCCCGGCATCGATGCCGTCAGCCTGACGAGCGGATCGGACATGGTCCGTGCGCACCGCCTCTACGAATCGATGGGCTTCGTCCGCGTTCCCGAGCGCGACTGGGAGGTCCCGAACGAGGACATCCTGCTCTGGGTCTTCCGCCTGCCGCTCTGACGGGAGGCACCGGCCGGGCGCCGCCGCCGTCGGGCCCGCCCGGTGCCGGGCGCCTCCCGAGCCGCCACTAGACTGGAGGCAGACACCCACCTCCGACTTCCTTGGGAGATCCATGGCTGAGATCAACCGGGACGACGTCGCGCACCTCGCGCGGCTCGCCCACATCGACATGAACGACGACGAGCTCGACCGCATGGCCGGCGAGCTCGCCGTGATCGTCGATTCCATCAAGTCCGTGAGCGAGGTGGCGGGCGACGACGTCCCCGCGACCAGCCACCCCATCCCGCTGAGCAACGTGTTCCGCGACGACGTGGTGGGGGAGACGCTCAGCAACGAGGAGGCCCTCCTCGGCGCGCCCGACAACGCCGACGGCCGCTTCAAGGTCCCGGCCATCCTGGACGGGGAGTAACCCATGACCGACCTGATCCACCTCTCAGCCGACACCCTCGCGCAGAAGCTCGCGGCGAAGGAGGTCTCCGCCGTCGAGGTGACGCAGGCCCACCTCGACCGCATCGGCGCCGTCGACGGCGCCATCAACGCGTTCCTGCACGTCAACACGGACGAGGCACTGCTCGTCGCCGCCGAGGTCGACAAGGCCCGCGCCGACGGCGACACCCTGCACCCGCTCGCCGGCGTGCCCATCGCCGTGAAGGACCTCATCGTCACGAAGGGCCAGCCCACCACGGCCGGCTCGAAGATCCTCGAGGGCTGGCAGAGCCCCTACGACGCCACCGTGGTCCGCAGGCTCCGCGCCGCGAAGATGCCGATCCTCGGCAAGACCAACCTCGACGAGTTCGCCATGGGCTCCTCGACCGAGCACTCCGCGTTCGGCCCCACCCGCAACCCGTGGGACCTCGACCGCATCCCCGGCGGCTCCGGCGGCGGGTCCGCTGCCGCCGTCGCCGCCTTCGAGGCGCCCCTGGCCCTCGGCACCGACACCGGGGGGTCCATCCGTCAGCCCGGCGCCGTCACGGGGACCGTCGGCGTGAAGCCCACCTACGGCGGCGTGTCCCGCTACGGCGCGATCGCCATGGCGTCCTCGCTCGACCAGATCGGCCCCGTCTCCCGCACCGTCCTCGACAGCGCCCTGCTGCACGAGGTCATCGGCGGGCACGACCCGCACGACTCGACGTCGCTCACGGACCCCGTCGGTGCGCTCGTCGAGGCCGCACGCCTCGGCCAGGTCGAGGGGATGCGGATCGGCGTCATCAAGGAACTGCAGGGCGAGGGCTATCAGGCAGGTGTCCTCACGCGCTTCTCCGAGTCGCTCGAACTGCTGCGCTCGGCAGGCGCCGAGATCGTCGAGGTCTCCTGCCCCAACTTCCGGTACGCGCTCGGCGCCTACTACCTCATCATGCCGTCCGAGGCGTCCAGCAACCTCGCCAAGTACGACGGCGTGCGCTTCGGCCTGCGCGTGGTGCCCGAGGGCACCCCGACGATCGAGCGCGTCATGGGCGCCACGCGTGCCGCCGGGTTCGGCGACGAGGTCAAACGGCGCATCATCCTCGGCACCTACGCCCTGAGCGCCGGGTACTACGACGCGTACTACGGCTCGGCGCAGAAGGTCCGCACGCTCATCCAGCGCGACTTCGCCGCCGCGTTCGAGCAGGCCGACGTGCTCGTCTCGCCGACCGCCCCGACCACGGCGTTCAAGCTGGGGGAGAAGCTCGACGACCCCCTGGCGATGTACCTCAACGACGTCGCCACCATCCCGGCGAACCTGGCCGGCGTCCCCGGCCTGTCGCTGCCCGGCGGCCTCGCGGACGAGGACGGGCTGCCGGTCGGCATCCAGCTCCTCGCCCCTGCCCGTAAGGACGCCCGCCTGTACCGCGTGGGCGCCGTCCTCGAATCACTGCTCGAAGCCACATGGGGCGGGCCCCTGCTGGCCCAGGCCCCGGAGATCACACAGAGTGCAGGTGGGAAGTAATGACTGCAGTAACCGATGAGGTCCTGACCTTCGACGAGGCGATGGAGAAGTACGATCCCGTCCTCGGGTTCGAGGTCCACGTGGAGCTCAACACGAAGACCAAGATGTTCTCCTCCGCGCCGAACGCGTTCGGGGACGTACCCAACACCAATGTCACGCCCGTGGACCTCGGCCTGCCCGGCGTCCTGCCCGTCGTCAACGGCGTGGCCGTGGAGTCCGCGATCAAGATCGGCCTCGCGCTGAACTGCAAGATCGCCGAGAAGTGCTACTTCGCGCGGAAGAACTACTTCTACCCGGACACCCCGAAGAACTTCCAGACCTCCCAGTTCGAGGACCCGATCGCGTACGACGGGCACATCGACATCGAGCTCGCCGACGGCACCGTGTTCACCGTCGAGATCGAGCGCGCGCACATGGAGGAGGACGCCGGCAAGCTCACCCACATGGGCGGCTCGACCGGCCGTATCCAGGGCGCCGAGTTCTCCCTCGTGGACTACAACCGTGCGGGCGTGCCCCTCATCGAGATCGTCACCAAGCCCATCGTCGGCGCCGGCTCGCGGGCTCCCGAGCTCGCGAAGGCGTACGTCGCGGCGATCCGGGAGATCGTGAAGAACCTCGGCGTCTCCGACGCCCGCATGGAGCGCGGCAACGTGCGCTGCGACGCGAACGTCTCCCTGAAGCCCAAGGGCCAGGAGAAGTTCGGCACCCGCACCGAGACGAAGAACGTCAACTCCCTGCGCGCCGTCGAGCACGCCGTCACCTACGAGATCCAGCGCCACGCCGCCGTCCTCGACTCCGGCACGCCGATCCTGCAGGAGACGCGCCACTGGCACGAGGACACGCGCTCGACGACGTCGGGACGCCCCAAGTCCGACGCCGACGACTACCGCTACTTCCCGGAGCCGGATCTCGTGCCCGTCGTGACGAACGAGGCATGGATCGAGAAGCTCCGCGCCGAACTGCCCGAGCCTCCCGCCGAGCGCCGCAAGCGCCTCCAGGGCGACTGGGGCTACTCGGACGCCGAGTTCCGCGACGTCGTCAACGCCGGGGTGATGTCCTCCATCGAGGACACGATCGCCGCGGGTGTGAGTGCCGCCGTCGCCCGCAAGTGGTGGATGGGCGAGATCTCCCGCCGCGCGAAGCTCGCCGACGTCGAGCCCGCGGAGCTCGGCGTCACACCCGAGCTGATCGTGGAGCTCAACGCACTCATCGAGTCCGGCAAGATCAACGACAAGCTCTCCCGCGACGTGCTCGACGGCGTCCTCGCCAGTGAGGGCACGCCTGCCGAGGTCGTGGAGAAGCGCGGCCTGGCGGTCGTGTCCGACGACGGACCCCTCCTCGAGGCCATCGACGGCGCCCTCGCAGCCCAGCCGGACGTCGCCGAGAAGATCCGCGGCGGCAAGATCCAGGCCGTCGGGGCGATCGTGGGCGGCGTCATGAAGGCGACCCGCGGGCAGGCCGACGCGGGCCGTGTCCGCGAGCTCATCCTGCAGCGCCTCGGCGTCGAGGGGTAGCGCGTTTCCAGGAGGGTCCGATGGCGGTGATGCCGCAGGCGGAGTTCGACGTCGCGCCGCCGCTCGTCGTCGCGCTGCTCGCCGCGCAGATGCCGGATCTCGCGCACCTGCCGGTCCGGGCCGTCGGCGGCGGATGGGACAACACGCTCTTCCGGCTGGGGGAGGACCTCGTGGTGCGCCTGCCCCGGCGCGCCGTCGCCGACGCGCTGATGGTCGCCGAGCAGCAGTGGCTCCCGGGCCTCTCGGCGTCCCTGTCCGTGCCGACGTCGTCGCCCCTGCGGACCGGCGGCCCCGGCTGCGGTTATCCGTGGCACTGGTCCGTGTCCCGATGGATCGGTGGGGTCAGCGGCCTCACCGTCCCGCGACCCGGGCGCTCGTCCGCGGCCGTTCCGCTTGCACGATTCCTCGCCGAGTTCCAGCGTCCCGCGCCGCGGGACGCCCCTGTCAGTCCCGTGGGCCGTGGCGGTCCGCTGGCGGCGCGCGACGACGTCGTCCGGGCGCGGCTCGCGTCGCTGCCGGTGATCCCCGGTGTGTCCGCTGCGCTGCTGCTGGAGGTATGGGAGGCGTCCCTCGCGGCACCGGCCTGGTCGGACGTGCCGCTGTGGCTGCATGGTGACCTGCATCCGGCCAACGTGGTCCTCGGTCCCGGCGGCGCGCTGGCCGGCGTCGTGGACTTCGGCGACCTGTGCGCGGGGGACCCGGCGACGGACCTCGCCGCCGCCTGGCTGCACTTCGGCGTCGCCGACCGCGCCGCGTTCCGCACCGCACTCGAGGCGCTGCGCCCCACCGACGCCGCGACCTGGGCCCGCGCGAGGGGCTGGGCGGTGAGCCTGGGCAGCGCGATGGCGGCGGCGTCGGACGATGCCCCCGCCCTCCACGCGCTCGGCGTCGAGATCCTCGCGGCGGTCCTGGAGGACTGACCGGCGCCGTCCTGCGCCTGGTCGCAATGAACCCGGCGCGGCGGCCCGGACCCGTGGCAGCCACTCCGAACAGGTCCCACCCCGAACGGGACCCACCCCGGCGGCCGCTGGTAGTGTTGCCCCGGGCAATATCCCGCCCTGCACCCGTACCGCCCAGGCCCAGCCCATCCCGCTGGAGGACCGGGCGGCCTGGAAGGAACCGTTCAGTGAAGGCGCTGTACAAATCCGGGGCTCATCCCGGCTTCGAACTCGTGGACCGGCCAGAACCCGATGCGGGGTGGGGCGAGGTCAAGATCCGGGTCATCACCACCGGCATCTGCGGGACGGACCTCCACATCGAGAGCTGGGACTCGTGGGCGCAGGGCATGATCTCGGCGCCCCTCATCCCCGGCCACGAGTTCTACGGCGAGGTCGTCGCGCTCGGGGACGGCGTCCGCGACATCCGCATCGGTGACCGCGTCTCCGGCGAAGGGCACATCGTCTGCGGGATCTGCCGCAACTGCCGGGCCGGCCGCCGCCAGATGTGCATCCACACCTCGAGCGTCGGCGTGCAGCGCGACGGCGCGTTCGCGGAGTTCATCGTCGTCCCCGAGACCAACGTCTGGGTGCACGACGCGACCATCACCCCCGAACTCGGCGCCGTCTTCGACCCCTTCGGCAACGCCGTCCACACCGCGCTCAGCTTCCCGCTCGTCGGCGAGGACGTCCTCATCACCGGGGCCGGCCCCATCGGGCTCATGGCCGTCGCCGTCGCCCGCCACGCAGGGGCCCGGAAGATCGCGATCACCGACGTCTCCGCCCCGCGCCTCGAGCTCGCCCGCCGCGTGGGCGCCGACATCGCCGTCGACGTCAGCCGCATGCGCGTCGCCGACGCCCAGCGCGAGCTCGGCATGAAGGAGGGCTTCGACATCGGGATGGAGATGTCGGGCCACGCGACCGCCCTGCCCGAGATGATCGACAACATGAACCACGGCGGGAAGATCGCGATGCTCGGTCTGCCGTCCGGCCCCATCTCCATCGACTGGGGCAAGGTGGTGACGCATATGCTCACCCTCAAGGGCATCTACGGACGGGAGATGTTCGAGACCTGGTACGCGATGAGCGCCATGCTGCAGTCCAACCGGACGCTGCGCGAGGCAGTCGCGTCCGTGGTCACCGACTGCCTGCCAGCGAGTCAGTGGCAGCAGGGCTTCACAACAGCGCGCGACGGCGCCAGCGGCAAAGTGGTCCTCGACTGGACCACCTTCTAGGAAGCAGGAACACCATGTACTCAGCAGTCCGCGACCAGCTCGCCGGTGAACTCGACGACATCCGCAGCGCAGGCCTCTTCAAGCACGAGCGGCGCATCTCCTCACCGCAGTCCAGCCACATCACGGCCGGAGCGCTCGACGCCGGGGACGCGAACGTCCTCAACTTCTGCGCCAACAACTACCTCGGCCTGGCCGACCACCCGGACATCATCGCCTCGGCCAAGACGGCTCTCGACGAGCGCGGGTTCGGCATGGCCTCGGTGCGCTTCATCTGCGGCACCCAGGACCTCCATCTCGACCTCGAGCGGCGCGTCTCGCAGTTCCTCGGCACCGAGGACACCATCCTCTTCTCCTCCTGCTTCGACGCGAACGGCGGGGTCTTCGAATCCCTCCTGGGCGCGGAGGACGCCGTGATCTCGGACGCGCTGAACCACGCGTCGATCATCGACGGCATCCGCCTGTCCAAGGCCCAGCGCTTCCGCTACGCGAACCGGGACATGGCGGACCTCGAGGCGAAGCTGCAGGAAGCCTCGGGCGCGCGGCGCCGGCTCGTCGTGACCGACGGCATCTTCTCCATGGACGGCTACCTCGCACCGCTCGAGGCCATCTGCGACCTCGCCGAGCGGTACGACGCGATGGTCATGGTGGACGACTCCCACGCCGTCGGCTTCATGGGCGCGACCGGCGCCGGGACGCCGGAGCACGCCGGTGTCGCCGAGCGCGTGGACATCTTCACGGGCACCTTCGGCAAGGCACTCGGCGGGGCGTCGGGCGGGTACGTCGCCGCCCGCGCCGAGATCGTCGCCCTGCTGCGCCAGCGGGCCCGCCCGTACCTGTTCTCCAACTCCCTCGCGCCGTCCATCGTCGCCGCGACCCTCACGGCGCTGGACCTCGTGCAGGGCAGCGGAGAGCTCCGGGAGGCCCTCGCTCGTAATGCAGCCCTCTTCCGCCGCCGCATGACGGAGGAGGGGTTCGACCTCCTCGAGGGGGAGCACGCCATCATCCCGGTGATGTTCGGTGACGCCGTGCTCGCCGCAAGGACCGCCGATGCCATGCTCGCGCACGGCGTCTTCGTCACCGCCTTCAGCTACCCCGTGGTCCCGAAGGGCGCCGCCCGCATCCGCGTGCAGCTCTCCGCAGCGCACACCGGGGAGGACATCGAGGCCTGCGTGCAGGCGTTCGTCGCCGCCCGCGCCGAGGTGGCGGAAGGCACGGCCGACGTCGGCGACGTCCCCGGCGCGCACGTGGGGTGAGGACCGGGCCCCGATGGGGGAGGCCCGCCCTAGGATGACGGGATGACCTCCCTCGAGTGCGACGTCCTGATCATCGGCGGCGGGATCGCCGGCCTCTCCCTGGCGTCCGCCCTCGCGCCGTTCTCCAGCGTGGTCCTCGTCGAGGCGGAGGCCACGCTCGGGTACCACACGTCGTCCCGCTCGGCCCGGCAGCTCATCCCGAGCTACGGGCCCGCACCGGTGCTCGACCTCACACGCCGCACCCTCGACCTGCTCTCCGGCGTCCAGTCCTCCACCGGGCTTCCGCTCACCGTTCCGCGGTCTTTCCTGCTCATCGGCTCGGAGGCCGACGTCGCCGCGAGGTCCAGCGACTCGATGCACCCCGTGTCCCACGCGGAGGCCCTGGAACTGTGCCCGCAACTCCGACCGGCGGCCTTCGATGCAGCAGCCATCGATACTGACTGCGTCGGCACCGACACCGACCTCCTCCTCGAGTACCACCGTCGTCGCGCGAGCGACGACGGTGTCATCATCCTCACGGGTGCCGAGGTCACCTCGGCACGCTACGACGGCACCGGGTGGAGCGTCCGAGCGGGCTACCGGCCCATCACCGCGGAAGTCCTCGTCAATGCCGCCGGGGCCTGGGCCGACGGGGTCGCGGACGTGTGCGGTGTCGCGCCGCAGGGCCTGGTCCCACTCCGGCGTACCGCCGCGATCGTCACCGCGACCAATGCGCCCCCGGTCGGCACGCCCATGGTCGCGGCCGCCGACGAGTCGTTCTACTACCGTCCCGACGCCGAGGGTGTGCTCATCTCCCCGTGCGAGGCGGAGCCCGCCGAGCCCGGTGACGCCCAGCCGCACCCGGGTGATGTCGAGCGGCTCATCGAGCACCTGTCGACGATCGCCGATCTGGGCATCACCGGTGTCACGCGGGCCTGGACCGGCCTGCGGACCCAGCGGGCGTCGGGCCTGCCCGTCGTCGGGTTCGACCCGGGGCATCCCGGCTTCTTCTGGCTCGCAGGGCAGGGAGGCTACGGCTTCCAGTCGTCGTCGGGAATCGCCGAACTGGCGGCGGTCCTGCTGACCGGGGCCGATCCGGCCGATCTCGGCGCCGACCCCGCGCGCATCACCGCCGCCGCCACGGCGCTCCGGCCCGGCTGAAGTGATCATCGGCGCCGTTCGATCACCTGGGACCGCGGCCCCGAACCGGCCCACCTGAACCTGCAGGCCCCAGCAGGCCGGCTCGACGTGCTGCTCCAGGCAGTTACTTCTTGACCTTGCCCGTAGTATCCACAGAAGAAGTGCACTCTACGAGGTGGGGGTAGCCATGGGTAGGAAAGCAGTCGGCAGGAGCTTCTCGAACATCACGTCGAATCGGTCCTCCGCTCTGCAGCTGGCTGTGGGTGCCATAATCGCCGCCGTCGGCGTGAATGTCATCGGTAATTCCCTGAGTTTCACCCTCGTCTCCGGATGGGACTTCGTGGTCGGCACCCTGGTGGTCCTCGCCGCCCTTGCCTATCTCGCGTGGCCGCGCATGAAGCCCGCAACTTTCGACCGCAGGATACGGGGCTTCATCCTCTACGACAAGCGATCGAACGAGCTTCTGCACGTGCCCGAATACGCCTTGGCTGCCGAAGCCGCCCAACTGCTCCAGGTGGGTCTCGCCGAAGACGGCGCGATCCGCAGCCTATGGCACGGTTCCCCCATGTCCGGGATATCTTCCACCCCGGCTTATCCTTTCCGCCCCGCCAGTTCGTCCATCAATCTCCTGAACGACCTCCTCGAGTACCTGGTGTTGAAGCGGTTGGCCGCCGACCTCTCGACACATTTCGGCGCTGGACCAGGCGACGAGGGCAAGCTCATCGACTACCGGATAGAGGATGCGCCCCAGGCGCTGTTCCAGAACCGGTTCCTGGAGCTGTTCTCGCGGCGGCCCGAGGACGGGGCATCGTCTCCCGACATCCTGGATCAGGAGGGTTCGGTTCCTGGGGGTAGGACAGGCGAGGACGCCTACTCGAGCACGTCCACGCTACGACTCCCGGCAGACAGTTCATTGGGCAAACCCACGGACGGCGGGATAAATGTCAGCAGCCCCCAGGTCTCCGTTCGTATCCGCACGAACTTCTCCGGTTCCACTGTCGACATACCTCCGCCGTTCATCGAGCACTACGTCGGCGTACGTCCCGGCAGCGCCGATGTTCATTCGTATTCGGCCGAGATGCATGTCAGCGTCGAAGTCCACGAGCCCATGCTGTTCAGTCGGAGCGCGCAGATCTACGCGGAATGGGTGGAGACCTTCATGGAGACCCTGGAGAGGCAGTATTCGGCTGATGCCTTCTTCGCACGCATCGGCTGGCCGCAGCTCGAGGCTGCGCTGAGGATACTCGGCGGGCCGAAGCCGAAGTGAGGTGCGTGGTCAGCGCGCCGAGCAAAGGCGTCGTGAAGGCCCCTTCGACGCCTTCAGCGAACGGGGGCTCCACAGGCGCCGGGCGCCGCAGTCAGTAGCCGCGGCGGGTCTAGGATGGGCGCATGAACGTCATCGAAACACGCCTTCCCGGCATCGGGGTGCGGCGGGAGATCGTCACGGGCTCCGGCCGCAGGGTGGGCATCGTCGCGCAGCGCGACGGTGACCTCGACCTGATCATCTCGAAGGCGAGCGACCCGGATGCCTGTGTCGCCTCCATCCCGCTGACGCCCGAGGAGGCCGCGACCATCGGCAACCTGCTCGGCTCGCGGCAGCTCGTCGCGCAGCTGACGGAGGAGCACCGGGACCTGCCCGGCGTCTCCACGCGGCAGTTCCTCATCGAGCGCGGTTCGCCCTTCGACGGGCGGCCCCTCGCGGACACGCGCATGCGTTCGCGTTCCGGCGCCTCGCTCGTCGCGGTCCTCCGCTCGGGCCAGGTGCAGGCCTCGCCGACACCCGATTTCACCCTCACCGCCGGCGACCTGCTGGTGGTGGTGGGCACCTCCGAGGGCCTCGACGCCGCGGCGGACATCCTGCGCAACGGCTGAGCCGCCTGTGCACACGACAGCCCTGACCCTGATCGAACTCGGCGCCATCCTCCTGTCCCTCGGTATCCTCGGGCGGCTCGCCGGCCGGATCGGACTCTCGCCCATCCCGCTGTACCTCATCGGAGGCCTGTTCTTCGGCCAGGGCGGGTTCATCGAGCTCGAGGGGGTCATCGAGTTCAGCGAGGTCGCCAGCGAGATCGGCGTCGTCCTGCTGCTGCTCCTGCTCGGCCTCGAATACACGGCGAAGGAACTCGTCACCGGGCTCCGCCAGTCCTGGCTCGCCGGGATCGTCGACTTCGTCCTCAACTTCACCCCCGGCGCCCTCGTCGCCGTGATCCTCGACTGGGGGGCCGTCGCCGCCCTCGTCATGGGCGGCGTGACCTATATCTCGTCGTCGGGGATCGCCGCGAAGGTCATCAGCGACCTCGGGCGGCTCGGCAACCGGGAGACCCCCACCGTGCTCGCGATCCTCGTCTTCGAGGACCTCGCCATGGCCGTCTACCTGCCGGTGCTCACCGCGGTCCTCGCCGGGCTCAGCTTCGCCGGCGGGCTCGGCACGGTCGGCATCTCCCTGCTCGTGGTCACGCTCGTGCTGATCGTCGCCCTGCGGTGGGGCAACGTGGTCTCCGCCATCGTGGACAGCACCGACCGCGAGGTGTTCCTCCTGACGCTCATCGGCGCGGCCCTGCTCGTCGCCGGCCTCGCGTCCGCCCTGCAGGTCTCGGCGGCCGTCGGCGCGTTCCTGCTCGGCATCGCGATCTCGGGTGCGACGGCCGAGAACGCCGCGCGCATCCTCGAACCCCTGCGGGACCTCTTCGCGGCCATCTTCTTCGTCGTGTTCGGACTCAACACCGATCCCTCGTCCATCCCGCCGGTGCTCGGAGTCGCCCTGCTCCTGGCCGTGACAACCTCCGTGACGAAGATCGCGACCGGCTGGTGGGCCGCCGGCAGGCAGGGCATCGGGCGGATGGGGCGGGCGCGTGCCGGCACGGCGCTGGTGGCGCGCGGCGAGTTCTCGATCGTCATCGCCGGGCTCGCGGTGGCCTCCGGGGCCGTGATCCCGGAGCTGGCCGCCCTGGCCACCACGTACGTCCTGCTCATGGCCGTCCTCGGACCGGTGCTGGCGCGCCTCGCCGAACCGGCCATGGAACTGGCCGACCGCCTGCCGAAGCGGCGCCCGCGAGCGGTCCCCGCACCCGGGAGTGCCTGAGCCGCGGGCGGTGATCGACGCTAGTCGTCGAGGATCTGGCCGATCGGTTCCCGCTTCTCGGCCTGGAACGTGTCCTCCTCCCGCCCGTACGCCCAGTAGCCCGAGAGCGAGACCTGCGGGCGCGCGAGCCCCTTGTCCTTGAACAGGACATCGCGCAGCGCCTTCATGGCACCCCGCTCGCCATGCACGAACGCGTCGACGCGCCCCTCGGGCCACGGCCCGGCAGCGACGGCGTCGGCGAGCAGCGTCGTCGTCCCCGCCGCCTGCCCCTCACGCAGCAGCCAGTGAAGCTCGAGGCCTGCGGGCGCCGCGAGCGGGATGATGTCCGCGACGCTGTCGACCTCGAGGTACGCGTGCCCGACGGCGGCGGAGTGCAGCGCCTCGAGACCCGCGGCGATCGCAGGCAGGGCCGAGTCGTCACCGACGAAGAGGTGCCAGTCGGCGTCCTGGTCGGGTGACCACTTGCCGGAGGGGCCCATCAGCACGAGGGGATCTCCCGGTGCGGCGGCCGCGGCCCACGGTCCGGCGATCCCGGCGTCGCCGTGCACCACGAAATCGATGGCGAGCCGGCGGGACGTGGCGTCCAGCCAGCGGATCGTGTAGGTGCGCTTCACCGGCCGGTCGCCCGCCGGGAGTTCGTCCTTCAGTGCCGCGAGGTCGTAGGGCGGCACCAGGCCGAGGTGCGGCTTCGCGAAGAGCAGCTTGGCGTAGCGGTCCGTCGCGTCGCAGTCCTGCAGGTCCGCGAAGCCCGGTCCGCCCGCCACCACGCGCACCAGGTGCGGGCTGAGCCACTGCTTCTCGAGCACGGTGAGGACCGTCTGCGGACGCGGCGGCTTGCGGGAGGGCTGGGCGGCGGCAGGCGACACGGGGGAGGACATGGGGGAGGACACGGGGCGCTTCTTTCTGCAGGGGTCAGGCCACCCTAACAACGTTCACTGGAGCGGCGCTGGGAGCGACCCCAGCGCCGCGGCGAGCAGCGAACCGTCATCCACGAGGAGGCGGGCGGCCTCGATCTCGGGGGCGAGGTACCGGTCCGTGCCCGGGCCCTGCACGTCCTGGCGCAGGCGCTGCCGGACGGCCGTGATCGGGCCGGAACTGCGGTAGCCGGACGCGGCTCCGCCGTCGCGCATGTCGAGGGCCCTCGCGGCGGTCAGGATCTCGATGGCGAGCACCCGCGTGAGGCCGTCGACGGCGCGGCGCAGCTTGAGGCCGGCGGCCCAGCCCATGGACACGTGGTCCTCCTGCATCGCGGAGGAGGGGATGGAGTCCACGGACGCCGGGTTCGCGAGGCGCTTGAGCTCGGACACGATGCCCGCCTGCGTGTACTGCGCGATCATGTGCCCGGAGTCCACGCCGGGGTCGTGGGCGAGGAAGGCGTTGAGACCGTGGCTGCGGGCCTTGTCGAGGAAGCGGTCGGTACGGCGTTCGCTCATGGAGGCGACGTCGGCGACGGCGATCGCGAGGAAGTCGAGCACGTAGCCCACCGGGGCGCCGTGGAAGTTGCCGTTCGACTCGATGCGCCCGTCCGGGGTGATCACCGGGTTGTCGATCGCGGACTCCAGCTCGACCGCGGCGACCGCCTCGGCGTGGGCGAGGGTGCCGCGCGCTGCGCCGTGCACCTGGGGCGCACACCGCAGGGAGTAGGCGTCCTGCACGCGCGTGAACCGGTGCCGGCCGGTCTCGGACGTCAGCTGTTCACTGATGAGCGGGGATCCCGCGAGCAGTGCCCGGATGTTCGCGGCCGAGGCCACCTGCCCGGGGTGGGGCCGGAGGGCGTGCAGGTCATCGGCGAACACGGCGTCGGTGCCGAGGAGCCCCTCGACGCTCATCGCCGCGGCGAGATCCGCCGTCGTCAGGAGCCTGCGGAGGTCGGTGGCGGCGAGGACCAGCATGCCGAGCATGCCGTCCGTCCCGTTGATGAGCGCCAGGCCCTCCTTCTCGCGGAGTTCCACGGGAGTGATCCCGGCGGCGGCGAGGGCTTCGGCGGCGGGCACGAGATCCGCTGCGGCGTTCCGTACGTGGCCCTCGCCCATGAGCGCGAGCGCCACGTGGGAGAGCGGTGCGAGGTCGCCCGAGCAGCCGAGCGACCCGTACTCGCCGATCACGGGGGTGATGCCGGCGTTGAGCAGCGCAGCGGATGTGGATGCGACGAGGGGGCGGACCCCCGTGCGGCCCGTCGCCAGGGTGGAGAGGCGGCCGAGCATCAGGCCGCGCACCACCTCGCGGTCCACCTCGGCGCCGGAGGACGCCGCGTGGCTGCGGATGAGGCTGCGCTGCAGCCGGGTGCGCTGGTCGAGCGGGATGTGCCGGGTGGCCAGGGCGCCGAAACCGGTGGAGACGCCGTAGTGCGGGGTGCCGTCGTCGACGAGCGACTCGACGACCGTGCGGGAGGCCGCCATCGCGGCCAGGGCCTCGGGGGCGAGCTCCACGGGGGCGTCGTTCCGGGTGACGGCGACGACGTCGGCGGGGGACAGGGGGCCGGTGCCGACGATCACGGGGGGCTGGGACACGGTCCGCCTCGCTTCCTGCGGTTGCGACCGCTATTGCCATTGAGTGGAAAGGACGTTTCAATAAGTGAAAGCTACGGCGGGTATTAGTGCAAGGAGGCGAGCATGGCGGAATCCTCGACCCGCACCGTGGAGCGCGCGCTCGTCCTCCTCGGCGCGGTCTGCGACGCCGGGTCCCTCAGCCTCGCGGACGCGGCGCGGGAGGCCGAGCTGTCGGCGTCGACGGCGCTGCGCCTGCTGCGCACGCTCGAGGGCACCGGCTTCGTGCGGCGGGACCCGCTCGGCGCCTACCGGCCCGGACTCCGCGTGGTGCAGCTCGGTGCGCAGGCCCTCGGCCACGAATCGCTCGTCTCCCTCTCCGAACCCGCCCTCGAACGGCTCGTGCGGCAGACGGGCGAGTCGGCATACCTGAGTGTCCCCTCGCACGACGGCGAGGGGGTCTACCTCGCGATGCGTGAGGGGACCCACTCTGTCCGCCACGCCAGCTGGGTGGGCCGCAGCATCCCGCTGGAGGGCACCGCCGTCGGCGCGGTCCTCACGGGCGGACCGCCGGCCGGCGGCTTCGTCGTCGTGCGCGACGGCATCGAGGCCGACGTCACCGCGATCGCCGCGCCCGTCTCGCCCGGCGGCCGGCCCTCCGCGGCGCTCAGCGTCGTCGTCCCCAGCTACCGCATCACCGACGCCGGGGCCCGCCGCATCGGGGCGCTCGTCGCGCAGGAGGCGGCAGCGCTCCTGAGCCGGACGGACGAACCCGCCGCCGACACCACCCGAGGAGAACCAGCATGACCAGCACCCCGAGTTCCCGGCACGACCCTTCGCGCTCCATCCGCGCGGCCCGCGGCACGCACCTCACGGCGAAGAGCTGGCAGACGGAAGCGCCGCTGCGCATGCTCATGAACAACCTCGACCCCGAGGTGGCCGAGCGCCCCGAGGACCTCGTGGTCTACGGCGGCACGGGCCGCGCGGCACGCAGCTGGGAGGCGTACGACGCGATCGTCCGCACCCTGGAGACCCTCGAGGACGACGAGACGCTCCTTGTGCAGTCCGGCAAGCCCGTCGGCGTGTTCCGCACCCATGCGTGGGCGCCGCGGGTGCTGCTCGCCAATTCCAACCTCGTGGGCGACTGGGCCACCTGGCCGGAGTTCCGCCGGCTCGAGGCCGAGGGCCTCATGATGTACGGGCAGATGACGGCCGGGTCATGGATCTACATCGGCACGCAGGGCATCCTCCAGGGCACGTTCGAGACCTTCGCGGCGGTCGCCCGCAAGCGCTTCGGCGGCACCCTCGCCGGCACCCTGACCCTCACCGCGGGCTGCGGCGGTATGGGCGGCGCGCAGCCGCTCGCCGTCACGCTCAACGGAGGCGCCGTCCTGATCGTCGATGTCAGCGAGGCGCGGCTGCGCCGCCGCGTGGCGAAGCGGTACCTGGACACCGTCGCGGACACGCTCGACGACGCCGTGGCGCAGGTCCTCGCCGCGAAGCGCGACGGGCGCCCCCTGTCGGTCGGCGTGGTCGGCAACGCCGCGGCGGTCTTCCCCGAGCTGCTGAGGCGCGGGCTCGACGTCGACATCGTCACCGACCAGACCTCCGCCCACGACCCGCTCAGCTACCTGCCCGAGGGCATCGCCCCCGACGAGTGGGACCGTGAGGCCGCCGCCGACCCCGAGGGCTTCACCAAGAAGGCGCAAGCCTCGATGGCCCTGCACGTCGAGTCGATGGTCGGCTTCCTCGACGCCGGCGCCGAAGTCTTCGACTACGGCAACTCGATCCGCGACGAGGCCCGCACGGGCGGCTACGGGCGCGCCTTCGACATCCCCGGGTTCGTCCCCGCGTACATCCGCCCGCTCTTCTGCGAAGGGCTCGGCCCGTTCCGCTGGGTGGCGCTGTCCGGTGATCCGGCGGACATCGCCGTCACGGACGCCGCCCTCAAGGAGCTGTTCCCGGACAACGGGCACCTGCACCGCTGGCTCGACGCCGCCGCGGAGCACGTGGAGTTCGAAGGCCTGCCCGCGCGCATCTGCTGGCTCGGCTACGGGGACCGCGCGAAGGCGGGCCTCCTCTTCAACCGGCTCGTCGCGGAGGGGAAGGTGTCGGCGCCCATCGTCATCGGCCGCGACCACCTGGACTCCGGCTCCGTCGCCTCGCCCTACCGCGAGACGGAGGCCATGGCGGACGGCTCCGACGCGGTCGCCGACTGGCCCCTCCTGAACGCGCTGCTCACCACCGCGTCCGGGGCCACATGGGTCTCCATCCACCACGGCGGCGGCGTCGGCATCGGCCGCTCCATCCACGCCGGACAGGTCTCGGTGGCCGACGGCACCGACCTCGCCGCCCGGAAGCTCGAACGCCTCCTGACGAACGATCCGGGCACGGGCGTCATCCGCCACGTCGACGCCGGCTACGAGCGGGCCCGCGAGGTCGCCGCCGAGCGCGGCGTGCGCATCCCCATGGAATCCTGAGTACACGACCCGTCGGAAGGTAACCCATGCAGACCGTCTCCTCAGTGCTCGACTCCATCAGCGACGTAGGACGGGACGCCGTGCGCGGCGGCTACTCGCGCGGCGTGTTCACCCCCGCCGAGCAGTCGCTGCGGGAGTGGTTCTCCGCCGAGGCCGCCGCACGCGGACTGTCCGTGGAGACCGACCGGAACGGCATCCTCTGGGCCTGGTGGGACGCGACGGACAGCCGCGACGGCGCCCTCGTCACCGGCAGCCACCTCGACTCCGTGCCCGGCGGCGGTGCGTTCGACGGTCCTCTCGGCGTCGCCTCCGCGCTCGTCGCCGTCGACCTCCTGCGGGAGCGCGGCCTCCAGCCGCACCGCTCCCTCGCGGTCACGGTGTTCCCGGAGGAGGAGGGCTCGCGCTTCGGTGTGTCCTGCCTCGGCTCCCGCCTGCTCACCGGGACCCTGGACCCGGATCACGTGCGGACCCTCACGGACGCCGACGGCACCACGTTCGCCGACGCCTCCCGAGCCGCGGGACTCGACCCGGCACACCTCGGCCGGGACGAGGAGGCGATCCGGCACATCGGCGACTTCGTGGAACTGCACGTGGAGCAGGGGCGCGGGCTCATCGACCTGGACTCGGCCGTCGCGATCGGGTCCACCATGCTGGGGCACGGCCGCTGGCGCCTGTCCATCACGGGTCAGGGCAACCATGCCGGTACCACCCTCATGGCCGACCGCGCCGACCCGATGATCGCCGCCGCCCAGGTGGTGCTCGCCGCGCGCAGGGTCGCAGCCGAGCAGGACGGCGCGCGCGCCACCGTCGGACGCCTGCAGCCCGTGCCCGGCGGCACCAACGTCATCGCCTCCCGCGTGGACCTCTGGCTCGACGTCCGGCACGAGGAGGACGCCGTGACGGCGTCGCTCATCGAGAAGATCCACGGCCAGGCCCAGAAGATCTGCGCCTTCGAGGGCTGCCGCGCCACCCTGACCGAGGAGTCGCGCAGTGGCACGGTCCACTTCGACGGGGCACTGCAGCGCACGCTCGGTCTTGCGCTCGGCCGCTCCTTCCCGGGCGCCCCCACGCTGCCGACCGGCGCCGGGCACGACGCCGGCATCCTGGGGACGATCGCGCCGACCGCCATGCTGTTCGTCCGCAACCCCACGGGCATCAGCCACTCGCCCGAGGAGTTCGTCGAGCGCGAGGACGCCGACGCCGGCGCCACCGCGCTCGCCGACGTCCTCGAAGACCTGCTGTGACGCAGCCCGCGGCGCGCGCCCTCTGGTGCGAGCACGCCTGGCTGGGGGCAGGGGGTGTGGCGGACGCGGTCCGGGTCGAGGTCGACGACGCCGGCCTGGTGGTGAGCGTGCTGGCCGGCGTCCCCGCACGGGACGGCGACGCGGTCCTGCGGGGTGTGGCTTTCCCCGGCGCCGCGAACGCCCACTCCCACGCGTTCCACCGCGCCCTGCGTGGCCGCACCCACGGCACGGTTGGGGGCGGGACGTTCTGGACGTGGCGGGAGACCATGTACCGCGCGGCGAACACCCTCACGCCCGAGCTCTACGAGGAGCTCGCGACCGCCGTGTACGCCGAGATGGTGGTGGCGGGCTGGACGAGCGTCGCCGAGTTCCACTACGTCCACCACCGGGCGGACGGGACCCCGTACGGGCAGGGGGACGACGCCGACGCGCACGGAGAGCACGCCATGGAGCTGGCCCTCGCCCGCGCGGCCGTCCGGGCCGGGATCCGGCTGACGCTGCTCGACACCTGCTACCTCGCCGGCGGCTTCGGGCTCCCGCCCGAGCAGGGCCAGCGCCGGTTCTCCGACGGGACCGCCGAGCGCTGGCTCGAACGCCTCGCCTCCCTGCGCGCCGCCGTCACCGCGCAGTACCCGGCTCACCGGGTGATGGTAGGGGCCGCCCTCCATTCCGTGCGCGCCGTCCCCGAGCAGGACCTGGCCGTCGTCGCGCGGCACCTGCCGGCCGACCTGCCCCTGCATGTGCACCTGTCCGAGCAGCCCGCGGAGAACGAGGACTGCCTGCGGGCCACGGGCCGCACCCCGACCGCGCTGCTCGACCGGCACGGCCTCGTGACCGACCGACTGTCCGCCGTGCACGCCACCCACGTGAGCGACCGGGACATCGCCGTGCTCGCCGATGCAGGGGCCGTGATCGTCGTCTGCCCCACCACCGAGGCGGACCTCGCGGACGGGATCGGACCGGCCGGCGACTTCCGGGCGGCGGGAGCGAGGCTCGCCCTCGGCACCGACCAGCACGCCGTCGTGGATCCCTGGCTGGAGATGCGGGCCCTCGAGCACGGCGAGCGCCTGCGCACCGGACGGCGCGGGCACTTCGATCCGGAGCGGTTGCACGGCATCGCGGCGCTCGGCGGGGCCGCCGCGCAGGGACGCCCCGGCGCGGGCTTCGCTCCGGGCCGTGCCGCCGACTTCATGGCCGTCGATCCGCGCAGCGCGCGCACCGCCGGGTCCGCCCGGGAGCAGCTCGCGTACACGGCGACGGCGCAGGACGTCACGGGCGTCGTCGTCGGTGGGGTCCTCGTGGCCCGGAACGGCGTCCATGCGGCCCTCGGCGCTCCGGGGCCCCTGCTGGCCGCCGCCATCGACCGCCTCGACGACGCCGCGGCCGCGACGGACGGGCCCGGCCGCCCGGTGATGCACCACGTACAGCCCCGGGAGCGCTGATGTCCGTCCTGATCACGAACATCGGCGAACTCATGACGCAGGACACGGACGGCGCGGTCCTTCGGGACGCAGCCGTCGTCCTCGAGGGGGAGCGCATCAGCTGGATCGGCCCGGCCGCACGCGCGCCCGCAGCAGATGAGGCGTACGACGCCGGCAGCCGTGCCGGCCTGCCGGGCTGGGTCGACAGCCACACGCACCTCGTGTTCGCCGGCGACCGGACGGCGGAGTTCGAGGCGCGCATGGCAGGGCAGGAGTATGCGGCGGGCGGCATCGCCGTGACCGTCGGCGCGACTCGCGCCACGGGGGACTACGACCTCACGCGGCTCCTGCTGGCCCGCGTCGCGGAGGCCGCGGCGGGCGGCACCACCTATCTCGAGACGAAGACGGGCTACGGCCTGGACATCGGGCACGAGGCCCGCAGCGCGCGCATCGCCGCGGGCGTGGTGGACGAGGTCACCTACCTCGGCGCGCACCTCGTCCCGGACGGGGCGGACGCCGACGCGTACACCGACCTCGTGGCCGGCCCCATGCTCGACGCCGTCCTGCCCCACGTCCGCTGGGCCGACGTCTTCTGCGAGACGGGCGCCTTCACCGCGGACCAGGCACGGCACGTGCTGGAGGCCTGCGCCGCCGCCGGCCTCGGCCTGCGCGTGCACGGCAACCAGCTCGGACCGGGCGACGGTGTCGCGCTCGCCGTGGAGCTCGGCGCCGCCAGCGTGGACCACGCCAACCACCTGTCCGACACCGACGTCGCGGCACTCGCGGGCAGCTGGTCCGGCTTCGCCGACGGAGCAGCGCCCGGCACCGTCGCCACGTGCCTGCCGGCCTGCGACCTCTCCACGCGCCAGCCGTTCCCGCCCGCGCGGAGACTGCTCGACGCCGGCGTGCAGCTCGCCCTGGCCAGCAACTGCAACCCCGGCACGTCCTACACCAGCTCCATGGCCTTCTGCGTCGCCACGGCCGTGCTGCAGATGGGGCTGACCGTGCACGAGGCGGTCCGCGCAGCGACCTACGGCGGAGCGCTCGCCCTGCGCCGCCACACGGGGGACGACGCCGACGGCCGCCGCGCCGTCGGCTCGCTCGCCGTCGGGCACCGTGCCGACCTGCAGCTGCTCGACGCGCCGTCCGCCACGCACCTCGCCTACCGGCCCGGGATGCCCCTCGTGCACGCCGTCTGGAAGGCAGGCCGCCGGGTGCGCTAGGACTCCCCGCGGCCGGCGTCCGGCTGGGAATCCCCGGCGGCCGCTGCGAGGATAGCGGCATGCCTGCCGAGCCCGCATCCACCGCGCCGACCGCCGACCATCCCCACCCCGATGCCGCGGCGCGCAGGCGGCGCATCACGGCGGAGCTGCTGATCGTCTTCGGGCTCTCACTCGGGCAGTCGGGTGTGTACGCCGTGGTGAACCTGGCGGAGAAGCTCACACGGGGGCCGCTCGCGGCGCAGACCACCACCCTGAACCCGGTGCTCAACGACCGGCAGTACTTCGACCTCGCCTACCAGCTCCTGGGCATCCTCTTCGCGCTGGTGCCCGTGGCACTCGTGCTGTTCCTGCTCGGCGGGCACGGGGTGTCGGCGTTCCGGCGCCTCGGGTTCACGTTCGAGAAACCGCTGCGCACGGTCGGCTTCGGGGTGGGCCTCGCGGTGATCATCGGCGTCGGCACCCTCGGCGTGTACGCCGGCGGCCGCGCCCTCGGCATCACCACGGCCCTGGTCCCCGCCGCCCTCGATTCCTACTGGTGGACCGTCCCTGTGCTTGTCCTGTCCGCGGTGCGGCACGCGGTGCTGGAGGAGGTCATCGTGGTGGGCTACCTGTTCATCCGTCTGCGGGAGCTCGGCTGGTCCACGCCCGCCATCATCCTCACGAGCGCGCTGGTGCGCGGCAGCTATCACCTGTACCAGGGGTTCGGGCCGTTCATCGGGAACGTCCTGATGGGACTGCTGTTCGCCTGGTTCTACACGCGCACCCGGAGGGTCATGCCGCTCGTGATCGCCCACGCCCTCATCGACACCGCGGGGTTCGTCGGGTTCGCGCTCCTCGGGCCCGCCATCGGTATCGGCGGCTGAATAAGCGAAGCCTTGCTTTCCTTATTTGCGGACGGAAATCATGACTAAATTATCCGACAATTGCGGTGTTACCGTGAATTCATCCAGTCAGGAGCGCACGGTTCCAGCCGGGCCGCTACGGGGTGAACCAGGAGGAACGATGAGCGTCGTCACGAGTGTCTCCGAGTGCAGTGTCCACAACTGCTCGTTCAACCACGACGGCTGTACAGCCGTCGCCATCACGGTGTCCGGGAGCGAGGAGCACGCGTCCTGCGCCACCTTCATCGACACGTCGATCAGCGGCGGCCTCCCGAAGATGCTCGCGCATGTCGGGGCCTGCCAGCGTTCGGAGTGCTCGTTCAACCACGACCTGCTGTGCACGGCCGCCGCGGTGAAGGTGGGTCCGGGCGCCGAGGCCGCGGACTGCCTCACCTACACGCACGCCTGATCCACGCGCACAGCGCGAACGGGCGGACGAGGAAGGGACCGGACGGATCGTCCGGTCCCTTCCTGGTGATACGACTTCCTGGTGATACGACGCGTCAGATCTCGATGCGGCCGTCGGCGGTCTCGAATGTCACGGACATGATGCCCGGCGTGCCCCTGGGCGCGATCCACTGGACCTGCACGCCGTCGAGCGTCGCCTCGACGTCCGTGCCGAGCCATTCCGTGACGCGCTCGGAGGAGCCGGCGATGGTCAGGCAGTCCAGTTTCACCGAGGCAGGGCGGGCCTTCGAGGGATGCAGGGGCTCGGTCCCGTCGTCCCACCGCAGCAGGTAGGGGACCTGGGGATCAGCGATGAGCCCCTTGATGCCGATCTGCTGCCAGGTGAGCTCCTGGCCGTCGGGGAACTTGCGGTTGCCGGGGACCGCGCTGCGGCCGAGGCGCTCCTCGAAGGGGCCCAGGTCGTCCACGGCCACGCACCAGCCCATCCAGCCGCCGCCGGCCTCGGACCGGGCGCGGACGGCCTGGCCGAACGGCGCCTTGTCCGACGCGGGGTGGTTGAGGACCTCGACGACCTCGAGGTACTGACCGTTGGCCAGCGGGAAGATCATGTTCCGGGTGCCGAAGCGGGGATGCACCCCGCCCTTCACCGGCTCCATGCCGAGCCGGGCCGAGATGCGATCGGCAGTCGCGGCAAGTCCATCGGGTTCACAGGCGTAAGAGACGTGGTCCAGGCGCATGCCGACAGTGTGGCACTAAGTGATGTACGTCTCGACTTAGGCTCCCCTTACTCCTGATCCTGCCGCTGCACCGGGCGCACGGTGCGCCCTCCTTCACGCAATGTCACACGTGTTGCCGGATCCGCCCATATGGGTTTCCATGGATGCAGGTCATGAGTGCCAGCACGAAGCCCCGGCTTGCTGGCCGGCAACCCTCCAACCGCGGTGGGGTGCCCCGGGTGAGGACCAGGTGCGGCGCCAGACCGGCGTCGCGCAAGCGCGGGCTCCTGCGGAGTCGATGCTTCCTTCGGCGGTGACCCGTCGGCAGGAGCAGCGGACGAGGAGGGGCCCCTTCGACAGGGAGCACCATGTCCAACGATTGGTCCTTTGAGACACGCCAGATCCACGCCGGCCAGGTGCCGGATCCAGCCACGGGGGCGCGTGCGCTGCCCATCTACCAGACGACGTCGTTCGTCTTCCCGAGCGCGGAGAGCGCCGCGAACAGGTTCGCGCTGACGGAGCTCGCCCCGATCTACACGCGTATCGGGAATCCCACGCAGGAGGCGGTCGAGACCAGGATCGCGAGCCTCGAGGGCGGGGTCGGCGCGCTGCTGCTCGCCTCCGGGCAGGCCGCGGAGACCTTCGCCGTGCTCAACGTCGCCGAGGCCGGGGACCACATCGTGGCCAGTCCCAGCCTCTACGGCGGCACCTACAACCTCTTCAAGCACACCCTGAAGAAGTTCGGTATCGAGACCACCTTCGTGGAGGACCCGGACGACCTCGGGCAATGGCGGGCCGCCATCCGCCCGAACACCAAGCTGTTCTTCGGCGAGGTGGTCTCCAATCCGCGGCAGGACGTCCTCGACCTGGAGGGCATCAGCGCCGTCGCCCACGAGCACGGGCTGCCCCTGATCGTGGACAATACGCTGTCCACGCCGTACCTGATCCGGCCGATCGAGTGGGGCGCGGACATCGTGGTGCACTCCGCCACGAAGTACCTGGGCGGGCACGGCACCGCGATCGCCGGCGTGATCGTGGACTCGGGGAACTTCGACTTCGCAAAGTACCCGGAGAGGTTCCCCGGCTTCAACACGCCGGACGAGAGCTACAACGGGCTCGTCTACGCACGCGACCTCGGGGTGGGCGGCGCGCTCGGCGCGAACCTCGCGTACATCCTGAAGGCGCGGGTGCAGTTGCTGCGCGACCTCGGGTCCGCCGTGTCGCCCTTCAACGCCTTCCTCATCGCCCAAGGGCTGGAGACCCTCAGCCTGCGCCTGGAGCGCCACGTGCAGAACGCGCAGGCGGTCGCCGAGTGGCTCGAGGGGCACGACGACGTCGAGGGCGTCGCCTACGCGGGGCTCAGCTCCAGTCCCTGGTACGAGCGCGGGAAGAAGTACGGGCGCAACGGCACGGGGGCGATCGTCAGCTTCGACATCGCCGGCGGGCTGGAGGCGGGCAAGCGCTTCGTGGACGGCCTCGAGCTGCACTCCCACGTCGCGAACGTGGGTGACGTCCGCTCGCTCGTCATCCACCCGGCGTCGACCACGCACAGCCAGCTCGGGGCGGAGGCGCAGCTCGCGGCCGGCGTGCGTCCGGGCCTGGTGCGGCTCGCCGTGGGCCTGGAGAACATCGACGACATCCTCGCCGACCTCGACGCGGGCTTCCGCGCCGCCAAAGGAGCCTAACCCTTCGTGACCACCTACCCTGCTGCCTACCCTGCTGCGCCGTCGCACCCCGGGATCGGCGGCGCACCGTCGGGAGACGGACTGCTGCGCGTCCTGCCGATCGGGCCGCTGGCCCTGGAGACCGGGGGCGAGCTGCCCGATGTCCAGCTCGCCTACGAGACCTGGGGGCGGCTCGACCCGGATGGCTCCAACGCCGTGCTCGTGCAGCACGCCCTGACGGGCAGCTCCCACGTGGCGCGCGGCGCCTCGGAGGAGGGCTGGTGGGACGCCCTCGTGGGGCCCGGCCGCACGGTGGACACCGACCGCTACTTCGTGGTGTCCGTCAACATGCTGGGAGGCTGCTACGGGTCGACGGGCCCGGCAAGCCTCGCACCCGACGGCACACCCTGGGGATCGCGGTTCCCGTTCGTCACCATCCGCGACGCCGTGCGGGCGGAGGCCCTGCTCGCGGACCGGCTCGGCGTCGACCGCTGGCACTCCGTGATCGGCGGGTCCATGGGCGGGGCGCGCGCCCTCGAGTGGGCACTGATGTATCCGCAGCGCGTGGAGCGGTGCGCCGTCGTCGCCTGCACAGCCGCCAGCTCGGCCGAACAGATAGCGTTCGCCCAGGCACAGCTGCAGGCCATCCGCCTCGACCCGGCGTACCGCGGCGGGGACTACTACGACGGCCCGCATCCGGAGGCGGGCCTCGGCCTCGCCCGGCGCATCGCGCACATCACCTACCGATCCGAGCAGGAGCTGGAAGCGCGCTTCGGCCGCGCGGTGCAGGACGGCGAGCAGCCCTTCGGTGCCGTCCTGCCCGCCGGCCGGGGCCGCTACCAGGTGGAGAGCTACCTCGACCACAAGGCGGAAAAGCTGGTGGAGCGCTTCGATGCCAACAGCTACGTCGTCCTGACCGAGGCGCTCATGAGCCATGACGCGGCCCGAGCGCGCGGGAGCCTCGACGGCGCCCTGGGTGGGGCGACGGCCGAGTTCTTCATCGCCGCCGTGGACACCGACCGGCTGTACTTCCCCGAGCAGTCACGGCGCCTGGCCGCCGGACTGCCCGGGGAGGTGCCCGTCCACATGATCTCCTCGGCCGTAGGCCACGACGCCTTCCTCACGCAGATCCACCAGATAGACGACCAGCTCCGTGCCGCCTTCTACCCGGACGCGCATCTATCGGTTGGGTTTCCTCCGGCAGCCACCTAGGCTGGGAGCTAAGCCTGCTTACGAACGAGTGGCGGGCATGTCCGGGGCGTCCGCCGCGGACCCATCGACGCGAGGAGCTGTTCATGGAACTGAGCACCATCGGCTGGAACCAGGAAGCACGCGACAAGATCCTGCTGGACTCGGACCGCGCCCTGCAGGGTGCGGTTCGCGAGGCCGTGGAGACCATGGGAGGGAAATCCCGCGACGAGGTCTACGAGTTCCTCTTCCAGAAACTGCAGCCGCAGTTCGTGGACTTCAAGCCCGGGCCCGACCTCAGCGCCTGCGCCGACGCGGTGGCGAACGGCGAGGTCTCGCTCGACGCCTGAGCGCGCAGCGGCGTTCGTCCGCCGAGCTAGTCGGCGGCGCCCGGCGGCATGCCCGGCCCGAAGATAGGTTCGGGCTCGGGGCGCTTGGCGAGCACGCCGTCGCCCGACGACTGGTGGCGCAGCCGCCGGAGCACCCACGGCACGAAGTACTCGCGGGCCCAGACGAGGTCCTCGGCCCGGGCCGCACGCCAGGTCCGGGCCGGGAGGTCCTTGGGGTGCAGCGGTTCGAGCGTGTGCCGGACCGCGAGGGTATCCAGCACCATCGCGGCGATGGTGTGGTGGCCGAGCGGCGAGAAGTGCAGGCGGTCGGAGGACCACATCTGCGGGTTCGTGAGCTGCCGCAGCGCCCACATGTCGGCGATGACCGCCTCGTGGCGGGACGCGATCGTGCGCAGATTCTCGTTGTAGATGGCGGTCTTCGAGCGGATGCTGCCGAGCACCGTCTCACGGACGTCCGGGCCCGTGAAGAGCACCACGGTGGCACCCCTGGAGGCGAGGTCGGCGACGACGGCGTCGAGCTTCTCCGCCAGCACGTCAGGGTCGCCGCCGGGCCTGATCAGGTCGTTCCCGCCCGCCGAGATGGTCACCAGGTCGGGGTGCAGGGCCAGGGCGGGCTCCACCTGCTGGTCGATGATCTGCTGCAGCAGGCGTCCGCGGACCGCGAGGTTCGCGTAGGCGAAATCGTCCTGCCCCCGGGCCAGCTCCTCCGCGACCCGGTCGGCCCAGCCGCGGTTGCCGCCGATGCTCTCGGGGTTCGGGTCGCCGATGCCCTCCGTGAAGGAGTCACCGAGGGCGACGTAGCGGTGCCAGGGGTGCGGCTCCGAGTGGAGGACCGGATCGATCATCGGCCCGTTCGGGATCGGGTCGCTCGCCTCCGGCAGGGGAGTCTCTGCGCTGGGTGGGGTCACCGGGCCATTGTTGCAACTGACGCTGCGGCGCGCCAACGAATCCGGCCCGCGCCGGCCGGGCCGCTCCCGCCGCCGGACGCCGGCGCGGGCCGTGCCAGAATGGAAATCATGACTGACACCGCCCGCGGCACGGCTGCACCCCCCGTCGGCTCCTGGGATCCGGTGGTCCTCTGGTCGAAGCCCGAGCCCGAGCGGGAGGGCACACCCCTGCTCGTGCTGTTCCACGGGTACATGGCCGACGAGAAGGACCTGATGGGCCTCACCGACCACCTGCCGGACGAGTTCACCGTGGCATCGGTGCGGGCACCGCGGCCGGCAGGCCCCGGCTTCTCATGGTTCCCGCTGGCGCGCGAGGACGACTACTCGGTGGACCGTGTGGTGGAGAGCGTCGGCGCCGTCTCCCAGTGGCTGGACACCGTGCGCGGCAACCACTCCAGTGTCAGCATCCTCGGCTTCTCCCAGGGCATGGGTGTCGCGACGTCGCTGCTGCGGCACCGGCCCGCGGACTTCGCGTGCGTCGTCGGGCTCTCGGGCTTCGCCGTCCCCGCCGAGGACCGCGCCTTCTTCCGCGACGAGGAGGCCGCGGCCGCGCGGACGCCGTTCTTCTGGGGGAGGGACCAGGAGGATCCGATCATCACGCCCGAGATGATCGAGTTCACGCACGCCTGGCTGGTGAGGCACACCACGCTGACCAAGATCCTCTACCCGAACATGTTCCACAGCATCAACCCGCAGGAGCTCATGCACGTCCGCGAGTTCCTGAGCATGACGGTCCTCGGACGACGCTGACCGGCACGACTCAGACCGGCACGACGCGCGGCCGACGGGGCGTCAGCCGCGCGTGATACGTACCGTGACGCCGTTGACGCCGACGGTGTCGCCGGGGTGCAGCTGCCGTCCGCGGCGCTCCTCGATCTCCCCGTTGACGTGCACCAGGCCGTTGTCGATGAGCGTCTTCGCCTCGACGCCGTCCTCCGCGAGCGACGCGAGCTTCAGCAGCTGCCCGAGCCGGATCATGTCATCACGGATGGGAAGCTCTGCGGTGGATGCGTCGTCGGTCATGCATCCATTCTGCCGGACGCCGCCCCACTAGGGTGGACGGGTGTCTGATGCGCCTGCCCTTCCCCCCGCTGTCGGTTTCCCCCTCGCCCTCGCCGCAGGGCTCGCCATCCCCGTCCAGGGCAGGATCAACGGCGCGCTCGGGACGGTCCTCGACGACGGCATCGCGGCCGCGCTGATCAGCTTCGGCACGGGTCTGATCGTGATGATCGCCCTGACGATCGCGGTGCCGAGCGCGCGGGCGGGCGCCCGCCAGATCATCCCCTCGGTCCGCGAACGCCGCTTCCCGCCCTACTACATCGGGGCCGGAGCCATCGGCGCGTTCTTCGTGTTCTCGCAGTCGCTGACCATCGGCATCCTCGGTGTGGCCCTGTTCACGGTGGCCGCCGTCATGGGCCAGACGCTCAGCGGCCTCCTCGTCGACAAGGCGGGCATCGGGCCGGGCGGGAAGCGCGCCGCGACGCCCATGCGGGTCATCGGCGTGATCCTCACGGTCCTGTCCGTGGTGTGGGCCGTCTCGCCGCGCTTCGGCGCCGCGGGGGAGCTCTCGAGCTGGCTGGTGCCCGTGCTGCTGCCCGTCGCGGCCGGTGTGCTCATGAGCTTCCAGCAGGCCATGAACGGCACGGCGGCACTTCACTACGGGACGCCGCTCGCGGCCACCTTGATGAACTTCATCGCCGGCACGGCGGTGCTGCTCACGGCCTGGCTCATCAAGGTCGCGATCGCCGGTCCCGGCAACCCGCTGCCGTCGGAGTGGTGGTACTACCTGGGCGGCCCCATGGGCTGCATCTTCATCGCGCTCGGCGCCCTGCTCGTGCGCAGCCTCGGCGTCCTGCTCACAGGACTCTGCATGATCGGCGGGCAGCTCGTCGGGTCGCTGCTGCTGGACCTGGTGGTGCCCGCGCCCGGCACGGTCGTGGTGTTCGCGACGGTCGCCGGCACGCTCCTGACCCTCGTCGCGATCATCCTCACCACGCTGCCCTGGCCCCGTCGTACCCCGCGGACCGGCTCCTGATGACACCGCGCCGCGCCCGGTAGCCGGCCCGGGTGCGGTGCGGACCCTGGCCGCTCCCGCGTCCCGGCCGCCGGGATAGCGGAACCGGTAGGCTTGATCCGGAAGCTTTCCGCGCCCCGCACGACGGGGCGGACAGCCCTGCGACACGCGCCCCCCACCTGCGGACCGCACCCAGCGGCCTGCACAGAACTGGAGAAGAAACCCCATGGCAGCAGCCAAGTCAGCACTCGACCCCATCATCTCGCTCGCCAAGCGGCGCGGCTTCGTGTTCCAGTCGGGGGAGATCTACGGCGGGTCCCGGTCCGCCTGGGACTACGGACCGCTGGGCGCCGAGTTGAAGGAGAACATCAAGCGGCAGTGGTGGCAGACCATGGTGCGCGGCCGCGAGGACGTCGTCGGGCTCGATTCCGCCGTGATCCTGCCCCGCCAGGTCTGGGAGGCGTCAGGGCACGTGGAGGTCTTCAGCGACCCGCTGGTGGAGTGCCTCTCCTGCCACAAGCGTTACCGCGCGGACCACCTCGAGGAGGAGTACGAGGAGAAGAAGGGCCGCGCGCCGGAGAACGGGCTGAAGGACGTCACGTGTGCCAACTGCGGCACCAAGGGCCAGTGGACCGAACCGCAGGAGTTCTCCGGGCTCCTGAAGACCTTCCTCGGCCCCGTGGCCTCGGAGGAGGGCATGCACTACCTGCGCCCCGAGACCGCGCAGGGCATCTTCGTGAACTTCAACAACGTGCTGACCACCGCGCGCAAGAAGCCGCCCTTCGGTATCGGCCAGATCGGCAAGAGCTTCCGCAACGAGATCACCCCGGGCAACTTCATCTTCCGCACCCGCGAGTTCGAGCAGATGGAGATGGAGTTCTTCGTCGAGCCCGGTACCGACGAGGAATGGCACCGGTACTGGATCGACCAGCGCTTCGCCTGGTACACCGACCTCGGCATCAACCCGGACAACCTGCGCCTCTTCGAGCACCCCCTCGAGAAGCTGAGCCACTACTCCAAGGGCACCACGGACATCGAGTACCGCTTCGGCTTCACCGGCTCCGAGTGGGGTGAGCTCGAAGGCATCGCCAACCGCACCGACTTCGACCTCTCCACCCACTCCAAGCACTCCGGCACCGACCTCGGTTACTTCAACCAGGCCACCAACGAGCGCTACACCCCCTACGTGATCGAGCCCGCGGCCGGCCTGACGCGCTCCTTCATGGCGTTCCTCGTCGACTCCTACACCGAGGACGAGGCGCCCAACGCCAAGGGCGGCGTGGACAAGCGCACCGTCCTGAAGCTCGATCCGCGCCTCGCCCCCGTCAAGGCCGCCGTGCTGCCGCTCAGCCGCAACGAGGACCTCACCCCGAAGGCCAAGGACCTCGCGGCGCAGCTGCGCAAGGGCTGGAACATCGACTTCGACGACGCCGGCGCCATCGGCCGCCGCTACCGCCGCCAGGACGAGATCGGCACGCCGTTCTGCATCACGGTGGACTTCGACACGCTCGAGGACCAGGCCGTGACCATCCGGGAGCGCGACACCATGGCGCAGGAGCGTGTCTCCCTCGACCAGGTGCAGGGCTACCTCGCGGCCCGCCTGATCGGCGCCTGATGGCCCTCGAGTACCGCGCCTGGCAGGAGGGCGACGACCTCGAGCTCCTCCAGCTGTGGGGCAACCCGGAGTCGGCCGCGTCCGAGCAGTTCCGCGGCTCCTTCCGCACCCCGTCGGACGAGCCGTGGAACCGGTGCATCACCGTGGTGGACCAGGGCATCCCCGTCGCGGCGGGCTGCGTCTACGGGTCGGCCCTCCACCCCGACCGGCTCTGGTGCTACATCGAGGTCGCCGAGGACCACCGGCGTGCCGGCGTGGGCTCCACGCTGCTGACCATGCTCCAGCACGAGGCCGCCGCCTCACCGCAGGGCATCACGGCCCTGCGGTCCAAGGTGACACCGGGCACCACGGGCGCCGCATTCGCGGAGGCCACGGGTTTCGCCGCGCTGCAGCGCTCGCGGGTCGTCGTCGTCGGGCCCGGCGCCCTCGCGGCACCGGCGTTCGACGACGCCGGCGGACCGCAGCTCGAGGAGGCAGCGACCGGATCGGTGGAACTGACCCGGGCGCTGGCCGCCTTCTACGAGTCCGTGCACACCTGGGACCGGGCGGAGCTCGGCCTGGGACGCGCCCAGCAGTTGTTCCTCGCCGACACGAGCGGCGCCGGCGGGGCGATCGTGCTCCGTGACCGGCCGAAGGCCGACGGCGGGACCATCGCGGCGTTCGCGGTCAGCTACACGCAGGCCCGCACCGACGACCCCGCGGACGTCCTGCTCGGGTACGACACCACGCTCGCCCCGCAGGAGCAGCAGGCCGCCGTCGCCACCATGATCGCGATGCTCGTGCACCAGTACCCCATCCAGCTCGAGGTGGACGACTCGATGGAGGCGCTCGTCGCCGTCGTCGAGCCCCTGCTCGCCACGGGCGCCGCGCGGCTCGGAGGGCCGGAGACGCTCGTCGTCGCGACGGCCTGAGGCGGGGCCAGGGCTGACGCCGGACGGCGGATCGGCCCCGGCTCAGCCCCGGCTGTGCCTCCCGGCCTTCCGGTCCGCCACGTCGGCGGCCTCACGCTCGGTGTCCGTCATCGCGCCGCCGCCGAGGTGGGCCGGCATCCACCAGGCGCCGGGCTCGGGTGTCACCGGGAAATCGGCGATGCACCGGTCGATGCCGTCCTGCAGCTCCTGGCGCAGCTTCTCCGTCTCCTCGGCGACGTCGAGGCCGGGCGCGTGACGGATGGGCTCGCCGATGTGCACACGGACGGGGGACCTCCAGGCGCGCCGCAGGGAGAACCCGTGCCCGCGGGTCAGCAGCCGGTGCGCACCCCACACGGAGACGGGGATCACCGGGACCCCGGCCTCGGCGGCGAGCCGCACCGCGCCGGTCTTGAGGCCGCGCACCGTGTAGCTGCGGGACACGCCGGCCTCGGGCAGGATGGCCACGTACTCACCGGCGCGCAGCTTCGCGAGGGCGTCGTCGTACGCCTCCGCCCCCGCCATCCGGTCCGTGATCACGTGGCCGAGCCCGAAGACGAACGGACTGACGAACCAGTGGTGCGCCGCCCGCTTGGAGATCATGTAGCGCGCCTGGATGCGGGCGTGGTTCCACAGGACCAGTTCCGCGAAGGCGAAATCGAGATAGCCGAAGTGCGTGATCGCGACGACGGCCCCGTGCCCGGGCACCGCGCGGCGCGAACGGCCCGCCAGGGGGGCGGACGCGGGCAGGTTCCCCGTCCCGGTGACGATGACGGGCAGGCGCAGCGCGGCGAAGGCCGCCTTGCCCGCGTAGACCACGCTCCGGTACATGCGGTCGTTCTGCCGCGGCTTCCATCCCATGCTCAGATCCTTCTTCCGTCCTTCGGCGGGAGCGGGACGAACCCGCTCGTGCTGTCCACGTACTCTTTGTACCCCGGCCGGGCCGACCTACGCGTCCCGGTCGGGGGTTTTCCGGTGTCCGGCCGTCGGCCGGCGGCAGCCCGTGGCAGCCCGTGGCAGCCCGTGTCAGGCGGTGATGCCGAGCGGATCCGGGGCGCGGTAGAGCGCGTCGGAGTGCTGGAGCGCCCGCGCGTCGAGGGCCGCGCCCGTGTCCTCCCCGAAGCGGCGGAGCAGGAAGGAGGTGCTCATGCCGTGCCAGACGGGCAGGGTGCGGACCATGAAATGGCCCGCCCCGAGCATGCGGACGTAGTGGATGTCGCGGGCCACGCCCTGGGCGCGGCGGGCGAAGGACAGCGACGCCGTGGGGCTCGTCCACCGGTCGGTGTCGCCGTGCATGACGAGGACGCTGCGCCCGCGCACGGGCTCCACCGGGCTCGATGCCTCGAGCCACGGTGCGAGGGCCGCCACGGCGCGGACCTGCGGGTGACCGGCCGCGTAGAGCGCGGTCAGCCCGCCCATCGAATGGCCCAGGAGGTACACGGGGACGGCCGGGTACTGCGCGGTGATCCGGTCCAGCGCCCAGCGGGCGTCCCTCAGGGCCGACTGGTCCGCCCCGTTCCACCCGCGCACCCTGTTCCGCAGGGTCCAGACCGCGAGGCCGTGCCGCCTGCCCCCGGCTGCGAGGCGGGCCGCGAACGGGCGCATGCGCAGCGGGCTGAGGTGCCGGGGCCGGACGGCCTCGAAACTCTGCGCCCGCCCGCCGTGCAGGACGAGCGCGACGCCGCGCACGCCGGCATCCGGTCCGCTGATGGCGAGAACGGGGTCCCTGTCCCGTGCCGGATGTGCCTCCTCTGCCATGTGCCGTCCCTCCTCGCCCTGCAAGGGCCTCCGTCGTCCTGTTCCCACCCGCGTCTGCGTAGAATCGCACACGGTGCCCGGCGCACGCGACACGTCCGCCCCCTGTCGCCGCAGCACTCCTGAGCATTGTCCTGTCATCGTCCTGTCACCGACCGACACCGAGGGAAGTCCGTGGGCTCCAGCCACCTGCACGCCGCCCGCACCGAAGAGGGTTCGGAGCCGTCGGCCTCCGCGATGGCCACCCGGAAGCGGGCCACCGTCCTGCTCTCGGCCCTCCTCGTCCCCCTCGGGGTCCTCACGCTCGTCGCGATGGTCCTGCTCTGGCCGAGCGGCGACCGCAGCTCGCTGACCGTCGCCAGCCCCTACGCGACGGCGGAGGGCGTGAGCTTCGAGCGAGGCACGGTCCGCGAGGTCGGTCGGGGCGACTGCCCGTCGTCGCAGCCCACGGTCGACGCCGGCGGCACGGCCCTCACCTGCACCATCGCCTACACCCAGCCCGCGGCCGGCGGGGAGATGATCCCCGTCGAGGTCACCCCGGAGCTCGCGAAGGCCGAGGCCGTCGAGGCGGGCGACGAGATCCGCTACCTGGACCTCGCCGCGGTCATCCAGGGCGGAGCCGCGCCCTACGTCTTCGTCGACTTCGTGCGGTCCGTGCCCATCGTGGCGCTCGCGGTCGTGTACGCGGTCGTCGTCATCGCCGTCGCACGCTGGCGGGGACTGCGGGCCATCCTCGGCCTCGTGGGTGCCCTCGTGGTCCTGGCGCAGTTCATCCTGCCGGGCCTCGTGGAGGGCCGGCCACCCCTGCTCCTCGGGCTCGTGGGCTCCGTGGTGATCATGTACGGGGTGCTCTACTTCGCGCACGGTGTCTCCGCCCGGACCTCCACCGCCCTGCTCGGGACGGTTTTCGGCCTCGGCGTCACGGCGCTCCTCGCGGCATGGGCCACGGACGCCGCCCACCTCACCGGCGTGGGCGACGAGAACGCCTACACCCTCGTCAACGCCTCCGACGAGCTGTCGATCTCGTCGATCATCCTGTGCGGCCTCATCATCTCCGGCCTCGGCGTCCTCAACGACGTGACCATCACGCAGTCCTCCTCGGTATGGGAGCTGCACGAGCTGGCGCCGGACACGTCGGCGCGCCGGCTCTTCGCGTCCGCCATGAGGATCGGCCGCGACCACATCGCATCCACGGTGTACACCATCGCGTTCGCTTACGCCGGGGCGGCCCTGCCCGTGCTGATCCTCGTCTCGCTGTACGACCGCGCCCTGCTGGACACCCTGACGAGCGGTGAACTCGCCGAGGAGGTGGTGCGGACGCTGGTGGGCTCGATCGGCCTCGTCCTGGCCATCCCGCTCACCACCCTCATCGCGGTGCTCGTGGTGAAGGCCGTCGGTCCGGGGGCCGACGCCCCGGGCGGGGACTCGACGCCGTCGGTCCCCGCCGTCGAGAGTGCCGGGACACTGGCACCGGGCCAGCGGCTCGTGGCCCTGGGAGAGCGGCGCGGCCGGCGCCTGGCAGGGGAGGACGCGTGACGAACGCCTGGCGCAAGGCGAGCAAGGCCGACAGGGAGCGCAGGCGCACAGCGAACAGCGCCCCCGGATTTGCGGGCCCTTGCGACAATGGAGAGGTGACCGCAGTATCGACCCTCCCAGTCCCGCCGAGCGCTCCCGCCGCCCCTGAGACCTCCGGCGCGGCCGACGCCGCCCTCCGGCTCGACCTCCCCCCGCTCACCCTGGGCGGTATCACCGTCACCACGCCGGTGATCCTCGCGCCGATGGCGGGCATCACCAACAAGGCATTCCGCCGCCTGTGCCGCGAGTACGGCGGCGGGCTCTACGTGTCCGAGATGGTCACCTCCCGTGCGCTCGTGGAGCGCAGCCCGGAGTCCATGCGCATCATCTCGCACGACGAGGACGAGTCGGTGCGCTCCGTGCAGCTGTACGGTGTGGACCCGAAGACCGTGGGCGCCGCGGTGCGCATGCTCGTCGAGGAGGACCGCGCCGACCACATCGACCTCAACTTCGGCTGCCCCGTCCCCAAGGTCACGCGGAAGGGCGGGGGAGCCGCCCTGCCGTGGAAGCTCGACCTGTTCACGGGCATCGTGCAGACCGCGGTGCGGGAGGCGTCGAAGGGCGGCGTCCCGCTGACCATCAAGATGCGCAAGGGCATCGACGAGGACCACCTCACGTTCCGCGAGGCGGGGAAGATCGCCCGGGACAGCGGCGTCGCCGCCGTCGCACTCCACGGGCGCACCGCGTCCCAGTTCTACTCGGGCAAGGCCGACTGGGACGCCATCGCCGAGCTGCGCGACGCCCTGCCGGACATCCCGGTGCTCGGCAACGGCGACATCTGGAGTGCCGAGGACGCCGTGCGCATGGTGCGGCAGACCGGCGTCGACGGCGTCGTCATCGGCCGGGGCTGCCAGGGGCGTCCCTGGCTCTTCGGGGATCTCATGAACGCCTTCGAGGGCAGCGCGTCCCGGCACCGCCCCGGCCTCGGGCAGGTCGCGGACACCGTCTACCGGCACGCCGAGCTGCTCGTGGAGACGTTCGGCAGCGAGATGATGGGCCTCCGTGACATCCGCAAGCACATGGCCTGGTACTTCAAGGGCTACGTCGTCGGCGGGGAGCTGCGCGCGAAGCTCGCCACCGTGCCCACGCTCGAGGTGCTCCGCGGACTCCTCGACGAACTCGACCACGACTCGCCGTACCCCGGCCAGGACGCCGAGGGCCCCCGCGGCCGTGCCGGCTCCCCGAAGCGCACGGCCCTGCCCGAGCACTGGCTCGACGGGCGCGTCCTGAACGAGGCCCAGCAGGCGGACATCGCCGCCGCCGAGGTGGACGTGTCCGGCGGCTGATCGTGATCCCCGACCCGCCCATGACCCGCGTGCGCGGGTGTCCAGTCCGCCGGTCCACATCGGCCGCCGCGGCCGTGCCCGCACGCACCCGTTGCGCTAGAAAGGCATCATGAGCTTCCCCGCATCGTCCGCCGCCCGCGGTTACAGCGCCTCGGACACCGAGCGGTGGGTCGAGGAGCCGCCCAAGAGCTCCCACCGCACCGACTTCGAGCGCGACCGGGCCCGCGTGCTGCACTCGTCCGCGCTGCGCCGCCTCGGCGCGAAGACGCAGGTCGTGGCGCCCGACACCGACGACTTCGTCCGCACGCGCCTCACCCACTCCCTGGAGGTGGCGCAGGTGGGCCGTGAACTGGGGCGGACCCTCGGCTGCGACCCCGACATCGTGGACACCGCCTGCCTCGCCCACGACCTCGGGCACCCGCCCTTCGGGCACAACGGCGAGTCGGCCCTGAACGACATCGCGCACGGCATCGGCGGCTTCGAGGGCAACGCCCAGACCCTCCGCCTCCTGACCCGGCTCGAACCGAAGGTCCTCGCGCCCGACGGCGGCCCCGCCGGCCTCAACCTGACCCGCGCGAGCCTCGACGCCGCATGCAAGTACCCGTGGACGGCGGCTTCGGCCCCCGTGATCAGCGGCCAGCGCACCACGAAGTTCGGGGCGTACGACGACGACCTCCCCGTCTTCGACTGGCTGCGCGACGGCGCCCCGGAGGGCCGCTCCTGCCTCGAGGCGCAGGTCATGGACCTCGCCGACGACATCTCCTACTCCGTCCACGACGTCGAGGACGCGATCGTCGCGGGGCACCTGCAGCTCCGGTGGATGGACAGCGCCGACGCCCGCGCCCGCGTGGTCGGCTACACACAGCAGTGGTACCTCCCGGGCAGCGACCCGGCCGCCGTCGACGCCGCCCTGGCCCGGCTGGAGAGGACCCCGGTGTGGGTCCGCGAGGCGGACGGCACGCGGCGGTCCATGGCGGCGCTGAAGAACATGACGAGCCAGCTGATCGGCCGGTTCTGCCTCAGCGCCATGCAGTCCACGCGCTCCATCTACGGGCCGAACTCCCTGACCCGCTACAACGCGGAGATGGTGGTACCCGAGGAGACCATCCTCGAGATCGCCGTCATGAAGGGCCTCGCCACCACCTACGTGATGACCACGGACCACCGCCAGCCGCTCTACGAGCGCCAGCGGGAGATCCTCGCCTCGCTCGTCGCCCAGGTGCACGCCGACGGCGACCGCTACCTCGAACCGATGTTCGCCGCCGACTGGCGCGAGGCGCCCGACGACGACGCCCGGCTGCGCGTCGTGATCGACCAGGTGGCGTCCCTGACCGACGCGTCCGCGCTCGGCCTCCACGAGCGCATCGTCGGGCCCGTCCCCGCGCTCTGGTAGGACCCGGCCCGCCTCCCGTGGCATCCGGCCGCCTCCCTCGCCTCAGCCGACAGCGGAGGGAGGCATTGCGCACCTGCGCTCCCGCGCCGGTCGGGGTGTCGGTGGGGCGGGCCTAAACTGGGATCATGGCCGGACTCATCAAGCGTGAAGACATCGATGAGGTACGCCAGCGCACGGACATCAAGGAGGTCGTCGAGGCCTACGTGACCCTGAAGTCCGCGGGCATCGGCTCGTGGAAGGGACTGTGCCCGTTCCACGACGAGCGGTCGCCGTCGTTCCACGTGCGTCCCCAGATGGGCTCCTACCACTGCTTCGGCTGCGGTGAGGGCGGGGACGTCATCTCCTTCGTGCAGAAGCTGGACCACACCACCTTCAGCGAGACCGTCGAGAAGCTCGCGGCGCGCATCGGCTTCGAGCTGCACTACGAGGACGGCGGCACCGGTCCGCGGCGCGAGGACGTGGGGAAGCGGCAGCGCCTGCTCGACGCGCACAAGATCGCGGCCGAGTTCTTCCGCGACCAGCTCCTCACGCAGGGCGCCGGCACCGCGCGGCAGTTCCTGCAGGAGCGCGGCTTCGACAGGGCGGCCGCCGAGCAGTTCGGCGTCGGCTACGCGCCGCAGGGCTGGGACACGCTGCTGACCCACCTCACGGGCCGCGGGTTCACGCTGGACGAGCTGAAGCTGACGGGCATGTTCAGTGCGTCCTCGAGCAACGCCGGCCGTTTCTACGACCGCTTCCGCGGGCGCCTCATCTGGCCCATCCGGGACATCACCGGGGACACCGTCGGCTTCGGCGCGCGCAAGCTCTACGAGGACGACCAGGGCCCGAAGTACCTCAACACCCCCGAGACCTCCCTCTACAAGAAGTCCCAGGTGCTCTACGGCATCGACCTCGCCAAGCGGGAGATCGCGAAGAACCGGCAGCTCGTCGTCGTCGAGGGGTACACGGACGTCATGGCGTGCCACCTGGCCGGGGTCGGCACCGCCGTTGCGACCTGCGGCACTGCGTTCGGGACGGACCACATCAAGATCGCCCGCAGGCTCCTGTCCGACGACGGCACCGGCGGCGAGGTCGTCTTCACCTTCGACGGTGACGCGGCGGGCCAGAAGGCCGCCCTGCGCGCCTTCGAGGAGGACCAGCGCTTCACCGCCCAGACGTACGTCGCCGTCGAGGCCTCCGGCGCGGACCCCTGCGAACTGCGGCAGACGCGGGGCGACGATGCCGTGCGGGAGCTCATCGCCGACCGCCGGCCGCTCTTCGAGTTCGCCATCAAGGCGTCGTTCGGGAACTTCGACCTCTCCTCGGGGGAGGGGCAGGTCAAGGCGCTCCGGCATGCGGCGCCGATCGTGGCGCAGATCCGCGACGTCTCCCTGCGGTCCACCTACACGCGGGAGCTCTCGCGGTGGCTCGGCATGCAGTACGTGGGGGAGGACCAGGTGGCTCGCGCCGTGGCCGCGGCGGCCCGACGGGGCCCCGCGGGTGCTCCGGCGGCCGGCGGCCGCCAGCAGGGCCGGCCGAACCAGCCGGGCCAACCGAATCAGCCGGGCCAGCCGGGCCAGCCGAATCAGCCGGGCCAGCCGAGCCAGCAGGGCGGCGCCGCGGGGCCGGGGGAGTCCGACGGTCCCGCCGGGCCGTTCTTCGAGCGCCCGGACCCCCGTGACCCCATGGCCCGCATGGAGCGCGAGGCCCTCGAGGTGGTGCTGCAGCAGCCGACGACCCTCACCGCGGCGCAGTGGGAGAGCTTCTCCACATCCCGCTTCACCGTCCCCGTGTACGAGGCGCTGCACAATGCCGTCCTCGCGGCGGGCGCGGCGGGTACCGAGCTCTCGCGCTGGGTGGAGTCAGTCCGCGAGGGCGTCCCGGACGTCCTCCGTCCGCTCGTGAGCGAACTGGCGGTGCGTCCACTCCCGGCGAAGGACGCCGACGCGATGGTGGTGTACTGCCGCGACATACTGAACCGGCTCACCGAACTCCGCATCACGCAGCAGAAGGCCGAGAAGCTGGGCCAGCTCCAGCGCATGGATCCCACGGCTGATCCCGTGCTCTACAACCAGCTGCAGCGCGACCTCATGGAGCTCGAGATGCAGCGGCGCCTGCTCCGCGAGGACTAGCCCGGCGCCGATTTCACTTCGCTCAGGAACCTATGTAGAGTAATACTCGCGCTTTCCTCCGTAGCTCAATTGGCAGAGCATTCGACTGTTAATCGAAGGGTTACTGGTTCAAGTCCAGTCGGAGGAGCCACTGTGAGCCCCTGACCTGCGGAAACGCGGTGCAGGGGCTCACTCATTTACTGCTCGGGAGACTCCGCCCAGCCGGTCCGGACCTGGTGGCCGGGCCCGTGACCAGGCAGCCGCGCCACCCTACTCCCGGCGCAGCTGGGCGAGCATGTCCGGGGCCGTGATCAGCACGCGCGGCGGCATCGTGCCGGCGTGGGTGACCAGGGCGACCAGGTGCTGTCCGCGGTCCAGCAGCTCGGCAACCGGTCGGGCGTCCTGCGCGGTGACGTGACCGAACGTCCGGGCCGGGCTGCCCGCGGTCAGTGCGACGGCGTGCGGATCGTGCTCGTGCGGTTCCCGGCGGAGCCCCACCGGCTGCCCGGCGCGGAGCGTGGCGGGCCCGGCGGGGTTCTCGTCGCCGCCCGTACCGACCGCGCGGAAAGCGAAGATCCCGATATGACGGAGTGAGTGCGTGTCGCCGTCGATGAGCCGGCCGTCCGGCGCGGCGAGTTCGAGCCCGCCGCCGGAGCCGACCAGGCGCAGCGGCGGCCGGCCGTCCCCGCCGGGAACGAGCAGGGCCTCGGCTTCCGCGGCCGGCAGGTAGCGGGCCGAGTCCTCCCCGACCGGCTGCCCGGCCGCGGCGACGGCGGGATCCTGTTCCCGCCGGCGCTCGAAGTCCTCGGCGGACAGGCGCATGGACGCCGGCACCGCCTCATTGGCCTGCCGTAGCGCGTCGGCCTTCGCCTCACGGTATGACGCTCCGACCCTGTCCCAGATCCCCATGCCGCGACTATAACCGGCAGCGCCCCGACGGTTCCCGCGAGGGAGGACGGGGACGGGGGGCGGCGGGTCCTCGCGGTGGTTGCGCGGCCGGCCGCACCGGGGGCGATCGCGGCCGAGGACAACCGGCGGGCCGTGTCAGGGGCCGGGCGTAGGCTGTGCGCATGCAGACGGACAGCACCGGCACCACGGACGGACTCATCCTGGTCACCGGATCCACGGGATACATCGGCGGCCGGCTCGTCACGAAACTCGTCGCCGAGGGTCGCCGGGTCCGCGTGGTCGTCCGGTCGCCGCAGAAGCTGAAGGACGTCCCCTGGGCCGCGTCCGTCGACATCGTGCAGGGGGACCTGCAGGACGGCGACACCATGCGCGAGGCCAGCCAGGGCGTCGACACCCTGTACTACCTCGTGCACTCCATGGGCTCGGGCAGGAACTTCGACGCCCGCGAGGCCGAGATCGCGTCGACGGTCTCCCGGGCCGCCACCGAGGCCGGTGTCCGCCGCATCGTCTACCTCGGCGGGCTGCACCCCGACGGCGTGGAGCTCTCCACCCACATGCGCTCCCGCACGGAGGTGGGCAGGATCCTCCTCGATTCCGGCACGCCGACCATCGCCTTCCAGGCCGGGGTCGTCATCGGGTCCGGCTCCGCATCCTTCGAGATGATCCGGCACCTCTCCGACGTCCTGCCCGTGATGCCCGCACCCAGGTGGGTCCTGAACCACATCGAGCCCATCGCCGTCCGCGACGTCATCCACTACCTCGTCGCGGCCCTCGACCTCCCGGAGGGCCTGAACCGGACCTTCGACATCGGGTCGCGCGAGGTGCTCACCTACGCCGAGATGATGAACCAGTACGCCGAGGCCGCCGGACTCCCGCGCCGCAAGATCCTCGCCCTGCCGGTCCTCACGCCGCGCCTCGCGGGCCACTGGGTGAATCTGGTCACGCCCATCCCGCGGGCCATGGCCATGCCGCTCATCGAGTCGCTGCAGCACGACGCCGTGCCGTCCGAACACGACATCGACCAGTACATCGCGATGCCGGACGGCGGGCTGACCGGGTACCGGCGGGCCGTGGACCTCGCGCTCGGAA
Source organism: Arthrobacter sp. TJ-238 (assembly GCF_058269215.1). Taxonomy (NCBI): domain Bacteria; kingdom Bacillati; phylum Actinomycetota; class Actinomycetes; order Micrococcales; family Micrococcaceae; genus Arthrobacter; species Arthrobacter sp. TJ-238. The sequence goes on along the minus strand of NZ_JBZCNH010000007.1, from coordinate 132,035 downwards.
AGATGCGCGGGGGAGAGGTGGAGACCAGCTGGGCCGGAGCGTCGCAACTCGCCTCCGAGGCCGACCCGCTGCCCTCGGACCCCCAGTGGGCGGGCCACACCGTCTTCACGGACGTCCAGACCTACAGCTCGACGGCGTCGCCCGAGAAGCTGTGGACCGTCGTCGAGGGTATCGGCGGGGAGAACGGCTGGTATTCCTGGCCCGTCGGGTGGGCTGCCCGCGGGTGGATGGACAAGCTCGCGGGCGGCGTGGGGCTGCGCCGCGGACGGCGGGACGCGAAGGAACTCCTGACGGGGGAGGCCCTCGACTTCTGGCGGGTGGAGGAACTCGTCCGCGGGGAGCGCCTGCGGCTCCGCGCGGAGATGAAGGTGCCGGGCCGCGCGTGGCTGGAGTTCCGTGTGGAGCCGGACGGCTCGGGGAGCTCCTACTACCAGCGGGCGGTCTTCTTCCCGCACGGCCTGTCCGGGAGGCTCTACTGGCTCGCGGTGCTGCCGTTCCACGGGTTCATCTTCTCGGCGATGGCACGCAACATCGCGAGGGCGGCGGAGGCGCTGCCCGCCGGGTCGGAGCCCGCCGCCGCCTGAGCGGACCTGCTCGCGTCCGCCTGGGCGAAACCGCTCGGCCCGTTCGGCGGTTCCGCCGGCCCGCTCCGCGGTTCCGCCGCTCCGCCGCTCCGCCGGTGCCCGCGCTACTGCAGGGCGGGCACCGTCCGCGGCCGGACCACCGTCCACAGGAACACCACGCCCAGGGCGATGCACGCGGCCATGACGAGCGCCATGGGGGTGGCGGACTCGATCCCGTCGCCCAGCAGGCCCACGAGCGGGGAGATGATGCCCGCGGTCCCGAACGTCACCGCGCCGAGCAGCGATGCGGCGGTCCCCGCCTGCGCCCCGTTGTTGATGAGCGCCAGTACCTGCACGCACGGGAAGATGAAGCCCGTGGCCATGATGTAGAACCACAGGGGGATCGCCGTCCCCCAGAAACCGAGGCCCAGCTGGTCGAAGGCCAGGATGAGCATGGCCATGACGAGCTGGACGACGGTCGCCGTCGCGATCACCCACTGCGGCCCCATCCGGCGGAGCACCCGGGAGCTGATCTGCACACCGGCCACGATGCCGAGGGAGTTGATCGCGAAGAGCAGCCCGTACTGCTGCTCGTTCAGCCCGTACGGGCCCTGGAAGAGGAACGGCGACGCCGACAGGTAGGAGAACAGCCCGGAGAAGTTCATGCCGCCCACCAGCAGGATGCCGATGAAGATCCTGTCGCCCAGCACCGCGCGGTACCGCTGGCCGACGGTCAGCCCGGAGCGGTGGCGGTTCTCCTTCGGCAGGGTCTCGATGATGAACAGGCTCACGGCGACGATCACCAGCACGCCGTAGCAGGCGAGGAACCAGAAGATGCCCGGCCAGGGGAAGAGCAGCAGCAGCTGCGAACCGATCACCGGGGCGAAGATGGGCGCCATGCCGTTGACGAGTGCCATGTAGGAGAGCATGCGCACGAGGGTGTACCCGCCGAAGAGGTCACGGACCATGGCCATCGCCACCACGCCCCCTCCCGCCGCGCCGATGCCCTGGAGGACGCGGAACACCATGAGCGCGTTGATGTCGTCGGAGGAGGCCGCGCCGATCGAGGCGCCCACGTGCAGGGTGGTCGCGAGGATGAGGGGCAGGCGGCGGCCGATCTTGTCGCTGAGCGGGCCGACGAGCAGCTGCCCGGCCGCGAAGCCGATGATGGTGCCCGTGAGCGTCAGCTGCACGGCGGCCTCGGAGACGCCGAGATCCGACTGCAGCGCGGGGAACGCCGGGAGGTACAGATCGATCGTGAACGGGCCGAGGGCCGTGAGGGTGCCGAGGATGAAGACGTAGATGATCTTCTCGCGACGGGAGAGGGTGTCGCCGGGATGGGTGAGGGTACTCAAGATGCGGCCTAACAGAGCGGGCTGGAACGGGGACGGAGCGGCATCGACCGCGGCGGCCCGGCGACGACGGCGGAGCGGCTTCCACGGGGCAACAGGTTGTCACGGAGGACAATATGGTTGCTGGGGCGAATCAATGGTGCTTTCATCCTATGGCCCCCGTCAACCCTTGGCACCCACGGTAAACCCCGACCGGCCGCGGATCGGAGCTGCTAAGCGTGCTTCGGACTGACGTAGGGTGATGGGATACGGAACGAGCAGGGAGAACGGAATATGAGCGGGAACGGCACCGAGCCAGAAGCAGAGCAGTCACCGAAGCACATGGCGCGGGTCATCGGGATCACGGTCGCAGCCGCCGTCGGAGGCCTGCTGTTCGGGTTCGACACCGCCGTCATCAATGGGGCGGTCGATTCCATCCAGGGCGAGTTCGACCTCGGCCCGAGCATCCTCGGCTTCACCGTCGCCATCACCCTGCTGGGCTGTGCGGCGGGCGCCTGGTTCGCCGGCGGGCTGGCCGACCGGTGGGGCCGCAAGAAGGTCATGGTCGCGGCCGCGTTCCTGTTCGCCATCAACTCCGCGGGGTCGGGCTACGCCTTCTCCGAGTGGGACCTCATGGCCTGGCGGCTCGTCGGCGGGCTCGCCATCGGCATCGCCTCCGTGATCGTCCCCGGCTACATCGCGGAGATCGCACCGTCCAAGTGGCGAGGCGGCCTCGCGTCCGTGCAGCAGCTGGCCATCACGGTCGGCATCTTCGCCGCACTCCTCTCCGATGCCTCTCTCGCCAGCGCTGCCGGGGGCGCCGATGGCGAGCTCTGGTGGGGCCTGGCCGCGTGGCGCTGGATGCTCCTGGTCGGCGTGGTCCCCGCCGTCGTCTACGGGATCCTCGCGCTCGTCATCCCGGAGTCCCCGCAGTTCCTCATCCGGGCGGGCCGCGACGCCGAGGCCGCGCGCGTCCTCTCACGCGTCTCGGGCGTGCGGGACACCGAGGGCAAGATCGGACAGATCCGGGAGAGCTTCGAGCGCGAGGACCGCGCGAGCTACCGCGACCTGCGCGGACCCGCGTTCGGACTGCAGCCCATCCTGTGGGTCGGCATGGCGATCGCCGCACTGCAGCAGCTGGTCGGCATCAACGCGATCTTCTACTACTCCACGACCCTGTGGAAGTCCGTGGGCTTCAGCGAGAGCGATTCCTTCACGACGTCGGTGATCACCTCGATCATCAACGTCGCAATGACCTTCGTCGCCATCTTCTTCGTCGACCGCGTGGGACGCCGTCGACTGCTCCTCATCGGGTCGGTCGGCATGACCGTCGGCCTGCTCGCCGCGACGCTCGCCTTCCTGCAGGCGCAGGGCACGGGGGAGGAGATCACGCTCCCGGGCGCGTGGGGTCCCATCGCGCTCGTCGGCGCGAACCTCTTCGTCATCTTCTTCGCCGCCACCTGGGGTCCCGTCATGTGGGTGACCCTCGGCGAGATGTTCCCCAACCGCATCCGGTCGATCGCCCTCGGCGTGGCCACGATGGTGAACTGGGTGTTCAACTTCATCGTCACTCTGACGTTCCCGTGGGTCAGTGCGAACTTCGGCCTCTGGGTCATGTACGCGGCGTTCACCGTCTTCGCCGTCCTGTCCTTCGTCTTCGTCCGCACCCGCCTCCCCGAGTTCGCGGGCAAGGACCTCGAGGACAACGCGGAGCTCTCCACCGCGTGAGGGAAGGCGCCTGCGCCCTACCCCATCCGGACCGTCCACGGCCCCCGGAGGCGCTGCATCCACTGCGCGGAAACCGGGCGCGCGCCCGGTGGTAATTTTGGTTCAGCCAATGTCCAGCAACACACTCACGAATGGAGGCAGGGCCTATGAACAGCTCGGCTAGTACGCGCGGCAAGCGGTCCACGGGCTCGCTGTCGCTGTTTGGACTCGTCAGGCTCCTGGCGCGCCTGACGCCGCGCCAGATCAGCGACGAATTCTCGATCGCCGTCGAGCAGATGAAACAGAAGGGGATCAAGGCCGGCATCGCGGCCGCCTTCCTCGTCGTCGCGCTGGTCTTCGTGCTGTTCTTCGCCGTGGCCCTCATCGTCGCAGCCATCATGGGGCTCGCCGAGCTCATGCCGGCCTGGCTTGCGGCACTGCTGGTCGCCCTGCTCTTCCTCGTGATCGCCGGCGTCCTCGCACTGATCGGTGTCTCCCGCCTCAAGAAGCAGCTCCCCCTGGTCCCCGAGGACGCCATCCGTGGCATCCGCTACGACCTCGGCGTGCTGAAGGAGGGCCGCAGCTTCGACCCGGCCACGCTCGACGTCAAGAAGCCGAAGCCGGACAAGGACCGCAAGGACGACGACGCGAAGGACACCAGGCCCAAGGAGCCCACGCCGTCGTACGAGGAGCTGCGGAACCGCTCCGGAGAGCGCCGCACGCACATCGCGGAGGCCCGCGATTCACTCGGGGCCCGCGCGGACGTCAAGTCGCGGCTGGGCAAGGCCCGGCACCGCTCCGCGGAGGGCGGCTCGCAGCCGGCCGGCTCGAAGGACGGCGCCAGGGTCGCCGCGGTCGCCGTCCGACGCGACGTCCCCCTCAACACGACCCTCGCCGACCGGTGGAAGCCGCTGAGCGTCCTCGCCGCGTCCGTCGCCGCGATGCTCGTGATGCTGCGCAGGCTGCTCAGCAAGTAGGACCCGAGGTCCGTCGGCAGCCCAGGCGGCCGCTCACCCGTCACCCATCCCCGCACGCCGCTGCGGATGGCACGGGGGAGCGGACGCCTGCCTGCATAATGGGGTGGGGAGGCACGGGTGATGAGATCGATCGGCGCGGGAGCACGGACCGGCAGCGAGGGCACTGAACTCGCGACGGCATGGACCCTCCCGAACCTCATCACGATCGTCCGGTTCCTCGGCGTCCCCCTGTTCGTCTGGTTCGTCAGGCAGCAGCGGTACGGGGCCGCGGTCCTCGTGCTCGTGGTCGTCGGCTCCACTGACTGGGTGGACGGATTCGTCGCCCGCAGACTCCACCAGGTGTCGACCGTGGGGAAGTGGCTCGACCCGCTCGCCGACCGGACGGCGATGATCGTGGTGGCCGTCGTCTTCGTCATCGACGGCATCGCGCCGGCCTGGTTCGTATGGACCATCGTGGTCCCGGACATCATCCTCATCGTCAACGCGCTCGTCCTCTTCCGCGGACCACTGCACCTCCCTGTCATCACGGTCGGCAAGATCCGCACCGCGCTGCTGCTCGTCGGGGCGCCGCTGCTCCTGCTGCACCGGGTGGAGGGCTTCGGCCAGGACTGGATCCTCGTCGTCGCCCAGGGGCTGCTCGCGGCCGGGTGCGTCCTGCACCTCGTCGCGTTCTGCGCCTACTTCAGGGCGGCACACCTCAGGTACAGGCTGGAGCGGGCCGAGCAGCAGTCGTGCCCGTCCTAGCGATCGCGCTGGCGCTGCTCGGCGCCGTCTTCCTCGCGTTCGGAGCGCAGCGCCAGGGCAGCGCCGTGCGCGCGAACACCGGCGGGCTGGCCCTCTCCTCGTCCGGGCTCACGCGCCTCCTCGCCAACCCCCGGTGGCTGTTCGGACTCGTCCTGCTCGGCACCGGGATGGCACTGAACGTGGTGGCCCTGTCGCTGGCGAGCCTGACGGTGGTGCAGCCCATCGGCGCGATCGCCCTGGTGATCACCACGATCGTGAACTCGCGGGACCAGGGCATCAGGATCAACCGTCCCACCGTCGCGGCCATCACCGCGTGCGTCGCGGGCAGCGCGCTCTTCGTGCTCCTCGCGGTGAACGTGACCCGGGAGAACCACGCCGTCGACCGCGCCCAGGAACTCTCCGTGGTGCTCCTGCTCGGTGTCGCCGTCGTGGTGTTCGGATCCCTGGCCGTGGTCGGACGGCACCGCCTCAACGCCTTCGCGTACATCCTCGGAGCCGGCGTCCTCTTCGGTTTCGTGGCCGTCCTCACGAAGATCGTCGCAGGCCACCTGCTGGACCCGAACGGCCGGTTCCTGCTGAACGTCCCGGTGCTGACCCTGGTGGCACTGGTCGCGGCCGCCGGCCTCGGGTCCTGGTTCGTGCAGAGCGCCTACGCCACGGGTCCGCCGGATCTCGTCATCGCGGGTCTGACTGTCATCGACCCCATCGTCGGCATCGCGGTGGGCATCACCATCCTCGACGAACTCCAGCCCGATGTCCGGACCGTGACGGCGCTGGGCATGGGGGCTGCGGCGCTCGTTGCTATTGTGGGTGTCGTTGCCCTGTCGCGCCATCACCCCGATGTCCTGAAGCGGCAGCGCTGACCTACCCGCTCCAGTTCCGTCCAGCACACCGACGTAGGGATTTTCGCGTGAGCCACCCGGCTGATTCCAAGCCCCTGACCATCCTGATCGCCGCGGACACCTACCCGCCCAACGTGAACGGAGCGGCCCAGTTCGGGTACCGGCTGGCGAAGGGCATGAACGGGCGCGGCCACGACGTCCACGTCCTCGCGCCCCGCGCCTCCAACGGCAGGAGCTTCACGGAGCCCGGCGGCGACTGGACGGTACACCGCCTCCGCTCGCACAGCGTGCCGACCCACGACTACTGGCGCATCTGCTACCCGTGGGAGATCCGGCGTGACATCAGCCTGCTGTTCGACCGCGTGCAGCCCGACGTCGTGCACATCCAGTGCCACTACATGGTGGGGGAGTACACGCTCTACGAGGCGGTGCGGCGCGGTATCCGCGTGGTGGCCACCAACCACTTCATGCCCGAGAACATCAACCCCTTCCTGCCGTTCCCCGCATGGTTCAAGAAGGTCATCGCCCGGAACTCCTGGAAGGACATGGGCAAGGTGATGGGCAAGGCCGCCGCCGTCACCACCCCCACGCCCCTCGCGGCCAAGGCCATGCGCGACCACGCCTTCCTGGCCGAGGTGCTGCCCGTGTCCAACGGGATCGACTCCGCCGCGTACGAGGTGGAACCCGGTGAGGTGATCGAGCCCCACGAGCACCCTACGGTCCTGTTCGTCGGTCGCCTGGCCGAGGAGAAGCACGTGGACGTGCTCATCGACGCCGTGGCCAGAACGCCCGAGCACCTGCGCGTCCACCTCGAGATCGTCGGAGGCGGCGAGGTGAAGCCGGCCCTGCAGGCGCAGGCCGCGCGCCTGGGCATCGCGGACCGTGTCACCTTCCGCGGGCTGATCGACGACGACGAGCTGCGCAGGAGCTACATCCGCGCCTCCCTGTTCTGCCAGCCCGGCACCGCCGAGCTCCAGTCGCTCGTCACCCTCGAGGCGATGTCCGCCTCGACGCCGGTGCTGCTGGCCGATGCCATGGCGCTGCCGCACCTGGTGTCCGACGGCGAGAACGGCTACCTGTTCACGCCGGGCGACGCCGAGGAACTCGGTTCCCGGATCACGCAGATCCTCGAGCTGCCGCGCGAGGACCAGCAGAGGATGGGCGCCGCCAGCCGGGCCATGGTGGGGCGGCACGACATCACCACGACCCTCGAGATCTTCGAGGGCCTGTACTACGGGACGCTGTCCCCGAGCGACGTCGCCGCCGGCCTCACGACCGTCCCGGCCGGCGGAACCGCCGGGTAGGTCCGCATACAATGGGACCTGCGCCGGCCGGGTATGTCCCGGAGCCGGTGCACCGGGGCGCATGCCCCTGGGGGCTGTAGCTCAGCTGGTTAGAGCAGCGGACTCATAATCCGTTTGTCCTGGGTTCAAGCCCCAGCAGCCCTACTGCCCGCCACCGGACCGCGTCACCTCCTCGAGGTGGCGCGGTCCTGCTGTCGGGCGGGCGCACTTCGCCGGACCCCTACTGGCGCCCTAAGTTACTGGCGGGTAACATGGTGTCCGGAGCGCTGGAAGCGTCCGCCTCATGGCCCGCCCGTTCGAGTGAGATTCCGGTCGCCGACGACCGGAGCGAAGGAATTCCGATGAGCAAGACGTCGATCGATGTGAACAACCTGCCCTACGCCGACGGTGACTTCTACGCTTTCGAGGAGCTCCTGTCCGACAAGGAGCGCTCCCGGCTCGAGGAGATCCGCTCCTGGCTCATCCGCGAGGTCCGCCCGAACGCCGTCGACTGGTGGAACAAGGGCGTCTTCCCCCAGGACCTGATTCCGAAGATCGCCGAGCTCGATCCCATGAGCCCGGTCCACCGCCAGGGCTACTCGAACCTCTTCGCCGGCATCATGCACGCCGAGTTCACCCGCGCGGACACCTCGATCGCCACGTTCATGGGCGTGCACGACGGCCTGTTCACGGGCTCGATCGAGGCACTCGCGTCGAAGGAGCAGCAGGAGGAGTGGCTGCCGGACATCTATGCGATGAAGAAGATCGGGGCGTTCGGCCTCACCGAGCCGCTCGGCGGATCCGACGTGGCCGGCGGCACGCGGACCACCGCGCGGCGCGACGGGAATTCGTGGGTCCTCAACGGCGCCAAGCGCTGGATCGGCAACGCCACCTTCTCCGACTGGGTGGTCGTCTACGCGAGGGACCTCGAGGACAACCAGGTCAAGGGGTTCCTCGTGGACACCGCCACCCCGGGCTTCTCGTCGACGAAGATCGAGAACAAGATCGCCCTGCGCACCGTGGAGAACGCGGACATCGTCCTCGACGACGTGGTCGTGTCCGACGACTTCCACCTCAAGGGTGCCAACAGCTTCCGCGACACCAACAAGGTCCTGAAGGTCACCCGCCTCGCCGTCGGATGGCAGGCCGTGGGTCAGCAGCTCGCGGCGTTCGACGTCGCCCGCCGCTACGCCGTGGAGCGCGAGCAGTTCGGCCGGCCGATCGCCAGCTTCCAGCTCGTCCAGCAGCAGCTCGTCCAGATCCTCGGCAACGCGATGAGCTCCATGGGCCTGATGGTGCGCCTGTCCCAGCTCGAGGACGCGGGCAAGGCCAAGGACGAGCAGTCCGCCCTCGCCAAGGCCTTCACCACGGCACGCATGCGCGAGAGCGTCGCCGCAGGACGCAACATCCTCGGCGGCAACGGGATCGTCGCCGACTACGAGATGGCGAAGATCTTCTCCGACGCCGAGGCCGTGTACTCCTACGAGGGCACGCAGGAGATCAACACGCTCGTGGCCGGCAGGTCGATCACGGGAATCGCCGCCTTCGTCTAGGGCCCGGGCTCCAGCCTCAGTCCCCGAGCGGCAGCAGGACCGAGGGGCGCCGGTCCGTCACGAACGACAGTGGGTCCACGTACTCGCCGTCAACGCGCACACCCCAGTGGAGGCAGCCCCGGCAGTGGCCACGCGGGGCGCCGGGGCCGACACCGTCGAGCGTCGCCACCGCCTGCCCGCCGCTGACGCGCTGACCCCTCACCAGGTCGGTCGTGACCGGTTCGAAGCTGCTGACCCGCCCACCTCCGTGGTCGATCGACAGCACGCCCCGGTCCACCACCGTGCCGGCGAAGGACACGACACCTTCCGCGGGGCTCAGCACGGCGGCGGGCGCTGCGCCGGCCAGGTCCACGCCGCGGTGGCCGCGCTGCCACGGTCGTGGAGGCTTCTCGAAGGGGCGGAGGACCGTCGGGGCGGGCGCCAGCGGCCACGACCACTCGGGGACGAACCCCGGGGTCCGGGCGGCAGGCTCCTGGCCCTGCGATCCACCGGCTCCCGCGACGAGCACGACGACGGCCAGGACGACGGCGGGCAGGACCCCCCGCAGTGCACCGCGACGGGCCCCGGAACCACCTCCCGGGCACCTCGGACGGCCGGGGGAGTGCGGCACCGGCGGGGCGGACGTATGCATGCGGCAATCCTGCCGCTCCCGCGCGCGGCAGGGCGCCCGAGCGGGGCTATGTGGACAAGGGCCCGACGGACCGTGCACCGCCCCTGTAGTACACTTGACCGAGCAGTCTGCTGCTCCCTCCACGCGGTGCCCCTGGCGCCGACGCGGGCCGGGAACTGCAGGCTGACTACGCGTGCCCGCGATCCGGTGTTCCCGAAGAACGCCGGAATGCCCTCCCCGCGGTCCGGTGACAACCGGTACGGGAGGGGATGTCACGATGACGAGATGTCACGATGACGACCAGGCACCAGGACGTACCGGCCACCCCGGCCGGTACCGAGACAACCGTCAACAAGCTTCAGGCGGCGCGCTGCGCCCGAGCCGAAGCTGAAAGAAAGGCAGAACATGCCAGTCGTAACCATGCGCCAGCTGCTCGACAGCGGCGTCCACTTCGGTCACCAGACCCGCCGTTGGAACCCGAAGATGAAGCGCTTCATCTTCACCGAGCGCAACGGCATCTACATCATCGATCTCCAGCAGTCGCTGGGCTACATCGACCGCGCGCACGAGTTCGTCAAGGCCACCGTCGCCCACGGCGGGACCGTCCTCTTCGTCGGTACGAAGAAGCAGGCCCAGGAAGCGATCGCCGACCAGGCGACCCGCGTCGGCCAGCCCTACGTCAACCAGCGCTGGCTCGGTGGCATGCTCACCAACTTCCAGACGGTCTCCAAGCGCATCCAGCGCATGAAGGAACTCGAGGAGATCGACTTCGACGACGTCGCCGGCTCGGGCCACACCAAGAAGGAGCTCCTGCTCCTCAAGCGTGAGCTCACCAAGCTGCAGAGCAACCTCGGCGGTATCCGCAACCTGACCAAGGCTCCCTCGGTCGTCTGGGTCGTCGATACCAAGAAGGAACACCTCGCCATCGACGAGGCGAAAAAGCTGGGCATCCCCGTCGTCGCGATCCTGGACACCAACTGCGATCCCGACGAGGTCGACTTCCCGATCCCGGGCAACGACGACGCCATCCGCGCCGTCAACCTCCTCACCCGCGTCATCGCGGACGCCGTGGCCGAGGGCCTCGTCGCCCGCCACAACCGCTCCGGCAACAACGACGCGGCAGCAGCGGAGGAGCCCATGGCCGAGTGGGAGCGCGAGCTGCTCCAGGGCAACGCCGACGACGCGACCGCTCCCGAGGCGGCCGCGGCACCCGAGGCCGAGACCGCCGCCCCCGAGGCGGCAGCCCCCGCCGTCGACGAAGCCCCTGCAGGCCTGCAGGCGCCGATCGCCGAGGAAGTCCCCGAAGCAGTGGCTCCCGTCACCGAAGCCGCAGCAGACGACACCAAGTAGTTCCCGGTGCGTAAGGGGTGTGGGTGAAACCACGCCCCTTACGCATGTTCCGCGGATGTTCATCGCGGACGTCCGTACCGCGGGCCCCGGCCCACGGATGCTTGTCGTAGATCCACATCAACTTAGGAGTTCGTATGGCAAATTTCACTGCCGCTGACATCAAGGCCCTGCGCGAGCGCACGGGCGCCGGCATGATGGACGTCAAGAAGGCCCTCGACGAAGCCAACGGCGACGCCGACAAGGCCCTCGAACTGATCCGTATCAAGGGCCTCAAGGGCGCGACGAAGCGCGAAGGCCGTTCGACGGCCGAAGGCCTCGTGGCCGCACGCGTCGACGGCACCGTCGGCGTCATGGTCGAGGTCAACTGCGAGACCGACTTCGTCGCGAAGGCCGGCCCCTTCATCGACTTCTCCAACAAGGTGCTCGCCGCGGCCATCGAGTCCGGTGCCTCGGACGTCGAGAGCCTCCTGGCGTTCGAGCTCGAGGGCAAGCCCGTCTCCGAGCACGTCATCGAAGCCGGTGCGCTGCTCGGCGAGAAGGTCGACGTCCGTCGCATCGCGCGCGTCGAGGGCCAGATCGTCGACGCCTACCTGCACAAGACGTCCAAGGACCTCCCCGCCCAGGTCGGCGTGCTCTTCGCCGTCGAGGGTTCCGGTGACACCGCCGTCGAGGCCGCACACGACGTCGCCGTGCACATCGCCGCGTACTCGCCCACCTACCTGACCCGCGAGGACGTCCCCGCCGAGCTCGTCGAGTCGGAGCGCCGCATCGCCGACGAGACCGCGCGCGCCGAGGGCAAGCCCGAGCAGGCCCTGGCGAAGATCGTCGAGGGACGCCTGACCGGCTTCTTCAAGGAGGGTGTCCTGCTCGATCAGGCCTTCGCCAAGGACGCCAAGAAGTCCGTCGCCACGGTCCTCACCGATGCAGGCGCCAAGGCCACGGCCTTCGCCCGCTTCCGCGTCGGAGCCTAGGCGCCGGACCTGTTCCGTAGCACGAATGTGAAGGGCGGCCGCCTGACAGGTGGCCGCCCTTCCCTGCGCCGGGGAGGCGCGCCGTATCCTGTAACGGGTCCGGCAACATTCCCACCGCTCGCACCCCCGGCCGTCCGCTCCGGACCGGCCCCAGTTCTATGCCCGGGAGGCACCTCATGGACACCACTTCGACTGCTGCGACGGATGGTACCGGGCGCCGGCGCCGGGTCCTCCTCAAGCTCTCCGGCGAGGTGTTCGGCGGTGGCAAGCTGGGCGTCGACCCCGAGACCGTCCGCTCCGTGTCGAAGCAGATCGCGGCGACGGTCGGCGACGTGGAGGTGGCCATCGTGGTCGGGGGCGGCAACTTCTTCCGCGGTGCCGAACTCTCGCAGAGCGGCATGGACCGCTCGCGTGCCGACTACATGGGCATGCTCGGCACCGTCATGAACTGCCTGGCGCTGCAGGACTTCCTCGAGCAGGCGGGCGTCGAGACGCGCGTGCAGAGCGCCATCACGATGGGGCAGGTGGCCGAGGCGTACATCCCGCGGCGCGCCATCCGCCACCTCGAGAAGGGCCGCGTGGTCATCTTCGGTGCCGGCGCCGGCCTGCCGTACTTCTCGACCGACACCGTCGCCGCGCAGCGTGCCCTCGAGGTGCACGCGGACGAGGTCCTCATGGCGAAGAGCGGCGTGGACGGCGTCTACACCGCCGACCCCCACAAGGACCCGACGGCGGAGAAGCTCGATACGCTCTCCTACGACGAGGCCCTGCGCCGCGACATCCGGGTCATGGACCAGACCGCCATGACCATGTGCAAGGACAACAACCTGACCATGGTGGTGTTCGGCATGGAGGGTGAGGGCAACGTCACGCGGGCCATCCGCGGCGAGAAGCTCGGGACCGTCGTCTCGGCCTAGCGGTACGCCTAGCCGGTCCCGACGGGCGGGGCAACGCCGCCCGGCCCGCGCCCGGACGGGGCGCCCCCTTGAACTAGGATTGAACACTGGAACGGTTGCCGTGCAGCCGACTGCGGAGCGAAGGAGCACATTGTGATCGAAGAGACCTTGCTGGAAGCCACCGACAAGATGGACAAGGCCGTGGAGGTTGCAAAGGACGATTTCGCGACGGTCCGCACGGGCCGCGCCAACGCGTCCCTGTTCTCGAAGGTGGTGGTGATGTACTACGGCGCCCCCACCCCGCTGCAGCAGCTGGCCTCGTTCCAGAACCCGGAGGCGCGGACGCTGCTCATCACCCCGTTCGACCGCACGGCGCTGAACGACATCGAACGGGCCCTGCGCGACTCCGACCTCGGCGCGAACCCCTCCAACGACGGCAACGTGATCCGCGTGGTCCTGCCCGAGCTGACGCAGGAGCGCCGCAAGGAATACGTGAAGCTCGTGAAGACCAAGGCGGAGGACGCGAAGATCTCCGTCCGCAACGTCCGCCGCAAGGCGAAGGACGGCATCGACAAGGCCGTCAAGGACGGCGACGCCGGTGAGGATGAGGGCTCGCGGGCCGAGAAGGAGCTCGACGCCCTGACGAAGTCCCGCGTGGACCTCATCGACGAGCTGTTGAAGCGCAAGGAAGCGGAGCTGCTCGAGGTCTGATGGCTGACCACGATCCTCCCGGCGTCGGACCGGCGACCGGACCCGACGCCGGGACAGATGCCGGGACGGACGCCGGACCACACAACGGCCGCGTCGCCGTCGCACCCGGCGGCGCGCCCGCCGAACCGGCGCCCGGCTCCCGCAGGGCACTTCGTGCCGCACGCCTCTCGGGCCACAGGCTGCTCCGCCGCCGGCGCCGGCCCAGAACTCCCGGGCAGGCATCGCGTGCGGGCCGCAACCTGCCGGCCGCGATCGGCGTCGGGGCGGCGCTCCTGATCCCCACCCTGGTGGGCCTGATGTTCTTCCCGGTGGTCTTCGTCGGCATCGTCACCCTGTTCGCCCTCGTCGGCGTGTGGGAGATCTGCCGCGCCCTCGAGCTCCGACGCATCCACGCGCCGCTCGTGCCCACCCTCGCCGGGACGCTCGTGCTCCCGTTCGCCGCCTACTTCGGCGGTGGCGAGGGGCTCGCCGCCGCCACCGTCCTGTCCGTCCTCGCCCTGTTCATCTGGCGCACGGTCGATCCCGCCCCCGACGCCGGCAAGAGCCTCATGGCCGGGACGTTCACGCTGCTGTGGGTGCCGTTCATGCTGAGCTTCGCGATGATCCTCATGCGCGCAGAGGGCGGCTTCCTCGTCATCGCCACGCTCCTGCTGCTCGTCGTCGCCAACGATACGTTCGGGTACCTGATCGGTGCGTTCTTCGGCAAGCACGCGATGGCCCCCAAGATCAGCCCCAAGAAGTCGTGGGAGGGCTTCGGCGGGTCCATCGGCGGTGCGGTCGTCGTCGGCGGGCTCTGCTCCGTCCTCCTCATGGGACAGCCCCTCTGGGTGGGCCTCGTTCTCGCAGTCGTCATCGTCGCCTCGGCGACCGCCGGGGACCTCGCCGAGTCGATGATCAAGCGGGAACTCGGCGTCAAGGACATGGGCAACCTCCTGCCCGGCCACGGCGGGGTGATGGACCGCCTCGACTCGATCGTCTTCGCCTCCCCGATGGCGTACCTGCTGTCCGCTACATTGGTTCCGGGCTTGCTGTAACCGCAGGTCAGAGGGCATGCCGGAGTTGCCGGCGCCCGGTCTCACGAGGGTCTGATCACGAAGGACAGAAATACGATGCATGTCGCTCGCCCGGGCAGTTCTCCGTTCGCGCGCGTCGGACGCACCGAGTTCGGCTACAACACGCGCCAGGTGGACCGGTTCCTGACCAAGGCCCGCGGGTACTACAACGCGGACGACCCGGACAGCGCCATCACCAGCAAGGACGTCCGCGCCATGGCGTTCGATCCCGCCAAGGGCGGCTACGAACCCCAGGCCGTCGACGCGGCGCTGGACCGCCTCGAGGACGTCTTCGCGGTGCGGGAACGCGACCACCTGATCCGGACGCAGGGCGAGGACGCGTGGCTGCGGCAGGTCGGCCGCTCGGCCGCCGTCCTCCGTAAACGGCTCCACCGCCCGGCGGGGGAGCGGTTCCGGCGCCCCGCGAAGCAGGACACCCCCAGCTACGACGTCGAGGACGTCGACCGGCTGTGCGACGAACTCCTGCGCTACCTGGAGCACGAGGTGCCCCTGAGCGTCGACGTGGTGCGCCGGGCCGTGTTCCGGGAGGCGCGGGGAGCCGACGGGTACGAGGAGAACCAGGTGGACGTGTTCCTGGACCACGTGGTGGAACTCATGGCGGGCATCGACTGACGCACCGATAGGCCCTACCGCGGCTCGGGGGTGTGCAGCCGCGCGAGGACGCGCGACGTCGACGCCGGCCGCCGCCCCGCCGTCGCCCGCGAGACCAGCACCATGGTGAGGAATGCCGTCGGCACCGTCCACAGGGCGGGCTGGCTCAGCCATACCCACTGGTCGCCCGCACCCGTCACGGCCGCCATGGCGATCGCCCCGCCGCACGAGAGGGCGCCGGCCAGCATGCCCGCGATGGCACCGGCGTCCGTGAGCCCCCGCCACCAGATGCCGAGGAGCAGCAGCGGGCAGATGGTCGAGGCCGTGAAGGCGAAGACGGAGCCCACGCTCCCGGCCAGCGCGAGGCTGTCGGTCAGCAGTGCGATGCCGAGGGGGACCGCCGCGGACAGGAGGGCCGCGGCCCGGAAGCCCCGCACGCTGCCGTGGAAGAATTCCTGGCTGACCACCCCGGCGAGCGACACCACGAGACCGCTCGTCGTGGACAGGAACGCGGCGAAGGCCCCGGCGGTCACGAGGGCGGACAGGACATCGCCGGTCACCCCGCCGAGGATGCGCCCGGGCAGCAGGAGCACCGTCGCATCCGCCGCTCCCGCCGCCGCCAGCTCCGGGGTGTGGATGCGGCCGAGGATCCCGTAGACGGTCGGGAAGAGGTAGAACACCGACAGGAGCCCGAGCACGATCAGCGTGGTCCGGCGCGCCGAGGCACCGTCCGGGTTCGTGTAGAAGCGGACGAGGACGTGGGGCAGTCCGAGTGTGCCGAACAGGAGCGCGATGACGAGCGAGATGGTGCCGTACAGGGAGGCGTCCGCCGCCGTGTCCAGGTCCGCGGTGAACGCGCTGCCGCCGGCCGTGACCGGCAGGCCGGCGTCGCCGAGGTGGACGAGCATGAAGACCACGGGGACGGCGAGGGCCGTGAGCTTGAGCCAGTACTGGAATGCCTGCACGAACGTGATGGAGCGCATGCCTCCGGTCACCACGCTGAGGCACACCACCACGACGACGGCGAGCGGTCCCGCCCACGCGGGCAGGCCCGTGGTGACGCGCACGGTCAATGCCGCGCCGTGCAGCTGCGGCACGATGTACAGCCAGCCGATCACGACGACGAGCAGGCTGGTCACGCGGCGCACGAGCAGGGAGTCGAGCCTCGCCTGGGCGAAGTCGGGGATGGTGTACGCGCCCGACCGGCGCAGCGGCGCGGCGACGAACAGCAGCAGCATGAGGTAGCCGGCCGTGTAGCCGATCGGGAACCACAGGGCGTCCACACCGGAGATGAGGATCAGCCCGGCCACGCCGAGGAAGCTGGCGGCGGAGAGGTACTCGCCGCCGATGGCGGAGGCGTTCCACCACGGGCGTACGGTCCGGGACGCCACGTAGAAGTCGCCGGTGGTCCGCGAGATGCGCAACCCGTAGATGCCGATGAGCACGGTGCTGAGCGCCACGAGGACGAGGGCCGTGTACCCGATGGCGGGGCTCAGCCGCAGGAGGTCGTCGTCGAGCACAGACGTCATACCCTCAGTCATCGTCGACGAGGTCCTGGAAGCGCCGCTCGTTCCGGGTGGCGCTGCGTACGTAGAGGACGGCGCAGCCGATGACGAGGGGGTAGATGCCGAGGCCGAGGAGCAGCCACGGCACCGGTACGGTGAAGACCGTGACGCCGTCGATGGCGGGGAACAGTGCGAGCAGCACCGGGATGCCGATGAGGATGACGAGGAAACCGGCCGCGACCACGAGCGCCAGGCGCAGCTGCGACCTGATGAGGGACGCGACGAACAGCTGCCCCACCTCCGACTGCTCGGCCATCTCGCGGGCCACGGGGAAGGACGCACCGGTGGCCCGGGCGGCCGTCCTGGGCGCCGTGACACGCACCCGGCGCGGCACTGCGGGCTGTTCCTCCGTCATCCCGGGATCCGGTCCGCCGGCCGTCAGTGGCTCGGGCGGAGGCGCGTGGCCTCGAGCTTCTCGCGGACGTCCGGGAGGTGCCGCCGGCTGACCGGCAGTTCGGCATCACCGACGAAGAGGCTCGCGCGGCCCGCGCCGATCCGGACCTGCCGCACCTGGTCCATGGACACGAGGTAGGAGCGGTGCGTGCGCAGGAACCCGGCCTCGGTCCACTGGCGCTCGAGGTCGTTCAGCGGGATGCGGATGAGGTAGCTCGCCTCGGCGGTGTGCAGGCGCGCGTAGTCGCCCTGGGCCTGGACGTACAGGACGTCGTCACGCCGGATCATCCGGCTCACACCGCCCTGGTCCACGGTGATGACCTCGGGTGCCGTGCCGGAGCCCTCGGCGAGCTCGCAGACCCTGCGGACGGACTCCGCGAGCCGCGCGGTCCGCACGGGCTTCAGGAGGTAGTCGACGGCGCGCAGGTCGAACGCCTCGAGGGCGCGGTCCTCGTCCGCGGTGACGAAGACGACGGCGAGCGGGCGGCTGTACCTGGAGACCACGCGGGCGATGTCGAGCCCGGAGAGGGCCGGCATGTGGATATCGAGGAAGAGGGCGTCGACGCTGTGGCGCTCGAGGGTCCGGAGCACGTCCGCCCCGCTGGAGGCCCGGTGGATGGTCCCGATCCGGGCGTCCTTGCCGAGCAGGAAGGCCAGCTCCTCGACTGCGGGGAGCTCATCGTCGGCGATGATGACATTGACCATGGGTTACAGGTTACGCGTCCTACGCCTGGTGCTCGGGCTGCGACTTGGGCACGCGCAGGGTGATGAGCGTGCCGGCGCCGGGCGCGGTGTCGATGATGAGCCCGTGGTCGTCGCCGTACACCTGGCGGAGGCGGGAGTCGACGTTCCGCAGGCCCACGTGGACGTCCTCGGTGTGGCCCGCGAGGACCGAGCGCAGGTGGTCCGGGTCGATCCCGACGCCGTCGTCCTCGATGGTCACCTCCGCGAACGGCCCGACGTCGTGTGCGGTGATCGTGATGTTCCCGACGCCGTCCTTCGAGTCCAGCCCGTGCCGCACCGCGTTCTCGACGAGGGGCTGGAGGCTGAGGAACGGGATGACGGTGCTGAGGACCTCGGGACCGATCTCGAGGCTGACGCGGAGGCGGTCGCCGAACCGTGCGCGTTCGAGCAGGAGGTAGCGGTCGATGCTGCGCAGCTCCTCGGCCACGGTGGTGAAGTCGCCGTGACGGCGGAACGAGTAGCGGGTGAAGTCCGCGAACTCGACGACCAGCTCCCTGGCCCGCTGCGGATCGGTGTTGATGAAGGACGCGATCGCGTTCAGCGAGTTGTAGATGAAGTGCGGGCTGATCTGGGCGCGCAGTGCCCGGACCTCGGCCTCGGCCAGGAGGCGGCGCGACGAGTCCAGTTCCGCCAGCTCCACCTGCGTGGACACCCACCCGGCGAGTTCATTGGTGGCACGGACGAGGCCGGCGTTGACGTCGCCCGCGAACGCGCCGACCGTGCCCACCACGCGGCCGTCCACCCGGATGGGGGCGAGGACGAGTTCGCCGAGGTCCGGGCCGAGCGCGTCGAGGCGCTGCCGGCGGACGATCTGCGTGCGCCCGCTCTCGAGGACCTGCCGCACGAGCGGCATCACGTCCGGCGGGGTGCCGCGCCCGCCCTCCCAGGCGAGCACGCCGGCGGCGTCGCTGATCATCAGCACGTCGCAGCGCAGCAGGCCGCGCAGGTGCCGGCTCGCCCGGGAGGCGCCCGACGGCGTCAGACCCTCCCGCAGGTGCTCCGAGGCGAGGGCCGCCGTGTGGAGCGTGGCGTACGTGGCCCGGTCGGCGTCGGACCCGAGGTCACGGTACGAGCGGGACAGCCGGAACCCGAGCGACGCCACGACGGCGAGGGTGAGGACGGCCACGGCGCACACCAGGGCGGTGTCGACGGCGGCACTGAACATGGCTTCAGCGTATCGCCCGGGGACCGCGCCGTTCGTCGTGCCCGGCGACCGTTCGGCGCACCCTGCTGCGCGCTCGGCGATGCGCGGCGCGGCGCGGGTGGTCTCCTCCTCGGCGGTGCCGCACAGTGATGGGAGTCACACCGGCGTGCCCTCCTGCGCGGCCGTCCCTGCCGTAACGCGCCCGGGTGACTCCCAAGAGAAGAAGGAGGAACCATGGGTTCGCACCCAGTAGAGCCGGCCGCCGGCTCCGGTGCTGCCGTCGACTTCACCGAAGTCCAGCAGACCGAGCAGTTCAAGGAACTGCGCAAGCGCCACCGCAGTTTCGTGTTCCCCATGGCAGTGTTCTTCCTGCTCTGGTACTTCGCCTACGTGCTGCTGGCCGACTACGCGCACGAGTTCATGGCCACGCCGGTCTTCGGCAACATCAACATCGGCATCATCCTCGGGCTGCTGCAGTTCGTCAGCACCTTCGCCATCACCATGTGGTACGTCAGCTACGCCAACCGGCGCCTCGACCCGATCGCCGCGGAGCTGCGGCACGAGCTCGAGGAAGCGGCACCCGAGGCCTTCATCGACCCCGCAGGAGGAACCAAGTGATCGCTCCCAGCGCGGCCGTCCGCGTACCGCTCCAGACCGCAGAGGCGACGACGGTCGGTTCACCGCTGCTGAACATCGCCATCTTCGGCGTGTTCGTCGCGATCACCCTCGTGATCGTGCTGCGCGCCAGCCGCAACAACAAGACCGCGGCCGACTACTACGCGGCCGGGCGCTCCTTCACGGGCGGGCAGAACGGCACCGCGATCGCCGGCGACTACCTGTCCGCGGCATCGTTCCTCGGCATCGTGGGCGCCATCGCGATCAACGGCTACGACGGCTTCCTGTACTCGATCGGCTTCCTCGTCGCCTGGCTGGTGGCCCTGCTCCTCGTCGCCGAGCTGCTGCGCAACACCGGCAAGTTCACCATGGCCGACGTCCTGTCCTTCCGCCTCAAGCAGCGGCCGGTCCGCATCGCCGCGGCCATCACCACCCTCGCGGTCTGCTTCTTCTACCTGCTCGCGCAGATGGCCGGCGCAGGCGGGCTCGTCTCGCTCCTCCTCGGGATCAACGACCGCGTGGGCCAGTCCGTGGTCATCACGGTGGTCGGCGTCCTCATGATCATGTACGTGCTGATCGGCGGCATGAAGGGCACCACCTGGGTGCAGATCATCAAGGCGTGCCTCCTGATCGCGGGCGCGTTCATCATGACGGTCTGGGTCCTGGCCCTGCACGACTTCAACCTGTCCACTCTGCTCGGCGCGGCCATCGAGACCTCCGGCAACGCCGCCATCACGAGCCCGGGCCTGCAGTACGGCCTCAGCGCCACCACGCGCCTCGACTTCCTGTCCCTGGCGCTCGCCCTGGTCCTTGGCACCGCGGCCCTGCCGCACGTCCTCATGCGCTTCTACACCGTGCCCACGGCGAAGGAGGCGCGCCGCTCGGTGGTCTGGGCCATCTGGCTCATCGGCGCGTTCTACCTGTTCACCCTCGTACTCGGCTACGGCGCGAGCGCCCTGATCGGCGCCGAGCGCATCGCGGCCGCTCCCGGCGGCGTCAACTCGGCGGCCCCGCTCCTGGCCTACGAGCTCGGCGGGTCGATCCTGCTCGGCCTCATCTCCGCCGTCGCGTTCGCCACGATCCTCGCGGTCGTCGCGGGCCTCACCATCACGGCGGCGGCCTCGTTCGCGCACGACATCTACGCGAGCGTCATCCGGCGCGGCAAGGTGGACCCCGACGGCGAGGTCAAGGTCGCACGGCGCACCGTCGTCGTGATCGGCCTGCTCTCGATCCTCGGCGGCATCGGCGCCCAGGGCCAGAACGTCGCGTTCCTCGTGGCGCTCGCCTTCGCGGTGGCGGCCAGCGCCAACCTGCCGACCATCCTCTACTCCCTGTTCTGGAAGCGCTTCAACACCCAGGGCGCCATCTGGAGCATGTACGGCGGGCTCGGCTCGGCCATCCTGCTGATCGCGCTCTCGCCCGTCGTCTCCGGCGGTGAGAAGTCGATGATCCAGAGCGCCGATTTCTCCCTGTTCCCGCTGAGCAACCCGGGCATCGTGTCCATCCCGCTGGCGTTCTTCCTCGGCTGGCTGGGCACCATCCTGTCCCGGACGAAGGAGGATCCGATGAAGCAGGCCGAGATGGAGGTCCGCTCGCTCACCGGTGTCGGCGCCGAGAAGGCCACCGACCACTGACGGGTTCCCCTACCGCTCGAGGCCGCTCCACCTGCCGGTGGGGCGGCCTCGTCCGTCTGCGGGTCGCGGCTCGAGGAGGTCATGGCTCGAGGAGCCGGAGGACCGCGGCCAGGGTTGCCGGCATGCTGACCGACGGGTCGTAGAGCCACTGCAGCTGGATGCCGTCGAAGACCCCGATGATGATGCGCGCGGCGTCCTCCGGATCGACGTCGGAGCGGACCTCGCCCCGTTCCTGTGCACGCGCGATATCCTCGGCGGTCACCGCCACCACCCACGCGTAGCGGTTCCGGAAGTAGTCGCGCGCAGCGTGGCCCGGCCGTGTGGCCGTCGCCGAGGCCACCGCGAAGAGCGCGGTCAGCCCGGGGTGCTGCGCGTTCCGCTCCGCCACGCGCGGCAGGTCGGCGAGCGACGCGGCCGTCCTGCCGTGCTCGGCGGCGTGCTGTTCGTCGCGGTCGGCGAGGACCGCCGTGAGGAGGTCCTGCTTGCCGCTGAAGTAGTGGAAGAGCGTCGCCTCCCGGATGCCGGCACGCTCGGCCACGAGCTTCAGGGTGGTGCCCTCGAAGCCTTCCGCGGCGAAGACCTCCGCGGCGACCGTGAGCAGCTCGCGCCTCCGCTCGACGCCCTTGGCATAGGATCCCCGCGCCCGTCTGTCCATGCGACGAGTGTAGGGCGGTCGTGGGGCCGGGCGGCGCGGTGGGTCAGGCCGGCGTGCGCGGCCCGCGGGCGAGCAGCGGTTCCACCCGGAACGGGATGAGCTCGCCCATCGCGAGCGAGGTGTCGCAGCGCTCGACGCCCTCGCAGGCAAGGATCTTGCCGTTGATGCGGAACAGGTCCTCGGCGTCGACCGCGACCACCCGGACGAGGATGTCCGCCTGGCCCGTCACGCCGAACGCCTCCACCACTTCGGGGACGGCGGCGATGCTGCGGGTGATCGCCGCCAGTTTCTGCTGCTGCACGTGGACGTGGATGAAGGCGGTCAATGGATAGCCCAGCGACACCGTGTTGATGCGCCGCTCGAACGAGAGGAAGACGCTCTTCTTCTCGAGCTGCGCCATCCTCGCCTGCACCGTGTTCCGCGACAGGCCCAGCTTCTGCGCGAGGGCGACGACGGTGCGCCGCGGGTCCTTGGCCATGGCCTGCAGCAGGCGGGTGTCGGTGAGGTCGAGGGGTTGCATAGTGCGCAACGCTAACACGGCGGATGACACCGCAATAGTGCACTCTGCTCAATGAACGAGTTGACGGTTGTGCCTCCTGCCCTCTGTGAGTAGGGTCACACTCACTCCGGGTAAAGGCGCCCGGAGCCCTCCAGACCGACCGATCGATCGATCGATGGAGGGTTGCCTGCGAGTACGAAGGTTGCGTGCAATGACCCAGGATGGCTCCTCCCCGGACCGGGCGAGCGGCACGGTGCACCCCGGCCCCTCCCGTCCCGGCGCCGACGAGCTCGTGCAGCTCGTCGATCCCCACGGCGTCCGCCACCCTCACGGACACTACGACGACCTCGTGGCCGACGTCGACGGCCCCGCCCTGCAGAAGCTCTACGAGGACATGGTGGTGGTGCGGCGCATCGATGCCGAGGCCACCGCGCTGCAGCGCCAGGGGGAGCTCGCGCTCTGGCCCCCGCTCCTCGGCCAGGAGGCAGCGCAGATCGGGTCCGGCCGGGCCCTGCGCTCCGACGACTTCGTGTTCTCCAGTTACCGCGAGAACGCCGTGGCCTACTGCCGCGGGGTGGACCTCGCCGACCTCCTCCGGGTGTGGCGCGGCAACGCCTCGTCGGGCTGGGACCCGTACACCATCAACATGGCGACGCCGCAGGTCATCATCGGCGCGCAGACCCTGCACGCCACGGGCTATGCGATGGGCATCCTCAACGACGGCGCCGACGCCGTCGCCGTCACCTACTTCGGCGACGGCGCCACCAGCCAGGGCGACGTGAACGAGGCCATGGTCTTCGCGGCGAGCTACCAGGCGCCGGTGGTGTTCTTCTGCCAGAACAACCACTGGGCCATCTCCGAACCGGTGGGGCTGCAGGCGCACGTGCCGATCGCACGCCGTGCCCCCGGTTTCGGCATCCCGTCCGTGCGCGTCGACGGCAACGACGTCCTGGCCTGCCTCGCCGTGACGCGCGAGGCTCTCGCCCGGGCACGTTCGGGCGGCGGACCCACCTTCATCGAGGCGGTCACCTACCGCATGGGACCCCACACGACGGCGGACGACCCCACGCGCTACCGGGACGCGAACGAACTCGAGGACTGGGCGGCCCGTGACCCGCTGGCGCGGCTCGCGACCCTGCTGGACTCGCTCGGCCTGCTCGACGCCGACTACACCGACTCCGTGAAGGCGAAGGCCGACGCCGTCGCCGCCGAGCTGCGCGAGGGCTGCCTGTCGATGCCGGAGCCGGCCCCGTCCGACGTCTTCCGGCACGTGTACAGCGAGCCGAACTCCTGGCTGGACCGCCAGCAGGACCACTACGAGCGGTACCTGGCCTCCTTCGCCCAGGCCTCCCAGGAAGGACCCCGCTGATGTCCACGATGACCTTCGGCCGCGCGATCAACGCCGGCCTCCGCCGCGCCATGGACGAGGACCCCAAGGTGGTCCTCATGGGGGAGGACATCGGCAAGCTCGGTGGCGTCTTCCGCATCACCGACGGCCTGCAGAAGGACTTCGGTGCACACCGCGTCCTCGACACCCCACTGGCCGAGGCCGCCATCATGGGCACCGCCGTCGGCATGGCCTACCGCGGGTACCGTCCCGTGGTGGAGATCCAGTTCGACGGCTTCATCTACCCGGCCTTCGACCAGATCGTGTGCCAGGTCGCCAAGCTGCACTACCGGACCCAGGGTGCCGTGAGGATGCCCCTCACCATCCGGGTCCCCTTCGGCGGCGGCATCGGCTCGCCGGAGCACCACTCGGAATCGCCGGAGGCCTACTTCACGCACACCTCCGGCCTGCGGGTCATCAGCGTCTCGAACCCGCAGGACGCCTACACGATGATCCAGCAGGCCATCCGGTGCGACGACCCCGTCCTGTACTTCGAGCCCAAGCGCCGCTACCACGTCAAGGGCGAGGTGGACGAGGCGACCGACCCGGCGTCGTCGGACATGGGCGCCGCCCGCGTGGTCACCGAGGGCACCGACGTCACGCTCGTGACGTACGGCCCGCTCGTTCCCACGGCCCGCGACGCCGCGACCGCCGCGTCCGACGACGGCCTCTCGATCGAACTGATCGACCTCCGGTCCCTCGCACCGATCGACTTCGCGACCGTCGAGGCGTCGGTCCGGAAGACCGGCCGGCTCGTCGTCACGCACGAGGCCGCACAGTCCGGGGGCCTCGGTGCCGAGATCGCCGCGAGCATCACGGAGCGGTGCTTCGACTACCTCGAGCACGCCCCGGTGCGCGTCACGGGCTTCGACATCCCGTACCCGTACTCCAAGCTCGAGTTCCACCACCTGCCGGACCTCGACCGGATCCTCGACGGCGTGGACCGCGTAATGCGCCGGCCGAACTCCCTGAGCGGACCCGACAGCGCGTCCACCACCGAAGGAGCAGTACAGTGACGACGACGTCGTCGAGCATCGTCCGCGAGTTCCGCCTGCCCGACCTCGGGGAGGGCCTCACGGAGTCGGAGATCGTCCAGTGGCACATCGCCGAGGGC
Source organism: Arthrobacter sp. TJ-238 (assembly GCF_058269215.1). Taxonomy (NCBI): domain Bacteria; kingdom Bacillati; phylum Actinomycetota; class Actinomycetes; order Micrococcales; family Micrococcaceae; genus Arthrobacter; species Arthrobacter sp. TJ-238. The sequence goes on along the minus strand of NZ_JBZCNH010000007.1, from coordinate 107,083 downwards.
GACACCGTCGAACTGAACCAGATCATCGCCGACGTCGAGACCGCCAAGGCCGTCGTGGAGCTGCCCTCGCCCTACGCCGGCGTCGTCGTGCGGCTGCACGAGCCCGCCGGCACCACGGTCGACGTCGGAGCGCCGATCGTCTCCTTCGCCGTCCCGTCCGAGGCCACGGGGGAGGTCACGGGGGAGGCCGAGGTGTCCTCCCGTCCCGCAGTCCGCGAGGAGCAGCCCGCGAAGCGCGAACCGAACCTCGTGGGCTACGGGGCCGCGGTGGAGAAGGGCGGGCGTCCGCAGCGCCGGAACCGCGTCCTGCCGGCCGTCCTGTCCACGGTGGCAGCTCCTCCGGGTCCCGTCCCTGCCGAGCGGCCGCGGTCCACGCCTCCGGTCCGGAAGCTCGCCCGCGACCTCGGCATCCCGCTCGACGGCCTCACCGGTACCGGCCCGGGCTCGCTCATCACCCGGGCCGACGTCCTCGCCGCCCTCGCGGGCACCGCGGGACACCCCGTGGCGACGGATCCGGTCGTGCCCGCGAGCCCGCGGAGCACGGTCCCGGCCGGCCAGACGCGGACCCCGATCAAGGGCGTACGCAAGCACACCGCGGCGGCCATGGTGGCGAGTGCCTTCACGGCGCCGCACGTGACGGAATTCCTCACCATCGACGTCACGCCGACCATGGACCTGCTGGCCGAGCTGAAGCAGACCCGCGCGTTCGAGGGCACCCGGATCACACCGCTCGCGGTCGTCGCGAAGGCCGTGTGCATCGCCGTCGCCCGGAACCCGACCCTCAACTCGTCCTGGGACGAACAGGCGCAGGAGATCGTCCAGTACGCGGACGTGAACCTCGGGATCGCGGCCGCGACGCCGCGCGGACTGCTGGTCCCCAACATCAAGGCCGCGCAGTCACTGGCCCTGGTGGACCTCGCCCGGGCCCTCGGCTCGCTGGCGGAGACCGCGCGTGCCGGGAGGACCACGCCGGCGGACCTGACCGGGGGGACCCTGTCGATCACCAACATCGGGGTCTTCGGGATCGACGCCGGCACGCCCATCCTCAATCCGGGGGAGGCCGCCATCCTCGCCGTCGGGGCCATCCGCAGCATGCCGTGGGAGCACCAGGGGGCTGTCGCCCTGCGTTCCGTCCTGACGCTCAGCCTCTCCTTCGACCACCGGCTGGTCGACGGCGAGCAGGGGTCGCGCTTCCTCTCGGACGTGGGCACCATCCTCCGCAATCCTGCGATGGTCCTGGCCATGGTGTAGCGGACGGGGGTCTCACCCGAAGAGGGCGCGGTAGCCTTCCGTGCGCTCGAGGTAGGGCTCCCACACGATCGATTCGGGGTCGGCACCACTGACGGCGGCTTCGAGGCGATCGAGGTAGTAGTCCCACCCGGGGCCGACGTCGGCCACCATGGCTGCTCCCACCGGCCCGGCGGGGACCACCTGCGTGAAGACCAGGGTCGTCCCGCCGCCGGCGGACCCGTCGAGCTCGAGGGTGTGCTGCCAGGCCACGCGCGGGCCGGATCCGTCGGGGGAGAAGGTGGCGCCGTCGCGGCTGCGGACCGCGAAGCGGCGGGGCGGCTCACAGTCCTCCACGAGGTAGACCTCCTCGGGGACGTCGTCGCCCTCGGCCGTCATGCGGAACCGCACCTCGCCGGAGGACGGATCACCGCTCCACGTGCCGATCCAGCGCTGCATGCGCGTCGGGTCGGTGCAGGCGGCCCAGACGTCGGCGGGCGGCGCGGCGAGCGAGCGGGTGAAGACGAGGTGCTCGACGCCGTCGCGCGTCTCGCGGTGACCGAGCGGGGCGGGGGTTTCCATGCTGTGTCCTCCTGAAGGTCGCTCGGGTAGTCGGTGCTGTCGGTGTCGTCGGTGGGGCCGGGGGCGCTAGGCCAGTTCGAGGATGAGTTCCTTCACCACGGCCCCGCGGGACGGCGCGAAGCCCTGCGTCTCGCCGACCTGCTGGAACCCCCAGCGCTCGAGGATCCGGATGGAGCTCACGTTGTCGGCGACGGCGCGCGCCCGGATGGGCCGGTCGGTGACCTCGGTGAGGAACTGCCCGACGGCGGCGGTCGTGATGCCCTGGCCCCACCGGGAGCGGTCGATCCAGTAGCTGATCTCCGGGGTGTCGGCGTCGTGGTAGGCGAGGATGCTGCCCACCACCTCGCCGTCGGAGAGGATGGTGCGCACCGTGATCCTGCCGTCGTTGAGGATGTCCTGCCAGTGGTGGTCGAACACGCCGCGGTCGGAGGGGTTCTTCGCGCCGAACGCGGCCATGTGGTTGGCCCCGGGGTCGAGCTGGTGCGAGAAGAACGCGTCGAGGTCGGGTGCTTCAACGGGACGTAGCGTGATCACAGCGGCACTTTCAGTCGGTGGAGGGGCCGGGCGGGCTGCGCGGCCGGAACTTCTCGTGGGATCAGCGTACTAGCCGCCCCGGCACGTCCCGGAGGTCTCATACCGTGAGGGCCGCCCAGGCCATGTCCTGCAGCAGGTCCCGGAGCGCCGCGAGCTCCCGGGGCGAGGTGCTGCTGCGCGTGGTGTGCGGTGTCGAGTTGATGAGCCCGAACACGGCGTGGACCTTGCGCCGCAGCAGCGACCGCTCCGTCCCGGGCACGTGGCGTGCCAGTTCGTCCACCCATACCTGGACGTAGCCGCGCTGCAGGGACCGGACGGTGCGTTCGTCGTCGTGCGGGAGGGAGCCGAGATCGCGGTCCTGGACGCGGATGACGTTCGCGTTGCTCAGCGCGAACTCCACCTGGAAGCGGATCAGCCCGCGCAGCGCATCCTCCGGCGAGGACGCTCCCTCGGCCACGGCGCGCCCGCCCTCGAGCAGGTCCTCGCTGACCCCCGTGAGCAGGGCCGCGAGGACCGAGGGCTTGCCCGGGAAGTGCCGGTACACCGCAGGGCCGCTGACCCCTGCCGCCGCACCGAGGTCCTCGATGGAGACGCCGTTGTACCCGCGGTCTGCGAACAGCTGGGCCGCGGCGTCCAGCAGTGCGGCCCGCCGGCTGGCCTTCGCGATGCTCCGGCCGGTCACGCGCTCCTCGGTGGGCGGTGCGTCCATGGGGGTCCTTGTCGTCGGCCGGGAAATTCGTCCCCTCATTGTCATGGACAACCGGGTTAATGACCACTAACCTGAATCCAGTTAGCGTCTGCTAACTGAACTGTGCGCGAGGAAGTAGTCGATGGAGACCCTGGCATCGAAGGTCGATCCGCTCTCACCCGTGTTCTCGGCGAACGCCGAGGCCCAGGCGGAGCTCGTCGGCGACCTCCGCCGACGCCTCGCCACGGCCGCGCTCGGCGGTCCCGAGCGCTCCCGCGAGCGGCACGTCGCCCGCGGCAAGCTCCTGCCCCGCGAGCGCATCGACCAGCTGCTCGACGACGGCAGCCCGTTCCTCGAGATCGCCCCGCTGGCGGCGAACGGCATGTACGACGACGAGTGCCCGGGCGCGGGCGTGATCGCGGGGATCGGTCTCGTGCACGGCCGCCACGTCCTCGTGATCTCCAACGACGCGACCGTCAAGGGCGGCACGTACTATCCGATGACGGTGAAGAAGCACCTCCGGGCGCAGGAGATCGCCCTCGAGAACCGCCTGCCGTGCGTGTACCTCGTGGACTCCGGCGGGGCGTTCCTGCCCCGGCAGGACGACGTCTTCCCCGACCGCAACCACTTCGGCCGCATCTTCTACAACCAGGCCACCATGTCGGCGGCCAAGATCCCGCAGATCGCCGCCGTGCTCGGCAGCTGCACCGCGGGCGGCGCGTATGTGCCGGCCATGAGCGACGAGACCGTGATCGTCCGCAACCAGGGCACCATCTTCCTCGGCGGACCGCCCCTCGTGAAGGCAGCCATCGGCGAGGTGGTCACGGCGGAGGAGCTCGGAGGCGGCGACGTCCACTCCCGCGTCTCCGGTGTCACGGACCACCTCGCGGAGAACGACCAGCACGCCCTCGAGATCGTCCGCGACATCATCGCCACCCTGCCGCCCGCGGTGGCGGCCGTGCAGACGCCGGTGGTGCCCGTCGTCGAGCCCGTGGTGGCCCAGGACGAGCTCTACGGCGCCGTGCCGACGGACGTGAACGCCTCCTACGACGCCCGCGAGATCATCGCCCGCCTCGTCGACGGCTCGCAGTTCCACGAGTTCAAGCGCGAGTACGGCACCACGCTCGTCACCGGCTTCGCGAGCATCCACGGGCACCGCGTGGGGATCGTGGCCAACAACGGCGTGCTGTTCAGCGAATCCGCGCTCAAGGGAGCCCACTTCATCGAGCTCTGCGACCAGCGCGGCGTCCCACTGGTCTTCCTGCAGAATCTCTCGGGGTTCATGGTCGGCAAGGACTACGAGGCCGGGGGCATCGCGAAGAACGGGGCCAAGATGGTCACCGCCGTCGCCACGGCCCGCGTGCCCAAGCTGACCGTCGTCGTCGGCGGCTCCTTCGGCGCCGGCAACTACTCCATGTGCGGGCGCGCCTTCTCGCCCCGCTTCCTGTGGATGTGGCCCGCCGCCCGCATCTCGGTCATGGGCGGCAACCAGGCGTCGTCGGTCCTCGCCACCGTCAAGCGCGACCAGCTCGAAGCGCGCGGGCAGGAGTGGCCGCTCGAGGACGAGGAGGCGTTCCGCGCCCCGATCCGCGACCAGTACGAGGCGCAGGGCAACCCCTACTACTCCACGGCGCGCCTGTGGGACGACGGCGTGATCGACCCCGCCGACACCCGCACCGTGCTCGGCCTCGCGCTCGAGGTCTGCGCCAACGCGCCCCTGCCCGATACCTCCTTCGGCCTCTTCCGGATGTGACCCCATGACCTCCAGCCCGACCTCCAGCCCGACCTCCAGCCCGACCTCCAGCCCGACCTCCAGCGCCGACTGGCCGTTCGACACCGTCCTCGTCGCCAACCGCGGCGAGATCGCGAGCCGCGTGATCCGCTCCGTGCGCGCCCTGGGGCTGCGCTCCGTCGCCGTGTACAGCGACGCCGACGTAGGAGCGCGGCACGTCCTCGAGGCCGACGTCGCGGTCCGCATCGGCGCGGCGGCGCCGTCGGAGAGCTACCTGTCCATCCCCGCCGTCCTCGAGGCCTGCCGCCGCACGGGCGCCGGCGCCGTGCATCCCGGCTACGGGTTCCTCAGCGAGAACGCCGCCTTCGCCGACGCCCTGCAGGACGCGGGGATCGTGTTCATCGGCCCGTCCGTCCATGCCCTGGACGTCATGGGCGACAAGATCCGGTCGAAGAACCACGTAACCCGCTCCGGCGTCCCCGTGGTGCCCGGCATCGCCGAACCAGGTCTCTCCGACGCCGACCTGCTGCGCGCGTCCGGCGACGTCGGATTCCCGCTGCTGATCAAGCCCTCCGCCGGGGGCGGCGGCAAGGGCATGCACGCCGTCCACCGCGCCGAGGAACTCCCCGAGGCGCTGACCACGGCGCGCCGCGTCGCGGCCCGCGCGTTCGGCGACGACACCCTGTTCCTCGAACGCCTCGTTCCACGGCCGCGCCACATCGAGGTGCAGGTCCTCGCCGACGGCCACGGCACCGTGATCCACCTCGGCGAGCGCGAGTGCTCCCTGCAGCGCCGGCACCAGAAGGTCATCGAGGAGGCGCCGTCCGCGCTTCTCGGCGCGGCGACACGCCGCAGGATCGGTGAGGCCGCGTGTGCCGCGGCCCGCAGCGTCGACTACACCGGCGCCGGCACCGTCGAGTTCCTCGTCTCCGACACCGCACCGGACGAGTTCTTCTTCATGGAGATGAACACGCGCCTGCAGGTCGAGCACCCCGTCACGGAACTCGTCACCGGCATCGACCTCGTGGAGTGGCAGATCCGCGTCGCCGCCGGGGATCAGCTGCCGTTCACGCAGGACGACGTCGTCCTCACCGGCCACGCCGTCGAGGCCCGCGTGTACGCCGAGAACCCCGAGGCCGGATTCCTGCCGTCCACCGGGACCGTCCTGGCGCTCGCCGAACCCACGGGCGAGGGCATCCGCGTGGACAGCTCCCTCCTGCCCCGCGGCACCGTCTCGTCGTCGTACGACCCGATGCTCGCGAAGGTCATCGCGTGGGGTGCGGACCGGCGCGAGGCGCTCGACCGCCTCGACGCGGCCCTCGCCGCCACGGTGGTACTCGGCGTGGACACTAACATCGAGTACCTCCGCCTGCTCGTGAACGACGACGACGTGCGGGCCGCGCGGCTCGACACGACCCTGATCGAGCGCAGACTCCCGGAGCTGGCCTTCCGCCACGTGGGCGCCGAGGACCTCGCGCTCGCCGCCGTCCTGCTCCTCGAGGCCGAGCCGGTCGTCCCGGGAGGCTCGCCCTGGCACCGGGGGGACGGCTTCCGGCTCGGGACGCCCCGGCCGCGCGCCGTGACGCTCGAGGCCCAGGGCAGGTCCGCCACCGTCCGGCTCCTCCGGACCGGACGCGGCTGGGAGGCCGAGGTCGGGGGTACGGCCGTCATGGTCGCCGTCGACAGCGGGGGAGCGACCGTCGACGGCCTGCGCACCCGCCGGCAGTACGCCGTCGACGGGGACACCGTCTGGCTGGGTGACGCCGGCTGGTCGGCCCGCGTCCGCCGACCGGGCCGCCGCGAACTGCTCGACGCCGCCCTGTCCCGCATCACGCGCGAGGAGGGAGCCGCCGACCCGCTGGTACGCAGCCCCATGCCGGGCACCGTGGTGTCCGTGTCCGTCGAGGACGGCGCCACGGTCGAGGCGGGGGACGTCCTCGTCGCCGTCGAGGCCATGAAGATGGAACACCAGCTCACCGCCGCCCTGTCCGGCGTCGTCCGCCTGTCCCTGAAGCCCGGCGACCTCGTCCGGGCCCAGCAGATCCTCGCCACCATCGAGGCCGCCCCCGAGGGCGGCCAGGTACCTATCCCCACGGAAGGGAACGCAGCATGAATTTCGAACTGAGCGAGGAGTACCAGGACCTCGTCGACACCGTCCACGAGTTCGCCGACGAGGTCGTGGCCCCGGTTTCCGCCAAGCACGACGCCGAGCACAGCTTCCCCTACGAGGTGGTCAAGCAGATGGGGGACATGGGACTGTTCGGCCTGCCGTTCCCCGAGCAGTACGGAGGCATGGGCGGTGACTACTTCGCGCTCTGCCTGGCGCTCGAGCAGCTGGCCCGCGTGGACCAGTCGGTGGCCATCACCCTCGAGGCCGGGGTGTCCCTCGGGGCCATGCCCATCTACCGGTTCGGCACCGAGGAGCAGAAGCAGCAGTGGCTGCCCTCCCTCGCCGCCGGCCAGGCCCTCGGCGGATTCGGCCTCACCGAGTCCGAGGCGGGATCGGACGCGTCCGGCACGAGGACGACGGCGATCCTCGAGGAGGGCGCCGACGGACGCGAATGGGTGATCAACGGGACCAAGGAGTTCATCACGAACTCGGGCACCGACATCACCTCACTCGTGACCGTCACCGCCGTCACCGGGACCTCCGGACGGCCGGACGGCACGGTGAAGAAGGAGATCTCCACGATCCTCGTGCCCTCGAACACCCCCGGCTTCACGGCCGAGAAGGCCTACAACAAGGTGGGCTGGAACGCCTCCGACACGCACCCGCTGACCCTGCGCGACGTCCGCGTCCCCGAGGCGAACCTGCTCGGCACGCAAGGCCGCGGCTACGCCAACTTCCTGCAGATCCTCGACGAGGGCCGCATCGCCATCGCCGCGCTCGCCACCGGTGCGGCGCAGGGCTGCGTGGAGCAGTCCATCAGGTATGCCGGCGAGCGCATGGCGTTCGGCAGCACCATCGGCGCCTACCAGTCCATCCAGTTCAAGATCGCCCGCATGCAGGTCCGCGCCCACACCGCGCGCCTGGCCTACTACGACGCCGCGGCCCGCATGCTCGCCGGCAAGCCGTTCAAGACGCAGGCCTCCATCGCGAAGCTGGTGGCAGGCGAGGCCGCCATGGACAACGCACGCGATGCCACGCAGATCTTCGGCGGCTACGGTTTCATCAACGAGTTCGTGGTGTCCAGGCACTACCGTGACTCGAAGATCCTCGAGATCGGCGAGGGGACCACGGAGGTCCAGCTCATGCTGATCGCGCGGGAACTCGGCCTCTAGGTCCACCCGGCCGACGCCAGCGGCGACACGAAGGAGAAGCAGTGATCAACAAAGTGGTCAGCAGCGCGGCGGAGGCCGTGGCGGACATCCCCGACGGAGCGTCGCTCGCCGTCGGCGGTTTCGGCCTGTGCGGCATCCCGGTGTCGCTCATCGAGGCCCTGCACGAGCAGGGCACGGCGGAGTTGGAGACGGTGAGCAACAACTGCGGCGTGGACGACTGGGGCCTCGGCATCCTGCTGTCCGACCACCGCATCCGCCGCACCGTCAGCTCCTACGTGGGCGAGAACAAGGAGTTCGCGCGCCAGTACCTGTCCGGTGAGCTCGAGGTGGAGCTCACGCCGCAGGGCACGCTGGCCGAGAAGCTCCGCGCGGGCGGGGCGGGCATCCCCGCGTTCTACACGACGGCGGGCGTCGGCACCCAGGTGAGCGAGGGCGGCCTGCCGCAGCGCTACGACACCGAGGGGAACGTCACCGTCGCCTCGAAGGCGAAGGAGGTGCGGTCCTTCGACGGCGTCGACTACGTCCTGGAGGAATCGCTCCGCCCGGACTTCGCGCTGGTGCACGCCTGGAAGGGCGACCGGCACGGCAACCTCGTGTTCCACGCGACCGCGATGAACTTCAACCCCCTGTGCGCCCAGGCCGGGAGGATCACCATCGCCGAGGTCGAGGAGCTCGTCGAGCCCGGCGAACTCGACCCCGGGCAGATCCACACACCCGGCATCTTCGTGCAGCGCGTCGTCGTCGCCCCGGACGCGGAGAAGCGCGTCGAGAAGCGCACCGTCTCGCTGGCTGCACCCGCCGCGTCCGAAGGAGCATGAGCATGGCACTCACCCGCAACGAACTGGCGGCCCGCGTCGCCCAGGAGCTCGAGAACGGCCAGTACGTCAATCTCGGTATAGGCATGCCCACGCTCATCCCCAACTACATCCCCGACGGCGTCGAGGTGGTGCTGCACTCGGAGAACGGGATCCTCGGCGTGGGCCCGTACCCGGCGGAGGACGCCGTGGACCCCGATCTCATCAACGCCGGGAAGGAGACCGTCACGGCGAACGCCGGGGCTGCGTTCTTCGACTCGGCGTCCTCGTTCGGCATGATCCGGGGCGGCCACGTCGACGTCGCCGTGCTCGGGGCGATGGAGGTCGCGCGCAACGGCGACCTCGCGAACTGGATGGTGCCCGGCAGGATGGTCAAGGGGATGGGCGGCGCCATGGACCTCGTGTTCGGGGCCAAGCGCGTCATCGTCATGATGGAGCACGTGGACCGCGCCGGCCGGCCCAAGATCGTCGAGGCCTGTTCGCTGCCGCTGACGGGCAAGGGCTGCGTCGACCGGATCATCACGGACCTCGCGGTGATCGACGTCGAACCCGACGGCCTCGTCCTGCGCGAGACCGCCCCGGGCGTGAGTGCCGACGACGTCGTCGCCGCCACCGGTGCACACCTGCGGATCGATCTCCCGGAAGCCGCGGCGTGAGCGGTCCCTCGGGGGAGCGCTCCGTGATCGAGCAGCGCGGGCTCTACCTCGACGAGCTCACCGTCGGCGCCGTCTACGCGCACCGGCCGGGCCGCACTCTCACGGAGGCGGACAACGTCCTGTTCACCACGCTGACCATGAACACCCAGGCCCTGCACCTCGACGCGGCGTGGTCGGCCGGGCAGCCGTTCGGGCAGCGCCTCGTGAACTCGATGCTGACCCTCGCCACGCTCGTGGGCCAGTCCGTCTCGCAGCTCACGCAGGGCACCATCGTGGCGCAGCTCGGCCTCACCGACGTCGCGTTCCCGAAGCCGCTCTTCCACGGTGACACCCTGTACACCGAGACGGAGATCACCGCCGTCAGGCCGTCGTCGTCCCGTCCGGGGCAGGGCATCGTGGCCATGGCCCACACCGGGAGGAACCAGCACGGCGAGGTCGTGGCGACGGCGAGCCGCAGCGTCCTCATGTGGTCCTCGACGGGTCAGCAGGCGGGTCAGCAGACGGCTCAGCAGGCGGCTCAGCAGGGGCAGGCATGAGCGGCATCGTGCTGGGCCCGGCCCTGCTCTTCTGCCCGGCGGACCGGCCGGAGCGCTATGCGAAGGCGGCGGACCGCGCCGACACCGTCATCCTCGATCTCGAGGACGCCGTCGCGCCGGCCGCGAAACCCTCGGCCCGCGCCGCGCTCGCCGCGTCGGCCCTCTCCCCGGACACCACTGTGGTGCGCCTCAACGCCGTCGGGACCGCGGACTTCGCCCTCGACTGCGACGCCGTCCGCCGCACTGCCTACCGCACGGTCATGCTCGCCAAGACGGAGACACCCGACGACGTCACCGCCGTACGGGCCACCCTCGGCGACGTGGACGTCATCGCGCTGTGCGAGACCGCCCGCGGCGTCGTCAACGCCGTGGACATCGCTCGGGCCGACGGCGTCACCGCCCTCATGTGGGGGGCCGAGGACCTCGTGGCGTCCCTCGGCGGGACCTCGAGCAGGACACCGACCGGCGCCTACCGCGCGGTGGCCCTCCACGCGCGCTCGCAGGTGCTCCTCGCAGCCGGCGCAGCGGGCCGCGCGGCCATCGACGCCGTCTACGTGGACATCGCCGACCTGGCGGGCCTTGCCGTGGAGGCCGACGACGCCGCCGCTTCCGGTTTCGCGGCCAAGGCGTCCATCCACCCGGGTCAGGTGGCTGCGATCCGTGCCGCGTTCGCCCCCGGGGCGGACGAGGTGGAGCACGCCCGTGCCCTGCTCGCGGCCGCCGAGCACGAGCGCGGCGTCTTCACGTACCAGGGGCGCATGGTGGACGAGCCGATCCTCCGGCACGCCCGCAGCATCCTGGACCGGGCGCAGCGCAGCTGAGGGGTTGTGCCCGGCGTCGATTTCCGTACGCTGGGGCGATGCAGCCGCTGAGGTACTCCATCAACATCACCCTGGACGGGTGCTGCGACCACCGTGCGGCTGAGACGGACGAGGAGCTGCACCGGCACGCCGTGGAGAATCTCGAGCGGGCCGATGCCCTCCTGTTCGGCCGGGTGACCTACGGGATGATGGAGGCCGCGTTCCGCGGTCCGGCGCACGCGGGTGCAGGGCCCGCGTGGACCGAGCCCTTCGCACGGACGATCGATGCGGCGAAGAAGTACGTGGTGTCCAGCACGCTGGAGCGTGTCGACTGGAACGCCGAGCTGCTGCGCGGGGATCTTGCAGAGGCGGTGCTGGAGCTCAAGCGGGCACCGGGCAGGGGACTGTTCACGGGAGGGGTCACGCTCCCGCTGGCCCTGGCGGAGCTCGGCCTGATCGACGAGTACGAATTCGTGGTGCACCCCCGGATCGCAGGCCATGGCCCTACGCTCTTCACCGGCCTGTCGCAGCACCTGGACCTCCGCCTGATGGACCGGCAGGAGTTCGGCTCCGGCGCGGTAGCCCTGCGGTACGAGCCGAGAACCTAGCCGTTCGCAGGTTGTGCAGGCTGCGGCCGACCGGGTATCCGTCAGAAGGGCGGCAGTGCCTCGGCCCCGGGTTGCCCGTTCGCGCCCGGTCCGATGCCGACACCCTGCAGTATCCGGGCCGTCGCGGACGTACCCGGCTCGCCGGGCGGCGGCTCCGGCGGCGTGGTGTAGGTACGGCCGCCCGGCGACAGCCAGGTCAGGCCACCGCCGGGATCGGGGCTCGGCGTCCACTCCGTCCGGTGCTTGAGCATGTGGTGTCGTTTGCAGGCGGGGAAGAGGTTGTCCGGGCCGGTCGCTCCGTCGTCGGCCCAGGCGAGCAGGTGATCGAGGTCGCAGCGACTGGCGGGCCGTGAGCATCCGTAGAAGCCGCAGGTGCTGTTCCGGAGCTCGATCCAGGTCCTGAGGTCCTCGCTCGGGCGGTACCGGGTCCTGTCCAGGCCGAGGACAGCGCCGGTGAAGGGGTGGGTGAGCAGGCGCAACCACGAGGTGGCGCCTGCGGCCAGCGTTCGGGCGGCATCGGCCGGGATGGGACCGTAGCCCTCCAGCTCGGCCGGCTCGTCGGTGAGTCCCATGAGCGAGAACACCGGAACCGTGACGACGATCTTCGCCGCGGCGGACCGTGGGCACCGGCCCTGCCCGGTCTCGGAGCTGCTGCTTCCGCAACGGCAGCTCGCGCCGCAGCCGGGAACCGTTCCGGTGCTTCCTCGGGTGCATCCGCCGGTGCCGAGCAGCAGGTCCGCCAGGACATCGGCCCGCAACTGGGGCAGCGTCCGCGGATCGTCCGCGGCGCGGAGATTCCGGGCAGCGGCGTCCACCGTGGTGTGGAGGGCGAGTGCCTGCTCCGCCGGGAGGTAGGCGTTCAGCCACGCCATCCCGTCCTGATCCGGCTCGAACACGACACGCCGGTCCGAGGCAGCTCTCACCCTCCGGGCGGTCAGCGTCTCCGGATGCAGCTTCTCCCTCAGCCGCCGGCACCGCGCCGTCAGCTTCGGCCGGTTCAGCTCGCCCGCCGTCTCGAGGATCTCCGCCTCGAAGGCGTGCACGGCCTCGCCGGGAAGGGTGCGGGACTGCTCCACGATGACCGACGCCCGCGCCGGGCAGATCCCGCCGGTCTCGAGGGCCTTCAGGGTGCTCGTCCGCTCACGCGTCAGGGTCAGCGACTCCGAGACGAGCCGCGCGGCTGCGCCTTCGGACAGCTTCAGGAGTGCCGCGGTCTCCACGACCGTCTCCGTGAACGCGAGGGACGACCGGTCCGACCAGGTCCGGTGCCCGCGATCGCTGAACATGTGGACCTTCGCGACCAACCGCGCCCGCTGGGCGGCCGCCCAGGACGCAAGGCGCTCGGCCGCGCGCAGCAGCTCGAGCGTGTCGTCGAGGCGGGAGGGAGCGGCGATCATCGGCGCGTCCTGCAGGCGGGCCACCAGTCCGGACGGCGACGCCTCCTCGATGAGCGCTCGCCGATAGCTGTCGGTCCCTGCGTCCTCGGTGCCCAGGTCCTCCAGTGGACCGAGGATCTCGTCGACCGCATCCGCGGGCCATCCCCAGGTCGCCTCGTCGTAGGCGTCCTCGAGGGCCAGCAGCGCCGATCCGGTGGACATACCCCATTCCATCACCCGGCACCGACACTATCGGTGCTCCTCAGAGGGCTGGAAGGGGCCGCCGAGGGCGTGCCGGCCCCTACTCTGCGGGATACTGGGGCCATGGATTTCAGCAACCCCACCCGGGAGCACCGGCGCGTCTCCATCCTCGGCTCCACCGGCTCGATCGGCACGCAGGCGCTCGACGTCATCGCCGCGGCGCCGGACCGCTTCAGCGTCGCCGGCCTCAGCGCGGGCGGGCGGAACCTGGACCTCCTCGCGCGCCAGGCCGTCACCGTCCGCGCGCCCGCCGTCGGTGTCGCCTCCGCCACGGAGGCCGAGCTCGAGCACGCCATCGGAGCCGCCGCCGACGCCGCCGGTGTCTCGGGCTACGCGCCGCAGCTCTTCGCCGGTGCTGATGCCGCGGCGCGCGTCGCCGCCTGGCCCGACGCCGACGTCGTCCTCAATGGCATCACCGGGTCCATCGGGCTCGAGCCGACCCTCGCCGCGCTCGCCGCCGGGCACCTGCTCGCGCTCGCCAACAAGGAGTCGCTGATCGCCGGGGGAGCCCTCGTGCGGGCAGCAGCCGCGCCGGGACAGCTGGTGCCGGTCGACTCGGAGCACTCGGCGATCGCCCAGGCCCTGCGCGGGGGGACGGCGGACGAGGTGGACCGTCTCGTCCTCACCGCCTCGGGCGGGCCCTTCCGCGGCCTGACGCGCTCCCAGCTGCGCCACGTCACCCCGGCCCAGGCCGTCGCCCACCCCACCTGGGACATGGGCCGCGTCATCAGCACCAACTCCGCGTCCATGGTCAACAAGGCCCTCGAGGTCATCGAGGCCCATCTGCTCTTCGACATCCCGCTGGAGCGCATCGACGTCGTCGTCCACCCGCAGTCCGTGATCCACTCGATGGTCCAGTTCGTCGACGGCTCCACGTTGGCGCAGGCCTCGCCACCGGACATGCGCCTCCCGATAGCCCTCGGCATGGGCTGGCCGTTCCGGGTGCCGGGATCGGCCAAGGCGTGCAACTGGAGCCGCCCCGCCGAGTGGAACTTCGAACCCCTGGACGAGGAGGCGTTCCCCGCGATCACCCTCGCGAAGCGGGCCGCCGCCGAGGGAGGCACGCGCATGGCCGTGTTCAACGCGGCGAACGAGGAGGCCGTGGAGGCCTTTCACAGGGGAGCCATAGGTTTTCCTGACATCGTGGACACGGTCTCCGCCGTCGTCGACGACCAGCGCGCGCTGGACGCCGCCGGCGGGGCACACCTCACCCTCGCTGCAGTCCTCGAGGCCGAGCGCTGGGCACGCACGAGTGCCCGGGCCCGTTGTGGCCTCGGGGAGTCGCTGCCCGGAACGGCAGCGGCATCGGAGATCCAGAAGGAAAAGCTGTGACTGTTCTGTTGTTCATCGTCGGGGTGCTCGTCGTCGTCGTCGGGATCGCCGCCTCGATCGCCCTGCACGAGGTGGGACACCTCGTGCCCGCGAAGCTGTTCCGGGTCCGCGTCACGCAGTACATGGTGGGCTTCGGGCCCACCGTCTGGTCGCGTCGCCGCGGCGAGACCGAGTACGGGCTCAAGGCGATCCCTGCCGGGGGATACGTCTCGATGGTGGGCATGTTCCCGCCCGCCGCGACCGGCGACGCCGCCGTGCGCCAGTCCAGCACCGGCGTCTTCCAGCAGCTCACCAACGACGCACGGCAGGCCGCGGCGGAGCAGCTGCAGCCGGGCGACGAGGACCGTGTCTTCTACAAGCTGCCCATCTGGAAGCGCATCATCATCATGGTGGGCGGTCCGCTGATGAACCTCCTGATCGGCACGGTGCTGTTCGCCGTCCTGCTCATGGGCTTCGGCACCGCCCAGCCCACCACCACGATCGCCTCCGTCTCCGAGTGCGTGGTCCCCGCGAGCCAGCAGGCCGAGACCGGACAGACGGAGTGCGGCGCGGACGATCCCGCCGCGCCGGCGTACGAAGCGGGCCTCCTGCCCGGCGACCGCGTGGTCGCCTTCGACGGCCGGGACGTCACGGGTTGGGATGAGCTCTCCGGCTGGATCAGGGAAGCAGCCGGACGTGAGGTCGCCATCAGCTACGTGCGCGACGGCGAGACCATCGACTCCACCATCACCCCGCTGCTCACCGAGCGGCCGGTCGCCACCGCGGACGGCACGGCCGAGGTCGACGACGAGGGCACCACCGTCACCCAGGAGGTGGGCTTCATCGGCGTCGGATCGACGCAGGAGCTCGTGCCGCAGCCCGCGGGCGCCGTGCTTCCCGCCGTCGGCGACTCGCTGGCCCGCGTGGCCGGGGTGGTCCTGAACCTCCCGCAGCGCGTCGTCGAGGTGGGGCAGGCGGCCTTCTCGGACGCACCGCGCGATCCCGAGGGGCCCATCAGCGTGGTGGGCGTCGGCCGGATCGCGGGGGAGATCTCCGCGATGGAGGAGATCCCCGTGGAGTCCCGCGCCGCGACACTGATCGGACTGGTGGCCGGCGTGAACCTGGCGCTGTTCGTGTTCAACCTCATCCCGCTTCTCCCGCTCGACGGCGGCCACGTCGCGGGGGCGCTCTGGGAGGGCCTGCGGCGCACCGTGGCCCGTTTGTTCGGGCGTCCGGACCCCGGGCCGTTCGACATGGCCAGGCTCCTGCCGCT
This sequence comes from Arthrobacter sp. TJ-238, assembly GCF_058269215.1. Taxonomy (NCBI): domain Bacteria; kingdom Bacillati; phylum Actinomycetota; class Actinomycetes; order Micrococcales; family Micrococcaceae; genus Arthrobacter; species Arthrobacter sp. TJ-238. The sequence goes on along the minus strand of NZ_JBZCNH010000007.1, from coordinate 91,402 downwards.
CACCTACGCCGTCGCGATCCTGCTGATGGGCATGGGCGTGCTGCTGATCTACGCCGACATCGTGAAGCCGGTCGATCTGTTCGGCTGATCGGTTGTAATTCGGATTTCAACCTCATACGGTTGATGAATGTTCGTCCTCACGATCGACCAGGCCGGCAGCCGCAGCACGGCGGACCGCATTCCGGACCTGCTGGACCTCCTCGCCCCGATTCCCGCCGCCCTGCCCTGGGAGCGCTCGGTCGGGGACGAGGCGCAGGGCGTCCTGACCCACGCCGGTGACGTCGTCGACGCCGTCCTGCTCTGCCTGCGCTCCGGCGGCTGGTACGTCGGCATCGGCATCGGAGGCGTGGAGGAGCCCTTCCCGCGCTCCCCGCGCGAGGCCCGCGGGTCCGCCTTCGTGGCCGCCCGGCGCGCCGTCGAGCGCGCCAAGAAGACGGGGGAGCGGGCACCACTGGCTGTCGAGGCACCCGACGGCGGAGCCCGTGCGGCGGCGGAGGCGGAGGGCGTGCTCGCGCTGCTCGGCCGGCACGTCCTCGGACGCTCGGAGGCGGAGTGGCGCATCCTCGATCTCCTGCAGCCCGGTGAGCGTGGTACCCAGACGGCCGTCGCCCGCACGCTCGGCATCAGCCCGCAGGCCGTGAGCAAGGCCGCCGCGCGGGCCGCCTGGCACGAGGAACACGCCGTCCGGCCCGCGGCGGCGCGGCTGCTGGCCTGGGCCGATGCAGGTGCCGCGTAGGCCACGGGCGTCTGCCTGGGGGTGCCGTGGGGTAGACATGGAGCAGAGACCGGGAGATCAGGAGGAGGTCAGGTGGACGCACTGTGGATCGTGGCGGCGCTGGTGGTGGCGGGCGGCGTCGGCCTGCCCGTGACCATGCTCGTGCTGCGCCTCGCACGCTCCGTGGACACCGCGGAACGGCGCCGGGAGGAACTGCCCGAGCCCGCGGATCAGCCGCAGCTCGACCTCCCCGAACCGCCCGCCCAGCCCCCGCAGGCGCCCGTGGACGCCCTGCCGCCCGGGGTGCTCCGGGGCGGACTCGTCATCGGCGTGCTCGAGCGCCTCGCGGTGACCGTCGCCATCCTGGGCGGCCAGCCGGTCGCCATCGCCTACGTGGTGGCCGTCAAGGCCCTCGGCCGTTACGCCGAGCTGAAGGAGACGCCGGCCGCGTCGGAGCGCTTCATCATCGGCACCCTGACCTCCATGCTGTGGGCCGCGGGTGTCGCGACCCTCGTCAAGGTGTACCTGCTGTGACTCACGTAGGGTGATTCCATGAGCATCTTCGCCGTCGAGTACGTGTACAACCCCGACCACGACGACCTGCGCGCACAGCACCGACCCGCACACCGGCAGTGGCTCGAGGAGCTCGTCGGCCAGGGCCGTGTCCTCGCGTCCGGGCCCTTCGCCGACGGCAGCGGAGCACTCCTGCTGTTCACCTCGGAGAACGAGTCGGACCTCAGCCGGCTGGTCGGCCAGGACCCCTTCGCCGTCGCGGGAGCGATCTCGGCGGTGAAGACCACCGAATGGAAACCCATCATCGGGGCATTCCGCGACCACGTGTGACGTGCATCGCCACCGCGCCCCGGACCGCCGGGGCGGGTGGATAATGAAAAAAACGAACTCGTCAGACGCGCGGTCAAGGCCGCCAGCATGGAGGAACCATTGACCTCGGTCAACCTAGGAATGCCCGCAGCGCCGCCGCCGGTCCTCGCGCCCCGGCGCAAGACCCGCCAGATCAAGGTCGGCTCGGTGGGCGTCGGGTCGGACTCGCCGATCAGCATCCAGTCGATGACCACGACGCCGACCACGGACATCAACGCGACGCTCCAGCAGATCGCCGAGTTGACGGCCACCGGCTGCGACATCGTCCGGGTGGCCTGCCCCTCGGCCGATGACGCCGCGGCCCTGCCGATCATCGCGAGGAAGTCGCAGATCCCGGTCATCGCCGACATCCACTTCCAGCCGAAGTACGTGTTCGCGGCGATCGACGCCGGGTGCGCCGCTGTCCGCGTGAACCCGGGCAACATCCGCAAGTTCGACGACCAGGTCAAGCAGATCGCCGATGCGGCGAAGGCCGCCGGCACCTCGATCCGCATCGGCGTCAACGCCGGCTCCCTCGACCCGCGCCTCATGCAGAAGTACGGCAAGGCCACCCCCGAGGCACTCGTCGAGTCCGCGGTCTGGGAGGCGTCCCTCTTCGAGGAGCACGACTTCCACGACTTCAAGATCTCCGTGAAGCACAACGACCCGGTGATCATGGTGCGTGCCTACGAGCTCCTGGCCGAGCGCGGCGACTGGCCCCTGCACCTCGGGGTCACGGAGGCCGGGCCCGCCTTCCAGGGCACCATCAAGTCCGCCACGGCCTTCGGCGCCCTGCTCTCCAAGGGCATCGGCGACACCATCCGCGTGTCCCTCTCCGCCCCGCCGGTCGAGGAGATCAAGGTGGGCAACCAGATCCTGCAGTCGCTCAACCTCCGCCCCCGCAAGCTCGAGATCGTCTCCTGCCCCTCCTGCGGCAGGGCCCAGGTCGATGTCTACACCCTCGCCGAGGAGGTCACCGCCGGCCTCGAGGGCATGGAGGTACCGCTGCGGGTGGCCGTCATGGGCTGCGTCGTCAACGGGCCGGGCGAGGCACGCGAGGCCGATCTCGGCGTCGCCTCCGGCAACGGCAAGGGCCAGATCTTCGTGCGCGGCGAGGTCATCAAGACCGTGCCCGAGGACCAGATCGTGGAGACGCTCATCGAGGAAGCCATGCGGCTCGCAGAGGAAATGGGTGAGTCCGATGGCGAAACTGCTGGCCAGGGTGGCCCCATGGTTACCGTCAGCTAGGTCGCAGCCCGACCCCGAGGGACCCTGGTCCTTCCGCGTGCTCGGCGAGGAGGACACCCGGGACCTCTGGACCATCGTCGACGACGATCCCGTGGCCAACGTGTTCGTCGCCTCCCACCTCGAGTCGATGGGCAGCGCCGCGCCGTCCTTCTCGGGCGGGGAGATCATCGGCATGTTCCGCCACCACGAGCTGCGCGCCGCCTGCTGGGCGGGCGTGAACCTCGTGCCGGTCGGGGTGACGGACGAGACCGGCGCCATCTTCGGCGACCACCTCGGGCGCTCCGGGCGTTCCTTCTCATCGATCTTCGGCCTCTCCGCGGGCGTGATGGATCTGTGGTCCACCTTCGAGGACTACAGCGCCGAACCGTTCGACGTCCGCCCCACGCAGCCGCTCATGGCCATCGACGCGGACCCCCTCATCGCTCCGGCGAACGATCTCCGCTTCACACGGCCCGAGGAGCTCGACCGGCTGCTGCCCGCGTGCGCGGCCATGTTCGAGGAGGAGGTGGGCTACTCGCCGTTCATCGGCGGGTCGGAACACTACCGCCGCCGCGTCGCCTCGCTCATCGGCCGCAAGCACTCCCTGGCAGCCTTCGACGACGCCGGCCAGGTGATCTTCAAGGCCGAGCTCGGCACGGTGTCCTCCCAGGTCGTGCAGGTGCAGGGCGTCTGGATGAACCCGGATCATCGCGGCAGGGGACTGAGCGCCGCGTACATGGCGGGCGTCGTCGCGGCCGCCCGCGCCCTCGCGCCCACGGTGAGCCTCTACGTCAACTCCTACAACGCCCGCGCCATCGCCGCGTACAAGCGCGTGGGGTTCGAACAGGTGGACACCTTCGCGACCATCCTCTTCTGAGGACCCGGGCGGCCGGGCACGGCGGCGCCGACCCGCTAGATTGGTACCTGTTGTCTCCCGCCGGACGGCGGGAGCGTGAACGGCAGCGCACGATCCCGGTGCGCGATAGAAACGAACGGACACCCGCGTGGTCTTACGACTCTCGACCCTTTTCCTCCGCACCCTGCGGGAAGATCCAGCCGACGCCGAAGTCGCGAGCCACCGCCTGCTGGTGCGTGCCGGCTACATCCGGCGTGCGGCGCCCGGCATCTACAGCTGGCTGCCGCTGGGACTGAAGGTCCTCGCCCGGGTCGAGGCGATCATCCGCGAGGAGATGGAGGCCATCGGCGCCCAGGAGGTCCACTTCCCCGCGCTGCTGCCCAAGGAGCCCTACGAGGCGACGAACCGGTGGACCGAGTACGGCGACGGCATCTTCCGCCTCAAGGACCGCAAGGGCGCCGACTACCTCCTCGCGCCCACGCACGAGGAGATGTTCACGCTGCTCGTGAAGGACCTGTACACCTCGTACAAGGACCTGCCCGTGAGCCTGTTCCAGATCCAGACCAAGTACCGCGACGAGGCACGGCCCCGCGCGGGCCTGCTCCGCGGCCGCGAGTTCATCATGAAGGACTCCTACTCCTTCGACATCGACGACGAGGGCCTCGAGGCGAGCTACCAGCTGCACCGCGGCGCCTACCTGCGCATCTTCGAGCGCCTCGGACTCGAGGTGGTCCCCGTGACCGCGACCGCCGGTGCCATGGGCGGCTCGAAGAGCGAGGAGTTCCTCCACCCGACGCCCATCGGTGAGGACACCTTCGTGCGCTCCGCGGGCGGCTACACCGCCAACGTGGAGGCCGTCACCACCGTGGTGCCCGACGCCGTCGACTTCACCGGTGCGCCCGCAGCGGAGGTCCGCGACACCCCGGACACCCCGACCATCGACACCCTCGTGGACCACGCGAACGCCGCAGCGGCGCGGGCCGACCGCGCGTGGACCGCCGCGGACACGCTCAAGAACGTCGTCCTCGCGGCCGTGCTGCCCACCGGCGAGCGCGAGATCGTCGTCGTCGGCGTACCCGGGGACCGCACCGTGGACCTCAAGCGCATCGAGGCGAACATCGCCGGCCACCTCGAGACGGGCGGCGAAGTGGCCGTGGAGGCCGCCGGCGAGGAGGACCTCAGGAAGCACCCGGGCCTCGTCAAGGGCTACATCGGCCCGGGGCTCGCGCTCGACGCCCCCGTCCTCGGCCTCGAGGGCTCCACCGGCCTGCGCTACCTCGTGGACCCCCGCGTGGTCAGCGGCACCTCGTGGATCACGGGCGCCAACGAGCAGGGCCGGCACGTCTTCGGCCTCGTGGCCGGTCGGGACTTCAGCTGGGACGGGATCGTCGAGGCCGTCGAGGTGCGCGAGGGCGACGAGGCACCCGACGGATCAGGACCGCTCATCGCCGCCCGCGGCATCGAGATGGGCCACATCTTCCAGCTCGGCCGCAAGTACGCGGACGCTCTCGGGCTCAAGGTCCTGGACCGGAACGGCAAGCTCGCCACGGTGACCATGGGCTCGTACGGCGTCGGCGTGACCCGCGCCATCGCGGCCCTCGCCGAATCGAACCACGACGATGCGGGCATCATCTGGCCCCGCAACGTCGCACCCGCCGACGTGCATATCGTCGCGACCGGCAAGGGCGCCGAGGTGTTCGAGGCGGCCGAGAAGCTCGCCGGCGATCTGGAGGCGGCCGGACTGACCGTGCTCTACGACGACCGCCCCAAGGTCTCCCCGGGCGTCAAGTTCGGCGACGCCGAGCTCATCGGCGTGCCCACCATCGTCGTCGTCGGCCGCGGGCTCGCGGACGGCCTGCTCGAGGTCAAGGACCGCCGGACGGGCGAGGCGCAGGACGTCGCCGTGGACGAGGCCGTCGCGCTGCTGCGCGAACTCACCGCGCACTAGGCCTCGGTGGTGTCCGGGCTCGAGGAACTGCACCTCGCCACGATCCTGCTGGTCCTCGTCGCGGGGTTCGCCGCCGGCTGGGTGGACGCGGTCGTCGGGGGAGGAGGGCTGCTGCAGCTGCCCGCCCTCCTCCTCGTGCCCGGCATCGCGCCCGTGGAGGCCCTCGCAACCAACAAGCTGGGGTCCATCTTCGGCACGACGACGAGCGCCGTCACGTACTACCGCCGCGCCCACCCGGATCTTCGCACCGCCCTGCCCATGGCGGGGATCGCCCTCGTGGGGAGCTTCGGCGGCGCGATCCTCGCCGCCTCCCTGCCGTCGTCGGTGTTCAAGCCGATCATCGTGGTGGCGCTCATCGCCGTCGCGGTGTTCACGGCCCTCAGGCCCTCGGTGGGGACGCTCACGCAGCTGCGCCACCAGGGGGCACGGCACTACGGGACGGCCGGCGCGATCGGCCTCGTGATCGGCTTCTACGACGGGCTGATCGGCCCCGGCACCGGGTCCTTCCTCATCATCGCGATGGTCACGCTGCTCGGGTACGACTTCCTCGGCGCCAGCGCGAAGGCGAAGATCGTGAACATGGCCACCAACTTCGGGGCGCTCATGTTCTTCCTCCCCAACGGGTCCATCCTCTGGGGACTCGGACTGCTGCTCGGCGTTGCGAACATGGCCGGCGGCTACACCGGATCCCGCATGGCCATCAGCCAGGGGAGCAGGTTCATCCGCGTGGTGTTCCTCGCCGTCGTCGGGGCGCTGATCCTCAAGCTCGGCTACGACGTGTGGGTGGAGAACGTCAGGCCGATGCTCGGGCTACAGGGCGGGTAGACCGCTGACCGGCGGCAGCCCGTCCAGCGTCCGCCCCAGGACCGAGCTCGCCACCCAGAGCGAGCGCTGCGCGTCCCCGGCCAGGCCCTGCCCGAGGTAGAACAGCGCGTTCCGCACCTCCCGGACCACCGTCCAGCCGTGGGCCAGCTCCGCATCCAGCCCCGCGGCGACGGCCAGGGCGGTGCCGTGCGCCCGGAGGTGCCCGGCGGGATCACCCGCGTCGAGCTCGTCGAGGCGGTTCCACAGCATCGGGGCCACCGCGTACTCCGCGTCCCCGAGCACCGGTTTCGGATCGATCGCCGTGAAGTGCAGCAGCTGCCCGGGCGACGACGGCAGCAGGTTCGCGTAGTGCAGATCGGCATGCACGAGCACGTCGTGGTCGGACCTCCTGCCCACGGCACCGCGCGACTGGCACACCTCGAGGGCGGACTCCATGAGCCACCGCGGGAACGGCTCCCCGAGCTCGTCCCACCTTGTGGGCAGCGTATCCGTCCACTCCTCGGCCGCGGCGGCCAGGTGCGGGATGGCCGCCCACGCGGCGCAGTCGCCGGGCCGTATCGACAGCTGCCGCACCACGGCACCCCACGGGCCGGGTGTCGCGTCGAGGGGCACGTCGTGCAGCGACGAGTCGCCGTCGAGGCGTTCGAGCAGCAGCGCGAAGTCCGGGCGCGACGACGCCAGCAGCCGGACAGCGCCCGTCCCGTCCCACAGCGCCAGGGCGTCGGGTTCCGGGAGGGCCTAGTCGTGCGGGACGGTGAGCTTGAGGACGCACCGCCGCGTCCGGCCGCCGGTGTGCCGCACCACCGGGACGACGACGGCGCACCGGCCCGCCCAGACGGGCTGCCCGGGCGCGAGGTCCAGGTCGAGGTCCCAGGCGGCGAGCCGGTCGGCCAGCAGTCCGCGCCAGTCCCGCAGCCACCGGGCGCCACCGGTGATCGTCCGTGCGCTGCCCACGAGGCGCGGCGGCAGATCGGGAATCACCCGCCGGGTGTCGGCAGAGCGTGCAGAGTCCCGTGTGTCGGCTGTGTCGGCTGTGTCGTCTGTATCGGCCGTGTCGCTGACCGGCGGCCGGTCGTGCCCCTCCGGCATCATGCCCGCTCCGCTAGCCATCGGCCGGCTCCTCCGGTGCCGTGGCGCCGGCTGCACCGTCCTCCAGCCCGGGGAAGGCTCCGAGGGGTGCCCCGGCGTCGAGACTGCGCTGCGCGGCCGCGTTGAAGGAGACGACGGCCCATGCCCGGGCATCGGGCCCGACCGCAGGGATCAGCCCCGCGTACAGCCCGGCATGCTCCTGCTCGAGGTGGCGCAGGGCCGCTGCCGGATCCTTGCGGAAGTCGGGCCCGATCGCGAAACCGGCCGGTGCCGGGGCGGCCGGGGCGCACAGGTCCTCGAGACGTCGTGCGGCATCGTCGGCGGCCGCCCCGTGCAGCGACGCCCGGGCGAGCAGGGCCGGCGGGTCGGGAAGCAGCGCCGCGGCGACCTCGTACCCGAAGCGTGCCTGGTCCTCCGCGGTCTTCGCACTGAGCAGTGCCTTCCGGTCGGCCTCCGGCCCGCGCGGCGTCCCGGCGCAGTCATCGGGACCGGACGGACCGGACGGATCGGACGGATCGGACGGAGCGGCGCCTGGACCGGATGGACCGGCGCCTGGATCGGACGGGGCCGAGGGGGTTGCTGCGGCCGGGGCCACGGCGGCGAACAGTCCCGTCGAGCCGGCCAGGTCCCCGGTCGGGACGGCATCGGCGGACGGCAGGCCGGCATCGGCTCCGAGGAGCGCACCGAGCAGTACCGCGTGCCGCCACTGGTTGGCTCCTGCCGACGCCAGGACGCGGGCCGGACCGGGCTCGGCGCCCACCGCGTCGCTCAGGCTGTGCAGGGCACTGTCGCGGAGGAGGGCGAGCACGCCTGCCGCGTCGGCCGGTGCGGGAGCGGGGACCGCCGGATCGGACGGCCCGGACGGCCTGGAGGAATCGGAGAGATCGGACGGCTCGGCAGGGTCGGCAGGATCGGACGGCTCGGACGGCTCGGACGGCTCGGCAGGGTCGGCAGGCTCGGCAGGGTCGGTTGCGCCGGCCGCGGCGTCCGGTGACGGGGATCCTGGCGACGGCTCCTCGATGGAGCGCGGCAGGGCGACCGCGTCGGCCTGCGCCGCGAGATCGTCGGCGGCGGCCACCAGGGCATCGGCGAGCGCCGGGTCGGCCGCCGCGGCCTCCCGGGCATCCTCGGCCAGTGCACGGTACCGCCCCTCGGCGTCGAGCTGCGCCCGCTCGGCGGCGGAGTAGACCGGCGCCTGCGGCTCGTCGGGAGTCACGCCCACGCCGACGCCGACCACGAGGAGGACCACGAGGAAGAGGCCGACGAGCCTCGCAGCACCCCGGGCCCATCGCCCGGCAGCGGAGGTCGTCGTGCCGTCACGCCCTTGCTGTACGCCCGTATCCGCCTGCCTGCTCACAATTTCCGATGATCCCACGGCGGTCCGCGTTTCACCCGGCCATACACCCGGCGTCGCGGAATGTCGGTACTCTTGGGAGACAACATCATCGAGTGGGAGGCAGCTATGGCGGTCCGGTCCGGGAACGAAAAACATGCCTCGACCCGCAAGTCCGCCCCGGAGGCGGAACTGCAGGTTGAAGCACAGCGCCTGCGGACCAGGCTGCAGCCCGTCGTGGAGGAGCACAACCTCTACCTCGAGGACGTCGAGGTGAAGGTCGCCGGCTCGCACCGCACGGTCCACGTGGTCGTCGACCTGCCCGAGGACGCGACGGGGAGCGTGGGACTCGATGTGATCTCCGCCATCTCCTCGGACCTGTCCGAGGCCATGGACAGCGACCCCGAGGACGACGACCGCCCGTACAACCTCGAGATCTCCTCGCCCGGCGTATCACGCCCCCTCACGGAGCCGCGGCACTGGCGCCGCAACGTGGGTCGCATGGTCGAGGTCAAGCCGGTGACCGGCGACGTCGTCGTCGGGCGCCTTCAGGACGTCACCGCCGCGGGGATCCGGCTGATCCCCCAGCTGCCGGTCAAGAAGGGCATGAAGCCCAAACAGGGCGATCCACTCGCCCTCGAGTTTTCCAGGATCCGCAAGGGGACCGTTCAGGTCGAATTCGCGCATCTTGAGGATGAACACCACGATGACAGCGAGGGTGCCGAACCGGATGAGTCCGGCGCCGTGCACCCCGCGTAAGGAGACCCGCATGGACATTGATATGAGCGCACTGAGGCTGCTCGAGCGCGAACGCGAGATCCCGCTGGACAAGCTGATCCCCACGATCGAGCAGGCACTGCTCATCGCGTACCACCGCACGCCCGGCGCCCACGAGACGGCGCGGGCCGAACTGGACCGCCGCAACGGCCACGTCACCATCTGGGCCACGGAGAAGGACGACGACGGCGAGGCCGTCGGCGAGTTCGACGACACCCCCGGCGGGTTCGGCCGGATCGCGGCGAGCACAGCGCGCCAGATCATCCTGCAGCGCCTGCGCGACGCCGAGGACGAGAACATCCTCGGGGAGTTCCGCGGCAAGGAGGGCGAACTCGTCGCCGGCATGATCCAGCAGGGCACCAACCCGCACATGGTCCAGGTGAACCTGGGCTCGGTCGAAGCCGTGCTGCCGCCCCCCGAGCAGGTCCCGGGGGAGAAGTACCTGCACGGCACGAGGCTGCGCGCGTTCGTCGTCGACGTGCACCGCGGCATGAAGGGTCCCTCGATCACGCTGTCCCGCTCGCACCCTGGGCTCGTGCGGAAGCTCTTCGAACTCGAGGTCCCCGAGATCGCCGACAGGACGGTCGAGATCGTGGCCCTCGCCCGCGAGGCCGGCCACCGCACGAAGATCGCGGTCAAGGCGAACGTGCCCGGCGTCAACGCCAAGGGTGCGTGCATCGGCGAGATGGGCACGCGTGTCCGCGCCGTCATGAACGAGCTGAACGACGAGAAGATCGACATCGTCGACTACAACGACGACGCCGCCTCCTTCATCGCCAGCTCGCTCTCGCCGTCGCGCGTGACGTCGGTGACCATCACGGACGAGACCACGCGGTCCGCGCGCGTCGTCGTGCCCGACTACCAGCTCTCGCTCGCGATCGGCAAGGAGGGCCAGAACGCGCGCCTCGCCGCGAAGCTCACCGGCTGGCGGATCGACATCGTCTCCGACGCCGCCAAGCCCGCCCAGGCGGCCAAGGCGTAGCAGCCCGGTCTGTCGACGGGGCCGGAAGGGGTAGAATGGACGTGACTGCTGTGGAGTCGTGCCCGGAAGACTCTGTCCATCGAGGAAGTATCGGTGAGCGAGAGTCCGGGCAGCACCCGGAAGGCCACCATCCGCTACGCACCTGCGTGGGATGCCGCCGGCGGGACCGCCAGTCGAACGTGATGCGGGTTGTCGCACAACCGATCGACGGGATCAAGGTCGCCGTGATCGACGAGCGGCGCCGGCTATCCGGACGGGGCGCCTGGCTGCACCCCGACCCGGCATGCTTGGAAACGGCCGTCAAGCGGAAAGCCTTTCACAGGGCCTTCCGCGGGCCGGTGGACACTGCCCTGTTGGCAGCGGGCTTCCAGGCATCCCTGGAGCGTCGAGACATGCGCTCCGATTCATCACCGTCCTCCCTGAAAGCGGGTCAGTACCCTCATGGAAACCCGATGAGTACCCAGCGATGAGTGCGCAACGATGACCTTTTCGTTGCGCTCTGCAATCGATCGTCCAGGCGCCCCGGTGGCTGGGATCAGCAGTAGGAAATAGACGGTTCGTGCCTGGCTCGGTGCGGACCGAGACAGGAGAAATGTGGCCAAGGTCCGCGTACACGAGCTCGCGAAAGAGCTCGGTATCACCTCGAAAGACGCAGTAGCTAAACTGCAGGAACTGGGCGAATTCGTCCGTTCAGCCTCATCCACCATCGAGGCCCCCGTCGTGAAGAAGCTTCGCGGCGCATACCCCGGCGCCGGCGGCACCAAGCCCGCCGCCGCTCCCGCACCCTCACGCCCCGCGGCTCCCGCGCCGTCGGGCCCCAAGCCGGGCGCTGCCCAGGCAGTCCCCGAGGCACCCGCCCCGGCCGCGCCCGCAGCACCCACCCCGGCCGCAGCTGCGGCCGCTCTGGCCGCTCCGCAAGCATCCCCGTTCTCGAACGGTTCCGCTCCGGCGGAGACGCCTGCTCCGGCAGCTGCCGAGGACACCCCCGCTCCTGCCCAGCAGGAGACCCAGGGCGGTCCGACGCCGGGAGTGCGCCCTGCGCCCCGCCCGGCGACCCCGCCCGCCGCACCCGCAGCAGGTACCCGGCCCTCGGGTGCCCGTCCCGGTGGCGCACCCCGCCCCGGCAACAACCCCTTCGCCCCCTCGCAGGGCATGGGGTCACGCCGCGGCGACACCGACCGTGGAGCGGACCGGACCTCGGAGCGTCCTCCGCGTCCGGGTAACAACCCCTTCGCGCCGTCGCAGGGCATGCCCCGCCCCGGTCGTCGTGACGACGCCGGAGCCGGTGGCCCCCGCCCGGCCGCAGGTGCCGGTGGACCCCGTCCCGCCGCTGGTGCGGGCGGACCCCGTCCGGCGGCAGGCGCCGGTGGACCCCGCCCGGGTGCACCGCGCCCCGGCGCTCCCCGTCCCGGTGCCCCCGGCTCGCGTCCCACACCCGGGATGATGCCGAACCGCACCGAGCGCCCCGCTGCCCCCGGCCGCGGAGCCCCCGGTGCAGGTGCAGGCGCCGGTCCGCGCCGCGGACCCGGCGGAGCACCGAACAGCCCCAGCGGCGCACCCGCGGGCGGCGGCTTCGGCAAGGGCACCCGCGGACGCGGCGGCACTGCCGGCGCCTTCGGCAAGGGTGGAGCCGGCCGCGGCAAGCAGCGCAAGTCGAAGCGCGCGAAGCGGCAGGAACTGGAGCAGATGTCGGCTCCTTCGCTGGGCGGCGTGAGCGTACCCCGCGGAGACGGCAACACCATCGTCCGCCTGCGCCGCGGCTCGTCCATCACGGACTTCGCCGACAAGATCGAGGCGAACCCCGCCGCACTGGTCACCGTGCTGTTCCACCTCGGTGAGATGGCCACGGCGACCCAGTCGCTGGACGAGGAGACCTTCGAGGTGCTCGGGACCGAGCTGGGCTACAAGATCCAGGTCGTCTCGCCCGAGGACGAGGAGCGCGAGCTCCTCAGCAGCTTCGACATCGACTTCGATGCCGAGCTGGCAGCCGAGGGCGACGAGGAACTCGAGGTCCGTCCGCCGGTCGTCACGGTCATGGGCCACGTCGACCACGGTAAGACGCGACTGCTCGATGCGATCCGCAACACCAAGGTCGTCGAGGGCGAGCACGGTGGCATCACCCAGCACATCGGTGCCTACCAGATCCAGCACGTCCACGAGGACAGCACGCGCGCCATCACCTTCATCGACACCCCGGGCCACGAGGCGTTCACCGCCATGCGTGCCCGCGGCGCGAAGGTCACGGACATCGCGGTGCTCGTCGTCGCCGCGGATGACGGCGTCATGCCGCAGACCGTGGAGGCGCTGAACCACGCCCAGGCGGCCAACGTGCCGATCGTCGTGGCCGTGAACAAGATGGACAAGGAAGGCGCGAACCCCGACAAGGTCAAGGGCCAGCTCACCGAGTACGGCCTGGTCCCCGAGGAATACGGTGGCGACACCATGTTCGTCCACGTGTCCGCGCTCCAGGGCATGGGCATCGACGAGCTCCTCGAGGCCGTCCTGCTCACCGCGGACGCCGCGCTGGACATGCGGGCCAACCCGAACAAGGACGCCCGCGGTATCGCGATCGAGGCGAACCTCGACCGCGGTCGCGGTGCGGTGGCCACGGTGCTCGTGCAGTCCGGAACGCTGCGCGTCGGCGACACGATCGTCGCCGGTACGGCCCACGGCCGTGTACGTGCGATGTTCGACGAGAACGGCGACGTCGTCACCACGGCGGGACCGTCGCGTCCCGTGCAGGTGCTCGGCCTGTCCAACGTGCCCCGTGCAGGTGACACGTTCTTCGTCACCGACGACGAGCGCACCGGACGCCAGATCGCCGAGAAGCGTGAAGCGGCGGACCGCAACGCGGCCCTCGCCAAGCGCCGCAAGCGCATCAGCCTCGAGGACTTCGACCAGGCCGTCGCCGAGGGCAAGGTCGACACCCTCAACCTCATCCTCAAGGGTGACGTGTCGGGTGCCGTCGAGGCCCTGGAGGACTCGCTGCTCAAGATCGACGTCGGAGAAGGCGTGCAGCTGCGCGTCATCCACCGCGGTGTCGGTGCCATCACGCAGAACGACGTCAACCTGGCCACGGTCGACAACGCGATCATCATCGGCTTCAACGTCAAGCCGGCGGAGCGCGTCGCGGACCTCGCCGAGCGTGAAGGCGTTGACATGCGCTTCTACTCGGTGATCTACGCGGCGATCGACGACATCGAGCTCGCCCTCAAGGGCATGCTCAAGCCGGAGTACGAGGAGGTGCAGCTCGGAACCGCAGAGGTCCGCGAGGTGTTCCGTTCCTCGAAGTTCGGCAACATCGCCGGTTCGATCGTCCGGTCGGGCATCATCCGCCGCAACACGAGGGCACGTGTGCTCCGCGACGGCAAGGTCATCGGGGACAACCTCTCCGTGGACTCGCTCAAGCGGTTCAAGGACGACGCCACCGAGGTCCGTACGGACTTCGAGTGCGGTATCGGCCTCGGGTCGTTCAACGACGTCAAGGAAGGCGACACCATCGAGACCTTCGAGATGCGGGAGAAGCCCCGCGTCTAGCACCTCGGTCGGCGCAGGCGTCCCGGTTCTCCGGGGCGCCTGCGTCATTCGTCCCGGGCCCGGAAGGGTCCCCCCATTCCAGTAGGAGTATCAGCAATGGCAGATCCGGCCCGCGCCGCGCGGCTCGCGCAGCGCATCAAAGTCATCGTCGCCGAGGCGCTCCGGCGCCGCGTGAAGGACCCGCGGCTGGAGGCGGTCACCATCACGGATGCCCGCGTGACCAACGATCTCCAGCACGCCACCCTGTACTACACGGTGCTGGGCGACGCGGAGGAGCAGCAGGCCACCCGCATGGCGCTCGAGTCCGCGCGCGGCGTGCTGCGCTCGGAGGTCGGCAAGAACATCACCGCGCGCCTGACGCCGACGCTCGAGTTCATCCCCGACGAGGTGCCGGTCAACGCCAGCCACCTCGAGGAACTGCTGCAGAAGGCCCGCGAGCGCGACGCCGAAGTGGCGGCCATCGCCCAGGGCGCCGACTTCGCGGGAGACGCGGACCCGTACCGTACGTCGGAGGACGACGAGGCGGGACGCTAGTCCGCCCGCGCGACCACCGTGCAGAAAGGCAGCCAGCCCCTCGGGTCGGCTGCCTTTCGCATTCCCTGGCCGGGCGCGGGGTCAGGAGGGGGAGGGGAGCCGCGAGAGCCCCTCGACGAGCTCGTCCGTCCTGCCGCAGAGCGCGATCCTGACCCACCCCTCTCCCATGGCGCCGAACGCCGTGCCGGGGGCCACCGCGACCCCCCGCTCGGCCAGGAAGCGGCGGGTCCAGCCGCGGACGTCGCCGCCCGTCGCGTGGGACAGATCCGCCCACAGGTAGAACGCCCCGCGCGCGTCGAGATAGCCGATGCCCAGGGCGTCGAGGACGGCCGTCGCCGCGTCCCGGTTGTGCCGGTAGTGCTCCAGGGCCGTGGACACGTAGTCCTGCGGCCCGGTGATCGCGGCGAGGGCCGCGTACTGCGACGACGCCGCCACGCAGGAGACCGTGGCCTCCATGATGTTGCTGAGCAGCTGCTCCATGCCCGGCGGGGTGACGAGCGCGCCGATGCGCAGCCCGGTCAGGCCGTAGGTCTTGGACAGCGTCAGGGAGGTGACCACCCGCGCCTCGCGCGCCTCCGGCACGGCCTCCGGGCCGCCGGCGTCGAACCGCGCGGGGCTGACGTGCGGCACGTCGTAGGTGAAGGCCTCGTAGCACTCGTCCGAGATGATCCACAGATCGTTCCGGTGCGCGAAGCGGACGAGCTCCCGCGTGAGGTCGTGGTCGAACACCGAGCCGAGCGGGTTCGACGGCGAATTCAGCATGAGCACGCGGGTCCGCGAGGTGACGAGCCGCTGCAGGTCCTCGATGCGGGGCTGGAAGCCGTGGTGCGGCACGAGAGGGTAGGGCACGGGGATGCCGCCCAGCAGGCCCACCGTCATGGTGAACGTGGGGTAGCCCGGGTCCGGGATCAGGACCTCGTCGCCCGACCCGATGAGGGTGCTGAGGGCCAGGTGCAGACCCTGCTGCGCGCCGGCGACGACGAAGACGCGGGAGGGGTCCTCCTCCACGCCGGACAGGCGCGAGAACCGCCCGGCGAAAGCGGCCCTCACCGGGGCGAGGCCCGCGTTGGGCGTGTAGTTCGTGTCGTCGCGGTCGAGCGCAGCCATGCCCGCTTCGAGCACGTGCCGCGCCACGGGGAACCCGGGTTCGCCGATGCTGAGGACGATGGAGTCCGGCGTAGCCCACGCCAGCTGCGTGATCTCGCGGATCTGGTTGACCGGGACGTTGACCACACGGGACGGAGCGGAAGGCATAGGCAGGATCGTATCGCGCACCCCGGGCACCGGCGTCGGGGGCGCGGGACCGCGCAGCCGCGGACCATACAGGCCCATATACTGGGAGGCGTGAATTCCGGGCAGGTCCACTCAGGGCTGATCATCGTGGACAAGCCTCAGGGCTGGACCAGTCATGACGTCGTGGGCCGCCTCCGCCGGCTCGCCGGGACCCGGAAGGTGGGGCACGCCGGGACCCTCGATCCGATGGCCACCGGCGTCCTCGTGATCGGAATCAACCGTGCCACCCGCCTGCTCACCTTCATCGTGGGCACGTCGAAGACGTACACCGCCACCATCCGCCTCGGCCAGTCGACCCTCACGGACGACGCCGAGGGCGAGGTCACGGGCGGCAGCATCGCCGCCGCCGTCACCGAGGAGGACATCCGCGCCGCGGTGGCCGCCCTCACGGGCGACATCCAGCAGGTACCGAGCAGCGTGAGCGCCATCAAGGTCAAGGGGGAGAGGTCCTACGCCAGGGTGCGTGCCGGCGAGGACGTGGACCTCCCAGCACGCCCCGTGACCGTCCACCGCTTCGACATCCACGCCACCCGCAGGGTCAGCAACGGACGCCTGCAGGACCTCGACGTCACCGTCGAATGCAGTTCCGGCACCTACATCCGCGCCCTCGGCCGTGACCTGGGGGACGCGCTCGGCGTCGGCGGTCACCTGACGGCCCTCCGCCGCACGAAGGTCGGCCCGTACTCGATCGAGCAGGCCCGCACGCTGGACGAGCTCGCGCAGGACCTGGAGATCCTCCCGCTCGACGACGCCGGTCGCGCGCTGTTCCCGGTCCGGGAGCTGACGGACGCCGAGGCCGCCGACGTCTCCCACGGCCGGCGGATCGGGCCCAACAGCGAGCCCGACGTACCCGTCGCCGCGTTCGCCCCGGACGGCACCCTCGTGGCGCTGCTGGAGAACCGCGGCGGGGCTGCCCGGACCGCGCTCGTGTTCGCGCCGGGCGGGCAGGACTAGCCGTGGATCCCTTCCTCCTCGTCGGGTCGCTGGTGTGCGTCCTGGCCGCCCTCCTGTGCATCGGCGCCGCCCTGCTGCGGCAGCCCCCGAACGACATCACCATCCTGTCCGTCGCGGCCGTCGAACTCTTCCTGCTGGCCTACACGGTCGGCGCGGTGATCCGGCAGGCCACGGG
This sequence comes from Arthrobacter sp. TJ-238, assembly GCF_058269215.1. Lineage (NCBI taxonomy): Bacteria > Bacillati > Actinomycetota > Actinomycetes > Micrococcales > Micrococcaceae > Arthrobacter > Arthrobacter sp. TJ-238. The sequence continues at coordinate 74,296 of NZ_JBZCNH010000007.1, read as the reverse complement.
AGACCCCGTGCTGGGGGAGGCCTGGGAGTTCTGGGGCTATCTCCTCACGGCGCTCCTGGTGCCGGTCGGGGCGTTCTGGTGGGCGATCCTCGAGAAGACGCGGTGGAGCAATTTCGTGCTCGCGGCGGCGGGGCTGACGGTGTTCGTCATGCTCTTCCGCATGGAGCAGATCTGGGACGGGGTGGCGGGACTGTGACGAAGCAGGGACAGCGGCCGGACGGCGCGGCGGACCGCGCCGCTGATGTCGGGGGGACGAGCCGCGCCGGCGGGCCGGGGCGGCTCCTGGTCGCCGTGTACGGGGTGTTCGCCCTCGCGGCGACGGCCCGCGCGGCCTTCCAGATCGCGACGAAGTTCGGCGAGGCTCCGCTCGCGTACCTGCTCTCGGCGGTCGCGGCCGTGGTGTACATCGTCGCGACGGTGTCCCTCGCCCGGCCGGGCACGCGCGCCTACCGGGTGTCGGTCGTGGCCGTGACCACCGAGCTCGTGGGCGTGGTCACCGTGGGACTCCTCAGCGTGTTCGACGCCGAGGCCTTCCCCCACGAGACGGTCTGGTCGGCCTTCGGCCGGGGCTACGGCTTCGTGCCCCTCATCCTGCCGATCCTCGGACTCGCCTGGCTGCGTCGGAACCGGCCGGGCCGCGCCACCGCCTGACCGGACGGAGCAGCACGACGCTGCGGCGGCCCCGGAATCCGCCGCCGACGACGGGCGGCGTCGTGAGAGTATGGCGGGAGAGCATCATCCGGCCCGCCCCCAGGGAGTGACATGACCAGCAACAGCCCCGAGCACGAGAATCCCACGGCATCCGGCGGGCGGCCCGGGGCGCCGGACGCCAGGCCGCGGCAGGGGACCGGGACCGGAGCAGCGTCACCCACTTCCGCGCCGACCTCTACCCCTGCCTCCACCCCGACCTCCACCCCTGCCTCCCCGCCCGCCACGAAGGGCGGGACCACCCCGGCCAAGGGTGGAACCGCCCCCGCCAAGGGCAAGAAGCCCGGCAAGGGCTCGGGCGAGGACTGGAACGTCTTCCGTACCGTCGTCGTCCTGGTGGGCCTCGTCCTCGCCGCGTTCGGCGCCTACTACCTGATCCTCGGCACCGCGGGACTGCCCGACACCGAGGCCAGCCCCGTGAACCCCACGCTCGAGAGCCAGTTCAGGTTCTTCTCGGCCATGATGGTGGGCGTCGGCGCCGCCTTCATCACGATCGCCATCAAGTTCCAGTGGGCCAACATGCTCTGGCTCGTGTGCCTCATGGTCTTCATCGGCGGTATCGGGCGGGTGCTGTCCTGGGCCTTCTCCGGCACCCCGAACTACGTCCTGATCATCCTCATGGTCGTCGAGTTGGCATTCCCCCCGGCCCTGCTCGTGTGGCACAAGTACATCGCGAAGACCAGCGACCTCCGCAGGGAGTTCGCGCAGCGCGACTGACCCGGGGTCGCCCCGCCCGCGCGCCGGCGCGCCCCTCCCGAGCGCCCGGCGCGATGCCGTCCGCCGCAGGGCTTTCGGCCATAATGGGAGAGGCGATCCCCCCGCCGGAACTCATCCGACGCCCCGGGGATCAGTCGGATCCCGAAGGAGATGCGTGTACTACTGGAGAGACCTGGACAGCGTGCCCCGGGAGTTCGGGCCCTCCGTCCTGACGCTCGGCAACTTCGACGGCGTGCACCGGGGCCACCAGCGCGTCCTGCAGCAGGTCGTCGAGGCAGCGCGGCAGCGTTCCGCGGCCGCCGTCGTCGTGTCCTTCGACCCGCACCCCGCCCAGGTGCACCGCCCCGACTCGGCCCCCGAACTGATCATGGGCCTCGAGGACCGCGTGGCCACCCTCGCCGAGACCGGCATCGACGCGCTGCTCATGATGCACTACACCCTCGAGCTGGCCTCCAACACCCCCGAGGAGTTCGTCGAGCGGGTGTTCGTGCGCACCCTGAAGGCCAAGGCCGTGGTGATCGGACACGACGTCAGGTTCGGCCGCGGCAACAGCGGCGACCTCGACACCATGCGCGCGCTCGGCCGGAAGCTCGGCTTCGAGGTCATCACCATCGACGACTTCGGCGCGAGTTTCCCCATGGACGCCACGGACGACGACGGCGACCGCCGGTGCTCCTCCACCTGGGTGCGCGAGGCGCTGGAGGCGGGAGAGGTCGGCACCGCGGCGCGGGTGCTCGGGCGCGCCCACCGCATGCGCGGGGAGGTGGTGCACGGGGCGGCGCGCGGACGGGAGCTCGGCTACCCGACGGCGAACCTCGCAGCGTCCGCCCAGGGCTACATCCCCGCCGACGGCATCTACGCCGGCTGGCTCGTCGACGAGGCGGGCACGCGGTGGCCGGCGGCCATCTCCGTCGGCTCGAACCCGACCTTCGACGGCGTCGACCGGCAGGTCGAGGCGCACGTCATCAACAGGCCACCCGAGCGCGTGCAGGATTTCGACCTGTACGGGCAGGCCGTCGTCGTCGAATTCGTCGAACGCCTGCGCGGGCAGGTCGCCTACACCGGGCCCGAGGCGCTCATCGAGCAGATGAAGCTCGACGTCGAGAACGCGCGTGGTCTGCTTTCGACAGAACACCAGCCCAGACGCTAAACTGGACGAAGATCCGGCTGCAGTCCGTGGTGGCTGGATTTTTCTGTGTCGTCGTGCAAGCGATGCTCAGCACTTGTTCACGGTACAACTCTAGGAGTTACTCGTGGCCCTTGACGCCGCCATCAAGCAGGAAATCATCAAGGAATACGCCCTGGCCGAAGGTGACACCGGTTCACCCGAGGTGCAGATCGCGATGCTTTCCCGTCGTATCCTCGACCTGACCGAGCACCTGAAGATGCACAAGCACGACCACCACACGCGTCGTGGCCTGCTGCTTCTCGTGGGTCGCCGCCGTCGCCTGCTGGACTACCTGCGGGACACCGACATCACGCGCTACCGGTCGCTCATCGAGCGCCTGGGTCTGCGTCGATAAGTAGCATCGGAAGGCGGCACCTTCTCTCCGGAGAGGGCGCCGCCTTCTCTCGCTGACGGACATCGTCGGTCGGCGATCGGCAGGACAGCAGAACGGCAGAACAGCAGAACGGCAGAACAGCACCACCAGCAGCAAAGACCGCACAACAGGGGTCAACCGGCACCGCGCATTCGCGGTCCTCGGTAGTGGTCCCCGGAACGCATCGAGACGATGCCGCTCCGTGGATCTCGATCGAAGACCGGGTGCTGTGGACCGTCCAGCGAGGACGGGACCACGACGGGTGCCGATTGCCTCCGATACCTGAGAAACGGAGGTGACTCTCTTGGAGGGTCCCGAAATCCAGTTCGCCGAAGCAGTGATCGACAACGGTCGCTTCGGAACACGCACCGTCCGCTTCGAGACCGGGCGTCTCGCCCAGCAGGCCGCCGGCTCCGCCATGGTCTACATCGACGAGGACACCGCCCTGCTCTCGGCCACCACCGCGGGCAAGCAGCCGCGCGAAGGGTTCGACTTCTTCCCCCTGACGGTCGACGTCGAGGAGCGCATGTACGCCGCGGGCCGCATCCCGGGCTCGTTCTTCCGCCGCGAGGGCCGCCCCTCCACCGAGGCCATCCTCGCGTGCCGCCTCATGGACCGCCCGCTGCGCCCCGCGTTCGTCAAGGGACTCCGCAACGAGGTCCAGGTCGTCGTGACCATCCTCGCGATCAACCCCGACGTCCGCTACGACGTCGTCGCCATCAACGCGGCCTCGATGTCCACCCAGCTGTCCGGCCTGCCCTTCTCGGGCCCGATCGGCGGCGTCCGCGTGGCCCTCGTGTCCGACGGCAGCGGCTCCGACCAGTGGATCGCCTTCCCGAAGCACTCCGAGCTCGAGAACTCCGTCTTCGACATGGTCGTCGCCGGGCGCATCGCCGGTGACGACGTCGCCATCATGATGGTCGAGGCCGAGGCCACCGACAACTCGTGGACCCTCATCAAGGAGAACGGCGCCACCGCCCCCACCGAGGAGATCGTCGCCGACGGCCTCGAGGCGGCCAAGCCCTTCATCCGCGCGCTGTGCGAGGCGCAGGCCGACCTCGCGGCACGTGCCGCGAAGCCGACCGTCGAGTTCCCGATCTTCCTCGACTACCAGGACGACGTGTACGAGGCGATCGAGGCCGCCGGCTCCGAGAAGCTCGCCCAGGTCTTCCAGATCGCCGACAAGCAGGAGCGCAACAACGCCACGGACGCGCTCAAGACCGAGCTCATGGACGCTCTCGGCGCCCAGTTCGAGGGACGCGAGAAGGAGCTGTCCGCAGCCTTCCGCTCGCTCAACAAGGCCGTGGTCCGCCAGCGCATCCTCAAGGACCAGATCCGCATCGACGGCCGCGGCCTGAGCGACATCCGCAAGCTCACCGCCGAGGTCGAGGTCCTGCCGCGTGTGCACGGCTCCGCGATCTTCGAGCGCGGCGAGACCCAGATCATGGGCGTCACCACGCTGAACATGCTCAAGATGGAGCAGCAGATCGACTCGCTGTCGCCCGTCACGCGCAAGCGCTACATGCACAACTACAACTTCCCGCCCTACTCCACCGGTGAGACCGGCCGCGTCGGTTCGCCGAAGCGCCGCGAGATCGGCCACGGAGCCCTGGCAGAGCGCGCCCTCGTGCCCGTCCTGCCGACCCGCGAGGAGTTCCCCTACGCGATCCGCCAGGTGTCCGAGGCGTTGAGCTCCAACGGCTCGACGTCGATGGGCTCCGTGTGCGCCTCGACGCTGTCGCTGCTGAACGCCGGTGTGCCCCTCCGGGCGCCGGTCGCCGGCATCGCCATGGGCCTCGTGTCCGACGTCGTCGACGGCCAGACGCGCTACGCGGCGCTGACCGACATCCTGGGGGCCGAGGACGCCTTCGGCGACATGGACTTCAAGGTCGCCGGCACGTCCGAGTTCGTCACCGCGATCCAGCTGGACACCAAGCTCGACGGCATCCCCGCCTCGGTGCTGGCCGCCGCACTGAAGCAGGCCCGCGAGGCACGCCTGCACATCCTCGGTGTGCTGCAGGCCGCGATCGACGCCCCGGACGAGCTCTCCGAGTTCGCGCCGCGCATCATCTCGGTCAAGATCCCCGTGGACAAGATCGGCGAGGTCATCGGCCCGAAGGGCAAGATGATCAACCAGATCCAGGAGGACACGGGAGCCGACATCTCGATCGAGGACGACGGCACCGTGCTGATCGGCGCCACGAACGGCGAGTCGGCCGAGGCCGCCCGCGCCGCCGTGAACGCCATCGCCAACCCGCAGGTCCCCGAGATCGGTGAGCGCTACCTGGGCACGGTCGTCAAGACCACGACCTTCGGCGCCTTCGTCTCGCTGACCCCGGGCAAGGACGGCCTGCTGCACATCTCCGAGCTGCGCAAGCTCGCCGGCGGCAAGCGCGTCGACAACGTCGACGAGATCGTGTCCGTGGGCCAGAAGGTCCAGGTCGAGATCACGAAGGTGGACGATCGCGGAAAGCTCTCGCTCTCGCCCGTCGTCGCCGACGAGCAGCCGACCGAGGACGCCGGGATCGAGATCCCCCTCGCCGAGGGCGACGACGACTAGCCCGTCCGGAGCAGCCCACGGCCCGCGGCCCCGGCACCGACCGAACGACTCGGTCGGTGCCGGGGCCGTCGGCCTTTCCCCCGAACTCCCAGAAAGACCAGGATGCCCCTGTCCTCCGTAGTGTCCCTTCCCCTGCTGCCGACGCCCCGCACGGGCGCCGACGACCTCGACCCCACCTTCGTGGCCGGGGATCCGGGCGGCAACGTCGTGCGGCGCAGCGTGCTGCCCGGCGGGGTGCGCGTGCTCACCGAGGCCATGCCCGGCCAGCGGTCCGCCACCATCGGCTTCTGGGTGGGCGTCGGATCCCGCGACGAGGCCGACGGCGAGCACGGCAGCACCCACTTCCTCGAACACCTGCTCTTCAAGGGCACCACGCGCCGCTCCGCCATGGACATCGCGTCGGCCTTCGACGAGGTGGGCGGCGAATCGAACGCCGCCACCGCGAAGGAGAACACCTGCTACTACGCGCGGGTCCTCGATTCCGACCTGCCCATGGCCATCGACGTCATCGCCGACATGGTGACCTCGGCCGTGCTGGACCCGGAGGAGCTCGAGCAGGAACGCGACGTGATCCTCGAGGAGATCGCGATGGACAGCGACGACCCGGCGGACGTCGCCCACGAGAGGTTCGTCGAGCTGGTACTGGGGGACCACCCGCTCGGCCGCCCGATCGGCGGGACCCCCGAGGCCATCCGGGCCGTCCCGCGGGACTCCGTCCTCGCGCACTACCGGCGCTACTACACCCCCGCCGAACTCGTGGTCACCGCCGCGGGCGGCCTCGACCACGACATCGTGTGCCGGCTCGTGCAGGAAGCGCTCGAGACCGCCGGCTGGGCGCTGGACGAGGGCGCACTGCCCGTGGCGCGCCGCTCCACCGCCGCCGCCCCGGTGACGGGGGAGACGGGCACGCACGTGATCCGGCGGGCCGTCGAACAGTCGAACATCCTCATCGGCTGCCCGTCCCTCACCGCGACGGACGAGCGCCGGTTCGCCATGAGCGTCCTGAATGCCGTCCTCGGCGGCGGGATGTCCTCCCGGCTGTTCCAGGAGATCCGGGAGAAGCGCGGCCTCGTCTACTCCACCTACTCCTTCTCGGCCGCCTACGCCGACGCCGGGTACTTCGGCATGTACGCCGGGTGCTCACCGGCCAAGACCGGGCAGGTCATCGAGCTGCTCGGAGCCGAGCTGGACCGGCTGGCGGCCGACGGCATCGACGCGGAGGAGCTCCGCAAGGCGGTCGGCCAGCTCTCGGGCGGACTCGTCATGGCCCTCGAGGACAGCAGCTCCCGCATGTCCCGGCTGGGACGCTCGGAACTGGTCTCGGGGGAGTTCGTCGACATGGACACGTCGCTCGACCGCATCCGGTCCGTCACCGCCGACGAGGTGCAGTCGCTGGCGCGTGAGCTGGCCGCCGCGCCGCGCACGACGGTCGTCGTCGGGCCGTTCGACTCCGCGGCGGACTTCGCACGCTAGCCGCCGGCGAAGGGCGGCAGGACGTCGAGCACGTCGTCGTCCTGCAGCACCGTCGCGGGATCGCGCAGCGCCACCTCGTTGAGGAGGAAGCTGCTGCGGTCCAGGACCTTCGCGAGGGACGGCCCTGCCGTCGCCGCGGGGCGTGAGCGCAGGTCCGCAATGACGGCCGAGAGCGTACGGCCGCCCGGCAGGCGTTCCTCGTCGACGCCGGTCGCGGCGCGGGCCGCACCGAAGTACCTCACCAGCACGTCAGCCACCGATGGCGCTCATCGACCGGTCGGGCTGCACGAAGTCGTCGGAGCCGAGCCCCGTGTGGTCCATGCCGTGCGCCCGGGGCTTCAGCCACATGGCTTCCCGCCACCGCTGGGCGACGGCGTCGTCGTCCGCCCCGGAGCGCAGGAGTCCGCGCAGGTCCGTCTCCTCGCGGGAGAACAGGCAGCTCATCACCTTGCCCTCCGCCGTGACGCGGGTACGGCGGCAGTCGGCGCAGAAGGGCTCCGTGACGGACGCGATGATCCCCACGATGCCGAGGACGGCGTCGGGGTCCTCCTTCGCCCGGACCTCCCACCGCTCGGCGGGGGCGCCGTCGCGGGTGCGGGGATCCGGCGTGAGGACGAAGCGCGTCTCGACGAGTGCGCGCATCTCGGCGGCCGTCACCATGCCCTCCTTCGTCCAGCCGTGGTCGGCGTCGAGGGGCATCTGCTCGATGAACCGGAGCTCGAAGCCGCGGGACACCGCCCACGCCACCAGGTCCGGTGCCTCGTGGTCGTTGATGCCGCGCATGAGCACGGCGTTGATCTTGACGAGTCCCAGGCCGGCGTCGGCGGCGGCCTCGATCCCCTTCAGGACCCGGTCGAGGAACGGCCGGCGCGTCAGCTGCGCGAACGTCTCCGGGTGCAGCGAGTCCATGGAGACGTTGATGCGGGTCAGCCCGGCGTCCTTCAGCTGCACGGCGCGCCGGTCCAGGCCCAGGGCGTTCGTCGTCATGGAGATGGGCAGGTCGGCGTGGTCGGCGCGGATGTCCCGGATGATGTCGAGGAGGTCGGCGCGCACGAGCGGCTCGCCCCCCGTCAGGCGCAGCTCCCGGATGCCGAGCCGGTCGACGCCGATGCCGACCAGGCGCACGATCTCGGCGCGGGTGAGGACCTGGTCCTTCTGCAGCCAGTTGAGGCCCTCCGCGGGCATGCAGTAGGTGCAGCGCAGATTGCATTTGTCCGTGAGGGACAGTCGCATGTCCGTGGCGCGTCGGCCGTGGACGTCGAGGAGCCCTTGGGCGTCCCCGCGGGCGTCGCGCGGCATTCCGAGGTGAACTCCCATGGGACGAGCGTACGCCTTCCGGCCCCGTGACCCTATCGCGCGGACAGGGAACCAGCCCGCGCCCGCGGTCGTGTAAGGGGTGGTCCTTTTCGGCGACGGACCGTCGTCGGGGCCGGGAAGGCAGCAATGATCCGACGGCGCACCTGGGCAGCGCTCTCCGGGGCCCTCGCGGTCGGTCTCGGTGTGATCGGCGGCGAACTGGCCGCCGCTGCCCTGAGCCCTTCGGTGACCCCGGTCAGCGCCGTGGGTTCCGCCGTGATCGACCTCCTGCCGCCCGGCGTCAAGGACTGGGCGATCGCCCGGTTCGGCACGGCGGACAAGGCCGTCCTCCTCACGGCCATCGCCGCGGTGATCGCGGTCCTCGCCCTCGCGGCCGGCGTCCTGGAGGACCGCAGGCCGTTCGCGGGGCGCGCGCTCGTCGTGGGGTTCGGTGTCCTCGGTGTCCTCGCCGTCGCCTCGCGGCCGCAGTCGTCCCTCGTGTCGTTCGCGGCGCCCGTGCTCGCCGTGGTGCTCGCGGTGCTCGTGCTCGACGCCCTCGTGCGGGCGCTGCGCGCCTGGGCCGGGGCGTCCGGCGGCGGCGGCGCGGACCCGCTCCCGGCACGCCGCCGGTTCCTCCAGGGAGCATCGGGGGCGGCCGTCGTCGCCGTGGCCACGGGTGCGGTGGCGGCCCGCGTGCGCTCCTCGCAGTCCACCGTGGCCGGGCAGCGTGCCGCCGTGCGGCTCCCCGCCCCGGCGGCGGCCGGGGCGCCGCCCCCGGCGGGGTCGGTCATCCCCGCGGGCGCCGAGCTGGACGTCGAGGGTATCACCGGCCTCGTGACACCGTCGGACGACTTCTACCGGATCGACACGGCCCTCGTGGTGCCGGTCGTCGACCCGGCGCAGTGGTCACTGAGGGTCACCGGGCTCGTGGACCGCGAGATCGAGCTCACCTTCGACGAGCTCCTCGCCCTGCCCCTGGTGGAGCGCTACGTCACGCTCGCCTGTGTCTCCAACACCGTCGGCGGGGACCTCACCGGCAATGCCCGCTGGCTCGGCTGGCCGGTCCGGGAGCTCCTGGCCCGCGCAGGCGTGCGGCCGGGAGCGGACATGGTCCTGTCGCGCAGCGTCGACGGGTTCACGGCCGGAACGCCGATCGAGGCGCTGACGGACGCCCGGGACTCCCTCCTGGCGGTCGGCATGAACGGCGAGCCCCTGCCCGTGGAGCACGGCTTCCCGGTGCGCCTGGTCGTGCCGGGCCTCTATGGCTTCGTGTCGGCGACGAAGTGGGTGAGCGAACTGAAGGTCACCCGCTTCGCCGATGACCGCGCCTACTGGTCCACGCGCGGCTGGTCCGAGCGCGGTCCCGTCAAGACCTCGTCCCGCATCGACGTGCCGCGCGCCAATGCCCGCGTGACGGCGGGCGAGGTCGTCGTCGGGGGCGTGGCGTGGGCGCAGCACACGGGCGTGGAGGCCGTGGAGGTGAGGGTCGACGGCGGCGCGTGGGAGCGCGCGACGCTCGCTACGCCGATCTCCGCCGACACCTGGTGCCAGTACCGCGCCACGCTGCAGCTGGAGGCAGGCACGCACACCCTGCAGTCGCGGGCCATGGACCGCGCGGGAGGCATCCAGTCGGAGGCCTCCGTGGCGCCCGCGCCTGACGGTGCCGAGGGGCTGCACACGGTAACGTTCACGGTGACCTAGACCGGAGCCGCGGAGGGCAGCCATGAGAAGAACCGTCGCCGAACACCGGTCCGCCGTCGCCGGCCTCCTGCGCTGGAGCAGCGGGTACGACCGCTCCGCTCCGGAGGTCCTCCCGCTCGTCGACGCGCAGGGCCGCGCCCTGGCCGAGGACATCCAGGCACCCGTGAGCCTGCCGCCCTTCGACAACTCGCAGATGGACGGGTACGCGGTGCACGCCGACGACCTCGGGGCCACCGCCGCCCTCCTCGTCGCCGACGCCATCCCCGCCGGCTCGGTGCCGCCGCCCCTGCAGCCGGGCACGGCCGCGCCCATCATGACGGGCGCCATGCTGCCCGACGGCGCGGCCGCCGTCGTGCCCATCGAACGCGCCGACCCGGCGCAGTTCCACTCCGTGGCGGAGCGGGCCTCCGGGCCGGTCGCCGTCCGGCTGCCCGGCGACACCGCGCCGGGCCTGTTCGTCCGCCGGGCCGGCAGCGACATCGCCGAGGGCGCCACGGCCCTGCCGGCGGGCACGCTGCTCGGCCCCGCGCAGCTTGGCCTCCTTGCGGCCTGCGGCGTCGGCACGGTCCGCGTGCGCCCCCGCTTCCGCGTGCTGCTGCTCTCCACGGGCGACGAGGTCGCCGAACCCGGCACGCCGCTGGCTCCCGGCGCGATCTACGACGCCAACTCCACCCTCCTCGAGGCGGCACTGCGCGAGGCCGGGGCCCTGGTCACCCGCCACCGGCTGCTCGGCGACGATCCCGCCGTCCTGCAGGACGCGTTCGCGGCGATCCCCGCGGGCAGCACCCACCTCGTCCTCAGCACGGGCGGGATCAGCCAGGGCGCCTACGAGGTGGTCAAGCAGGCGCTGGCGGACAGCACGGTCGAGTTCTCCTCGGTGGCACTGCAGCCGGGCGGCCCGCAGGCCCACGGCACCCTCTCGGGCATCCCGTTCCTCGGCTTCCCCGGCAACCCCGTCAGCGCCCTCGTCTCCTTCGAGATGTTCCTCCGCCCCGCCCTCCACCAGCTGACCGGAGCCCCGGCTCCGCGTCCCGTGTTCGACGCCGTCCTCGTCGACGGCCTCGACAGCCCCGCCGCCAAGCACCAGGTGCGCCGCGGGCTCTACCGGGACGGAAAGGTGGCCCTCGTGGGCGGGCCCGATTCCCACCTCCTGCACGCCCTCGCCGCCTCCAACTGCCTCGTCCACGTGCCCGCAGGGGTCGCGGCGCTGGCGGCGGGGGACACCGTGGAGGTCACGCTCACCGGCCCCGTGCCCACGGACCCCTTCGCCGTCGAGGACGTCCTCGTCCTGGAGGACGCCGGGACCGAGGCCGCCGGGACTGGTTGAATGGTCTCCGCAGAAAGGATCCACCCATGAGCACGCACCCGCCCGCCCCGCCGTCCGCCGGCACACTGTCCCACGTCCGCGCCGACGGCACCGCCCACATGGTCGATGTCTCCGGCAAGCAGGCCACCGTCCGCGAGGCCGTCGCCGAAGCCGTCCTCGAGACCCGGGCCGACGTCGTCGCGCTCATCACGGAGGGGGACCTGCCGAAGGGCGACGCCCTCGCGGTCGCCCGGATCGCCGGCATCATGGCCGCCAAGCAGACCTCGTCGCTGATCCCGCTGTGCCATCCGCTGCCGCTCTCGAAGGTCACCGTGGACTTCGAGCCCGACGGCGGACGTGTCAGGATCAGTGCGCTCGTGCGGACGACCGCCCTCACCGGGGTGGAGATGGAGGCCCTCACGGCCGCGTCCGTCGCGGCCCTCACCCTGTACGACATGATCAAGGCCGTGGACCGGCACGCCGTCATCAACGGCACCCGCGTGCTCTCCAAGTCCGGCGGGAAGAGCGGGGACTGGGCCGTATGACGACGCTGCGCACCGCCGCCGTGGTCATCGCCTCGACCCGCGCCGCCGCCGGCACCTACGAGGACGAGTGCGGGCCCGCCATCGCGGACTGGCTCTACCGGCACGACTTCGCGGTCGCCGACGCCGTCGTGGTGCCCGACGGCGAGGCCGTGGGAGCCGCGATCGGCGCCGCGCTCGAGGCCCGCCCGGCCGTCCTCATCACGAGCGGCGGCACCGGGATCAGCCCCGACGACGCCACCCCCGAGCAGACGGCCCCCTACCTGACCCGCAGCCTGCCCGGAATCATGGAGGCGATCCGCCGCGCCGGCGCGGAGGCGGTCCCCACCGCGGCCCTCAGCCGGGGCCTCGCCGGCACCGCGGGGTCGACCTTCGTGATCAACCTGCCAGGGTCGCCCGGCGGCGTGCGCGACGGGCTCGCCGTGCTCGCACCGCTCATCGACCACATCTGCTCCCAGCTGGAGGGCCACCATGACCACCGGTGAAGTCGTGCATGCCGCCGTCGCCGCCACCCCGATCACCCCGGAGGAGGCCCACGCCGGCGTCGACTCCCCGTCCTGCGGCGCAGTCGTCGGCTTCAGCGGCGTGGTCCGGGACCACGACGGCGGGCGTGCCGTCGACTCCCTGAGCTACTCCGCGCACCCGAGCGCGGCACGGGTCATCCGCGAGGTCGCCGAGGAGATCGCCGCCCGGCACGACGGCGTCCGCATCTGGGTGGCGCACCGCATCGGGCCCCTCGCCATCGGCGACCAGGCGCTCGTCGCCGCCGTCGGTGCCGCACACCGCGGGGAGGCGTTCCGGGCGTGCTCGGACCTCGTGGACCTCGTGAAGGAGCGGGTCCCCATCTGGAAGGAGCAGTTCTTCACGGACGGGACCGTGGAGTGGGTCGGCGCAGGGGCTGAACAGTAGGGTTGACCGCATGACCGAACACCTGCCCGTCGCCGTCCTCGGAGCCCGGGGCCGCATGGGCGCCGAGGCCGTCCGCGCCGTCGAGGCGGCACCCGACCTCGAGCTCGTCGCGGCCCTCGGCAGCAGCGACCCGCTCGACTCCCTCGTATCCGCGGGGGCGCGGGTCGTCGTCGACCTGACCGTGCCCGACGCCACCTTCGACAACGTCGCCTTCGCCGTCGAGCACGGCATGCACGCCGTGGTCGGGACGACGGGCTGGTCCGCGGAACGGCTCGAGCGCCTCCGGTCCCTGCTGGCGGCCTCGCCCGCCACGGGGGTCCTGATCGCCCCGAACTTCGCCCTCGGCTCCGTGCTCGCCACGGCGTTCGCCGCGACCGCGGCGCGCTACTTCGAGTCCGTCGAGATCGTGGAGCTGCACCACCCGGACAAGGTGGACGCCCCCTCGGGCACCGCCGTCCGGACCGCACAGCTCATGGCCGCGGCCCGGACCGACGCCGGTGTCCCGGCCGGGCCCGACGCGACGCGCGACACGCTCGACGGCGCCCGCGGGGCCACTGTCGACGGCATCGCCGTGCACTCCGTGCGCCTCCGCGGGCTCACGGCGCACCAGGAGGTGCTGCTCGGCAGCCCGGGGGAGCAGCTGACCATCCGGCACGACTCCTACGACCGCGCGTCCTTCATGCCCGGTGTCCTCCTCGGGATCCGGTCCGTGGCCGACCATCCCGGCCTGACGGTCGGCCTCGACGGCTACCTCGACCTGCAGGCCGGCGGGAGCCGGTGAGCGCGGTGGAATTCTACCGGAAGTACAAGGTCCGGCTCGGCGTCCTGCTCGTCACGGCCCTGCTCGTCTTCTGGCTCGCCGTGGCCTTCCAGCGCAGCTTCCTGCTCCTCGGCGACCCGGAGCCGGTCGCGAAGGCCATCGGCGCCGGCTACCTCCTGCTGCCCTGCATCGGCGCGTGGGCGCTGATCCGCGAGCTGCTCTTCGGCGCGCAGACGCAGCGCATGGCGCGACAGCTCGAGGGCGAGGGCGGGCTGCCCGTCGACGACCTGCCGCGGACACCCTCCGGCCGGATCGTGCGCTCCGCCGCGGACAGCGCGTTCCCCGCCTACCAGGCCGAGGTCGAGGCCGATCCCGGGAACTGGCGCAGCTGGTTCCGGCTCTCGTGCGCCTACGACGCCGCCGGCGACCGCAAGCGGGCGCGCAAGGCCATGCGCGACGCCGCGAAGCTGTACCGGCAGGACGCCGCCGTCTAGCAGTACGTCGAGCGGTATGTCGCGCGGGACATCCAGCGGGACATCCAGCGCTACGTCTAGCGCCGCACCTCGGCACGGCCCTCGCGCGCCGCGTTCGCGGCCCCGGAGGTGAGGAGCTCGAGCGGGCCGCGCGAGTGCACGCGCTGGAAGAGGATGCCGATCGCGACCGCCACGACCACCTGCACCCAGAACAGCGGCACCGGGTCCGGCAGGGGCACCAGCTGGTCCGCCCAGCTCATCACGCAGACGTGGAGGGTGTAGAGCGTCAGCGTCATGGCGCCCGGCGCCGAGAGGGGCAGGAGCGCCTGCCGGAACCGCCGCGTCAGCAGGAGGCACACCGCGACGACGGCCGCGGCCGACCCGGCCACGTGTACCAGGTCCAGGGTGGTGCCCGAGTGGGGTGCGCTGACGGCCAGCCACCACCACGAACCCGACTGCTCCACGCCGGCGAGTCCGACGTCGAGCATCGCCTCGAGCGGGTAGCGGGTGCCCTCGGGCGTCGCGAGGAGCGCGGCGAGCCCGCCGCCGGGCCCCAGCAGCTGCGCGCTCACGAACCGCGCGCCGACCGCGGCGACGATCCCGGCCCCGAGCAGGGCCAGCTGCACGCCGAGCCGGGAGAGGTCCAGCCGCCCGATCACCATGCCGACCAGGAGGAAACCGAGCCACTGCAGCACCGGGTAGTAGCCGGTCAGGAAGATGTCCGCGGCCAGCGTCTGCGGCTCGAGGAAGTGCTCGAAGACGGGATTACCGCCGACCGACGACGGCACGACGCCCGCCGTCACGATCGGGCGCAGCAGGTAGGCCGCGACGGGCGCCAGGAGCACCCATCCCGCGGCCCACGCCGCGAGCGGCCGGACCCGGAGGCCCGTGAAGGGCAGGGCGAGGAGGAAGAGCACGCCGTAGTGGAACAGGATGATCGCGATGTTCGTCTCCACGCCGCCGAGGACGAGGCCGATCAGGGCGATGATCACGGCCCGCACGGCGATGCCGGTCCGGTCCGCGGACAGCAGGCGGTCGCGGTGCGGCGAGCGGCCTCCCGTCAGGAGGGCCAGGCCGATGCCGGCGACGACGGCGAACAGCCCCGACGCGCGGCCGGAGAAGACCTGGGCCGTCCAGGTGGCCTCGATGGTGCCCGGCGCGTAGAGCGGCAGGACGTGGGTGCTCATCATGCCGAAGAGCGCCACGCCGCGGGCGGCGTCGATCCCGGTCAGCCGCCGGGGAGCGGACGTCGTGTGCATCCCGCCATGGTCCCACAGGCACCCCCTGCCGTCCTGTGCGCACCGCGTGCCAACAGGTGGCCGTCCCACCGGGCACCGCGCGAGCGGGTAACGTTTTCCCCATGGTCGACACCCCCTCACGCATGCTCCCGTTCGGTTCCCTCGTCACGGCGATGGTCACGCCCTTCACCGCCGACGGCGCCGTGGACTTCGACGCCACCGCCGCCCTCGCCGCCCGCCTGGTCGACGACGGCTGCGACGGGCTCGTGGTGTCGGGCACCACGGGGGAGACGTCCACGCTGGAGGACTCCGAGAAGGAGGACCTCTACCGCGTGGTCGCCGAGACGGTGGGCGACCGGGCGCGCGTCATCGCGGGTACCGGCACGAACCACACCTCGCACTCCGTCGAGATGGCACGGCGTGCCGAACGGGCGGGCGCCCACGCGCAGCTCGTCGTGACGCCGTACTACAACAAGCCCACCCAGTCCGGTGTGCTGGCCCACTTCGAGGCCGTCGCGGCGGCCAGCGACCTGCCGGTCATGGTCTACGACATCCCCGGCCGCTCCGGGATCCCCATCACCACCGAGACGATCCTGCGGCTCGCCGAGAACCCGAGGATCGGCGCCCTGAAGGACGCGAAGGCGGACTTCGCCGCCATCACCCGGGTCCTCGCCGCCACCGACCTCGACGTCTACTGCGGCGACGACGGCCTCACCCTGCCGTGGATGGCCGCGGGGGCGGTCGGCGTCGTCAGCGTCACCGCGCAGGTGGCCACACGGGCCTTCCGGGCCCTTGTGGACGCGGTGGCCGCCGGGGATCTCGCGGAGGCCCGCCGGGTCCACTTCGAGCTCGATCCCGTGATCCGGGCGGTGATGACGCACATCCCGGGCGCGGTTTCGGCCAAGGAGATCCTGCACCTGCAGGGCGTGCTGCCGAACGCGGTCGTGCGCCTGCCCCTCGTCGGGCCCGAGCCGCACGAACTCGAGGCGGTCCTCGCCGATCTCGCCGGCACCGGCTGGGACCCGGCGTCGTCGTCCGGCCGGGAGTCGGGCGCATGAGCGACGCCCCTCCCGCCACGCGGCCGGCCCTCCCGCCGGCGCTCGAGCCGGGTACCCTCCGGGTGGTGCCGCTCGGCGGCCTCGGGGAGATCGGCCGGAACATGGCCGTCTTCGAGATCGGCGGCAAGCTCCTGATCGTCGACTGCGGGGTGCTGTTCCCCGAGGAGAACCAGCCCGGCGTCGACCTGATCCTGCCCGACTTCTCCTACATCGAGGACCGGCTCGACGACGTCGTCGGCCTCGTCCTCACGCACGGGCACGAGGACCACATCGGGGCCGTCCCGTACCTGCTGCGGCTCAAGGCCGACATCCCGGTCATCGGCTCCCAGCTGACCCTCGCCCTCGTCGAGGCGAAGCTGCAGGAGCACCGCATCCGCCCGTACACGCTCACGGTCTCGGAGGGGCAGATCGAGCAGCTCGGCCCCTTCGAGTGTGAGTTCGTCGCCGTCAACCACTCCATCCCGGACGCCCTGGCCGTGTTCCTCCGCACCGAGGCGGGCACGGTCCTGCACACCGGCGACTTCAAGATGGACCAGTTGCCCCTCGACGGCCGCATCACGGACCTGCGGGCCTTCGCCCGGCTCGGCGAGGAGGGCGTGGACCTGTTCATGGTCGACTCCACCAACGCCGACGTCCCGGGCTTCACGACGGCCGAACGCGAGATCGGCCCCGTGCTGGAGAACCTGTTCGGGCAGGTGCGCAAGCGCATCATCGTCGCGTCGTTCTCCTCCCACGTGCACCGCGTGCAGCAGGTGCTCGACGCCGCGCACGCCCACGGCCGCTTCGTCTGCTTCGCCGGTCGGTCGATGGTGCGGAACATGGCCATCGCGGAGAAGCTCGGCTACCTCAGGGTGCCGGACGGCATCCTCGTGGACATCAAGAACGTGGACGACCTGCCCGACGACCGCGTGGTCCTCATGTCCACGGGCTCCCAGGGCGAACCCATGGCGGCACTGTCCCGGATGGCGAACGGCGACCACCGCATCACGGTCGGGGAGGGCGACACCGTGATCCTCGCGTCCTCGCTGATCCCCGGCAACGAGAACGCGGTGTACCGGGTGATCAACGGGCTCCTGAAGCTCGGCGCCGACGTGATCCACAAGGGCAACGCGAAGGTGCACGTGTCCGGCCACGCCGCGGCCGGCGAGCTCCTCTACTGCTACAACATCCTCCGCCCGCGGAACGTCATGCCCGTGCACGGCGAGACACGCCACCTCATCGCGAACGGCAAGCTCGCGCATCAGACCGGCGTGCCGGCGTCGAACGTCCTGCTGACGGAGGACGGCTCCGTGATCGACCTCGTGGACGGCACCGCCCGCGTCGTCGGAGCCGTGGAGTGCGGCTACGTCTACGTGGACGGCTCCAGCGTCGGCGAGATCACGGACGCCGACCTCAAGGACCGCCGCATCCTCGGCGAGGAGGGCTTCATCTCGATCATCACGGTCGTCAACCGCACCACCGGCAAGATCGTCTCCGGCCCGGACATCCACGCGCGGGGGTTCGCCGAGGACGAGTCCGTCTTCGACGAGATCAGACCGAGGATCAGCGCCGCCCTCGAGGACGCCGTGACGAACACCACCGAGCACACCACGTACCAGCTCCAGCAGGTCGTCCGGCGGACCGTCGGCACCTGGGTCAACCGGCGCTACCGCAGGCGCCCCATGATCATCCCGGTGGTCCTGGAGGCCTGACCCGGGCACGGGACCGGCGGGAGACCGGTAGTTCCCGGCCGGTCACACCGTCCCCGCGGGGGGCCGGGATCCGCCGGTTGGGCGACGCCGTCCGGTACCGTGGAGTGCATGGCCACTCGAACCTCCCCTGCCCCGCGGGGCCAGCAGCAGACCCGCAGCAGGGGAGCGTCCGCCGCTGCAGGGACCTCCCGCGGGAAGGCGCCCGCGAAGGGCGCCACCCGCGCCCCGGCGAAGACCCGGCAGGCGCCGGTCGCCCCCGAACCGCGGCAGGACGACCGCCCCGCCCTCCCCGTGCGCGCGGTCCAGGCCGTCTGGATGGGTGCCGCAGGCGTCGTCGGGTCCGGCGTCCGGGCCTTCGGTCACACGGTGAACCCCGAGCGGGAGCTCCGGCGCGACGGTTCCGGCCTGTTCCTCCTCCTGCTCGCCCTCGCCGTCGCCGCCGTCGAGTGGTGGGCCCTCGGCGGCGCACCCGCGGACATCGTGCACGCCGCAGCCGGGGGGACCTTCGGCTGGATGGCCCTGCTCGTCCCCTTCCTGCTCGGTATCGGCGCCGTCCGCCTGTTCCGGTACCCGGAGCGCCACCGGGCCAACAACCGCATCAGTATCGGCCTGCTCGTCATCCTCTTCGCCGGTTCCGGGATAGCGCACCTCGTCGGCGGGCAGCCGGGTCTCCAGGACGGGCTGGACGCCCTCTGGCGCGCGGGCGGTGTCGTGGGCTTCCTCGTCGCCGGACCCCTCAGCAGCGTCCTGACAGCGTGGCCGGTCGGCCTGCTGCTCGGCGCCGCGATCCTCCTCGGCCTGCTGATCGTCACCGCGACGCCCTTCCGCCACATCCCCGCCCGCCTGCGCGCGCTCTACGAGCACCTGATGGGCCAGGACCCCGACGACGCCCGGCACACGCGCGACGACGGCCACGACCAGAGCTACCTCTACGAGGCGCACGGCGCCACGGCGAAGCCGGAGCCGAAGAAGCGCAAGCGCCTGT
The DNA here is from genome assembly GCF_058269215.1 of Arthrobacter sp. TJ-238. Lineage (NCBI taxonomy): Bacteria > Bacillati > Actinomycetota > Actinomycetes > Micrococcales > Micrococcaceae > Arthrobacter > Arthrobacter sp. TJ-238. The sequence continues at coordinate 55,338 of NZ_JBZCNH010000007.1, read as the reverse complement.
TCGGCAAGGAGAAGACGGACGCGCCCTTCGATGCCGAGCACGCGGAGGAGGGGCCGGACGCCGACGGCTACGTGGGCGACGAGGCCTTCGAGCGCGCCGTCATCGAGGACGAGGAGCGCCGCGCCCGCGAGGCCGAGGCCGCCGTGCCGCCCGGTGTCCGCCGTCCGACGAGGCAGGAACTCGCCGCCGAGGAGATCAAGCGGTCGCAGGCGAGCCGCGTTCCGCCCACGGAGGCGCCGGAACGCGCACCCGAGGGCGCCACGGAGGCCATCGACATGGTCCCCGCCGCGAAGGCGATCATCGTCCCCTCCACGCCGGTGCAGCCGCAGGTCCCGCCGACGCCCATCCCGCAGCGCACCGAGCAGCTGCAGCTCGCCGGCGACGTCGCCTACACGCTGCCGCCGTCGGACTACCTGCCGGCCGGCACCCCGCCGAAGGAGCGCTCGGAGGCCAACGACGCCGTCGTCGCCGCGCTCACGCACACCCTGGACCAGTTCAACGTGGACGCGAAGGTCACCGGGTTCTCGCGTGGCCCGACGGTCACGCGGTACGAGATCGAGCTCGCACCCGGCACCAAGGTGGAGCGGGTCACCGCCCTGTCGAAGAACATCTCCTACGCCGTCGCCAGCTCCGACGTGCGCATCCTCTCGCCCATCCCCGGCAAGTCGGCCATCGGCATCGAGATCCCCAACACGGACCGCGAGACCGTGTCCCTCGGTGACGTGCTGCGCTCCGGCAACGCCCGCAAGACCGACCACCCGATGGTCATGGGTGTCGGCAAGGACGTCGAGGGCGGATTCGTCGTCGCGAACCTCGCCAAGATGCCGCACCTCCTGGTCGCCGGCGCGACCGGCGCGGGCAAGTCCTCCTTCGTGAACTCGATGATCACCTCCATCCTCATGCGGTCCACCCCCGACGAGGTGCGCATGGTCATGGTGGACCCGAAGCGCGTGGAGCTGACGGCCTACGAGGGCGTGCCGCACCTCATCACGCCGATCATCACGAGCCCCAAGAAGGCCGCCGAGGCGCTGCAGTGGGTGGTCCGCGAGATGGACACGCGCTACGACGACCTCGCGAACTACGGCTACAAGCACATCGACGACTTCAACAAGGCGGTGCGGAACGGCAAGGTGGTCCCGCCCGAGGGCTCCAAGCGCGTGGTCCGTCCCTACCCGTACCTCCTGGTCATCGTGGACGAGCTCGCCGACCTCATGATGGTGGCGCCCCGCGACGTCGAGGACTCGATCGTGAGGATCACGCAGCTCGCGCGTGCCGCCGGCATCCACCTCGTCCTCGCGACCCAGCGGCCGTCGGTGGACGTCGTCACCGGCCTGATCAAGGCGAACGTCCCGTCGCGCATGGCCTTCGCGACGTCCTCCGTCACGGACTCCCGCGTGGTCCTCGACCAGCCCGGCGCCGAGAAGCTGATCGGCCAGGGCGACGCCCTGTTCCTGCCGATGGGCGCCTCCAAGCCCATGCGTGTGCAGGGGGCCTGGGTCACGGAGTCCGAGATCCACCGCGTCGTGGAGCACGTGAAGGGCCAGCTGCAGGCCACCTACCGCGAGGACGTCGCCGTGGAGGCGCCCAAGAAGCAGATCGACGACGACATCGGGGACGACCTCGAGGTGCTGCTGCAGGCCACCGAGCTCGTCGTCACCACGCAGTTCGGCTCCACCTCGATGCTGCAGCGCAAGCTCCGCGTGGGCTTCGCGAAGGCGGGACGGCTCATGGACCTCCTCGAGTCCCGCGGCGTCGTCGGCCCGTCGGAGGGCTCGAAGGCCCGCGACGTCCTCGTCAAGCCGGACGACCTCGAGCCGGTCCTCGCCGCGATGCGCGGGGACGAGCCGCCGGCCGCGCCCCGCCCCGCCCCGGGGCCGGTGGACCTCGTTGCCGAGGACCTCGCGTCGCGACCGCAGGCCGTCGACTACTACGACGACGCGGACACCTCCGGCGGATCCGACGACGACGGCGGCGAGGACGCCTGGAACCTCACCGGCAGGTAGCCTGACATGGTGAACAGCTCCCCGAGCCCGGCGGTGCCGGTCCTGAACATCGCGAACGTCCTCACCGTCGTGCGGATCCTGCTCGTCCCGTTCTTCATCTGGTTCCTCCTGCTCGACGACGGGCAGGCCGGGCTGTTCCGCTGGCTCGCGGTCCTCACCTTCGTGGTCGCGATCTACACGGACAAGCTCGACGGTGACCTGGCGCGCAGCCGCGGGCTCATCACCGACTTCGGCAAGATCGCCGATCCTATCGCCGACAAGCTCCTCATCGGCTCCGCGCTGGTGCTGCTCTCCGTCCTGGGGGAGCTCTGGTGGTGGGTGACGATCGTCATCCTCGTCCGCGAGATCGGCATCACGCTCCTGCGCTTCGCGGTCATCCGGTACGGCGTCATGCCCGCCTCCCGCGGCGGCAAGCTCAAGACCGTCGTCCAGACCGTCGCCATCCTGCTCTTCCTGCTGCCGCTGCAGGCCCTGCTGGGGGACTGGGCCTGGTGGCTCTCGGCCTCGGTCATGGCGGCCGCCGTCGTCATCACGGTGGTGACCGGCGTGGACTACGTCGTGCAGGCCGTCCGCCTCCGGGCGGACGCGCGGAAATGACCGGCGCGCAGCTCGCGTCCGACGTCGTCGCCCTCGCCACCCGGCTGGGCCTCACCGTGGCAACGGCGGAATCCCTGACGGCCGGGATGGTCGCGGCGGCCCTCGCGGAGGTGCCCGGCGCCTCGTCCGTCCTGCAGGGCGGCATAGTGGCCTATCAAATATCCGTCAAGCAGAACCTCCTGGGCGTCGACCCCCGGCTCCTCGCCGAGGCCGGCGCCGTCGATCCCCGCGTGGCCGAGGCGATGGCGCGCGGGGCGCGGGAGGCCTTTTCGGCCGACATCGGCGTCGCGACCACCGGCGTCGCCGGACCCGCCGCACACGAGGGGAAGCCCGTCGGCACCGTGTTCACGGCGATCTCGTCGGTCTCGGGCGCGGAAGCACGCGAGCACCACTTCTCCGGCGGTCGCGACGAGATCCGCAGCGCCTCCCGCGACGCCGCGCTCTCGGAGCTCCTCGGGACCCTGTCCAGGGGAACAAACCGTGCGCGGGGGTAGTTATAAACAGTGCCTGCCGTTGATAGGGTGGGCGACTCAGGCTCAAGCAGAACGGCCAGGTCATCATCACGGTGCACACGTCCGTCCGGGCGGTGCCCATTTATGAGGGAGCAAGGCGATACAGATGGCAAAGCAACCCGTATCCGTAAACGGCGTAGTCCGTTGGCGTGATGTGGGGTTGGCAGATGATGCACAACGCAAGCCTAAGGAGCGCAAGATGGTAGTTCTTCGCCATGAGATCGGCGACGTCCTGCGTGACGTCCGCCAGCGCCAGGGCCGTACCCTGCGAGAGGTGTCGCACAGTGCGAGGGTCTCCCTCGGATACCTCAGCGAGGTTGAGCGTGGCCAGAAGGAAGCATCCTCTGAACTCCTCTCATCGATCTGCAGCGCACTCGAGGTGCCCCTTTCCTCGATGCTGCGGGAAGTCAGCGACCGACTGGCAGTAGCAGAAGGCGTCTCCATCCCGGATACCATCCCGCAGGAATTCTCCCAGGAGTTCGGGGACGACCTCACCGACGAACTGAACGACGACTTCCGTCGGGGACTAGCGGCCACGAACCGCTGATTCCCCGCACGACCCCACAAGGAAGGCCCGTCCCCCAAGGGGACGGGCCTTCCTGCCGTCTGCTTCCAGTTGTCCGTCTGCTACCAGTTGTCCTTGGTGTACGTGTTATTCAGCTGGGCGATCAGCGTGCCGAGGCGCGTCAGGTCGTCCACGTCCCAGTCCTCCATGAGCTGGTGGAACGCCTGCTTGCGCGCGGACTGCGCGGCCACGAGCTGACGCGTGCCGGCCTCCGTCAGGGAGATGGCCTGCGCCCGGCCGTCGAGCGGATCGGCCTCCTTCTGCACCAGCCCGAGCTGCTCGAGCATCGCGATCTGCCGGCTGACGGACGGCTTTCCGACGCCCACGCTGGCGGCGATGTCCGTGAGGCGCATGGAACCCTCCCGCTGGAGTATGACGAGGAGCCCGTAGGCTGCCGGCTCCATGTCGGGGTGCACGCGGCGGGCCACCTTGTAGGAGTTGGACCGCGCGCGGCGCCACAGCATGCTGAGCTGCTGTTCCAGGGCTTCGATGGCCGCATCGGTGTCGGCATCGTCCCCGGGGTACGCGGCGAGGCCCGGCTCGGTGTCTGTGGTACTCGGCTTCGCGTTCATGGGGCAATTGTAGGGTGACGCGTCCGCGGGACACCATGCGGTGGGACGCTACTTTCGGCGGTCCGGCCATCCGGTCCGGCCGCGCGCGGGCTCCGGTGCCCGCGCGCGGCGGCGGAGCGCGCAGAATGGAGGAGACGTGTACGGCGGTAGGCCCGGACCGCGGCAGGGGTCGGCGGCGCGGAGACGACGAGAGCAGGGAACGGCACATGCGGTTGAGCGACTTCTGGCGGCTGATGGACGACGAATTCGGGGCGGGATACTCGAGGACGCTCGCCCGGGACCTGGTCGTCGACCGCCTGGGCGACAGGACGGCGGTCGAGGCCCTCGCGGCGGGCGTCGACCCGAAGGCGGTCTGGGAGGCGGTGTGCCGCATCCAGGACGTGCCGCGGGAGCGCTGGCTCGGCCGCGACGTCAAGCCCCGGTGACCGCCGGGAGCGCGTCCTCGGACCGGGTCGGACGGACACGCGCGGCGCGACGGATAATCGAATATCTGTTCGGATCGCGGTATGATGTTCACGGCGGTGGCCCGCTCTTGTGCACATACCGGCGGCTCCACCTCAAACTGTCGGCGCAGGCCCATACAGTCGTACCGAACACGTAAACAGGCCAGTTGGCCATGAAAAACCGAGGTGAAGAATGGCCGCTCCAGACCGCGAGAAAGCCCTCGAAGCTGCTCTCGCCCAGATCGACAAGCAGTACGGCAAGGGATCCGTCATGCGTCTCGGGGACGAGACCCGTGCCCCCATCGAGACCATCTCCACGAGCTCCATCGCCCTGGACGTCGCCCTGGGCATCGGTGGACTGCCGCGCGGCAGGGTCGTCGAGATCTACGGCCCGGAATCCTCCGGCAAGACCACCGTGGCGCTCCACGCCGTCGCCAGCGCCCAGCGCAACGGCGGCATCGCGGCCTTCATCGACGCCGAGCACGCGCTCGACCCCGAGTACGCGAAGAGGCTCGGCGTGGACACCGACGCACTCCTCGTCTCGCAGCCGGACACCGGCGAGCAGGCGCTGGAGATCATGGACATGCTGATCGGCTCGGGTTCGATCGACATCATCGTCATCGACTCCGTCGCAGCCCTCGTCCCGCGCGCGGAGATCGAGGGTGAGATGGGTGACAGCCACGTGGGTCTGCAGGCCCGCCTGATGAGCCAGGCGCTCCGGAAGATCACCGGCCGCCTGAGCCAGACCAAGACCACCGCCATCTTCATCAACCAGCTACGCGAGAAGATCGGTGTCTTCTTCGGGAGCCCCGAGACCACCACGGGCGGCAAGGCGCTGAAGTTCTACGCGTCGGTCCGTATCGACGTGCGGCGCATCGAGACCCTGAAGGAAGGCGTGAACCCGGTGGGCAACCGCACCCGCGCGAAGATCGTCAAGAACAAGATGGCCCCGCCGTTCAAGCAGGCCGAGTTCGACATCCTGTACGGTCACGGCATCTCCCGCGAGGGTGGCCTGATCGACGTGGGCGTCGAGAACAACCTGGTCAAGAAGTCCGGTGCCTGGTTCACCTACGACGGCGACCAGCTGGGCCAGGGCAAGGAGAACGCCCGGAAGTTCCTCAAGGACAACCCGGACCTCGCGGATGAGCTCGAGCAGAAGATCAGGGTCAAGCTGGGCATCGGGGTGCAGCCCGCGGTCGACGAGGCCGAGGCTCCCAAGCTCAAGGCCGTCAGCGGCGAGTAGGCCCGGTGCCGTCCGATACCGGAGCGGGCCCGGTCGAGTGGGGGACTTCGTCCGGACTGTTCGGTGCGGACGGATCCGACCCTGCTTCTGATCCTCCCGCTGCCGAGGAACCCCGGCGCTCGTCCTTCGGGCGCCGGGGTTCCGCGCTGTCCTCCTCGTCCTCCTCGTCCTTCGGGAGCCGGCGTTCGGGCGGGGGGCAGCGGAAAGCACGCACGGGCGGTCGCACCAGTGGCTCACGCCGGGCACGGTCCGACGACCCGTTCGGGCCGGTCGTCGGCTCGTCCGCCGACGCCCCGCCGGTGGAGTACCCCGCGGAGACTCCCGGGGAGGACGCAGCCCCCGTCGACGTCGGACACGGCCCGGGCAGCTCGGACGGCTCGGACGGCTCGGGCAGGCGACGGTCGAGGGGTGGCCCCACCGGAGCCGGGAGGCCCGAAGCATCCGTCGCCGGGAAGAGCGACGAGGAGTGGACGTCGGAGGCCCGGTCCGTCCTGCTGCGCCAGCTGGCCCTCGGCGCCAGGAGCCGCCACCAGCTCGCCCTGAAGCTCGCCGAGCGGGCCGTCCCGCCCGCGATCATCACCTCCCTCCTCGACCGGTTCGAGGAGGTGCAGCTGATCGACGACGCCGAGTTCGCCCGGATGTGGGTGCGGACACGGACCGCCGCGAAGGCGCTCTCCCGCTCGTCCCTGCGCCGCGAACTCGCCGACAAGGGCATCGACGGCGACCTGGCCGAGGACGCCCTGCTGCAGATCTCCGACGAGGACGAACACGAGCAGGCGCGCGACGTCGTCCGCCGCAAGCTCCGCCGGAACGCCGACCTGTCGGACCGTGCCGTCCGGGAGAAGGAGGTGCGGCGCCTCGTCGGCGTCCTCGCACGCAAGGGCTACAGCCCCGGCACGGCCTTCTCGCTCGTCAAGGGCGTCCTCGCCGAGGCGGATGCCGACTGACCCGCGATTGTGGACGTCCGCGCCGCCCGCCGTACGCTGGATGACGTGAGCATCACAGTCCCGGGTCCCGCCAGCGCGACCACCAGTGAGACCGGCAGCACCCCCGGCGTCCCCGATCAGCGCACCTACGAGGTACGCACCTTCGGCTGCCAGATGAACGTGCACGACTCCGAGCGCATCTCCGGCCTGCTCGAGGATGCCGGGCTCGTCCGGGTGCAGCAGGGCCAGGCGGACGTCGTCGTCTTCAACACCTGCGCCGTACGCGAGAACGCCGACAACAAGCTGTACGGCAATCTCGGCATCCTCAAGGCTGTGAAGGAAGCCCGCCCCGACCTGCAGATCGCCGTCGGTGGCTGCCTCGCTCAGAAGGACCGCGAGACCATCCTCCGCCGGGCGCCCTGGGTGGACGCCGTCTTCGGCACCCACAACATCGGCGCGCTGCCCGCCCTGCTACAGCGCGCCCGGCACAACCAGGACGCCCAGCTCGAGATCCTCGAGTCCCTCGACGTCTTCCCGTCCACGCTGCCCACCAGGCGCGAATCGGTCTACGCCGGCTGGGTGTCCATCTCCGTCGGCTGCAACAACACCTGCACCTTCTGCATCGTCCCGTCCCTCCGGGGCAAGGAGCGCGACCGGCGGCCGGGGGAGATCCTCGCGGAGATCGAGGCCCTCGTGGCCGACGGCGCCGTCGAGGTCACGCTGCTCGGCCAGAACGTCAACTCCTACGGCGTCGAGTTCGGGGACCGCGGTGCCTTCGCGAAGCTGCTGCGCGCCTGCGGGTCGATCGAGGGACTCGAACGCGTCCGCTTCACGAGCCCCCACCCCGCCGCGTTCACCGACGACGTCATCGATGCCATGGCCGAGACACCGAACGTGATGCCGCAGCTGCACATGCCCCTGCAGTCCGGGTCGGACACCGTGCTGAAGGCGATGCGGCGGTCCTACCGGTCCGCACGCTTCCTCGGCATCCTCGACCGCGTCCGTGACCGGATGCCGCACGCCGCCATCTCCACGGACATCATCGTCGGGTTCCCCGGCGAGACGGAGGAGGACTTCCAGGCGACGCTCGACGTCGTCGAGCAGTCCCGCTTCGCTACCGCCTTCACGTTCCAGTACTCCAAGCGCCCGGGCACCCCGGCGGCCGACCTCCCCGACCAGCTGCCGAAGGCCGTGGTGCAGGAACGCTTCGAGCGGCTCACCGCCCTGCAGGACCGCATCGCCCGCGAGGAGAACGCGCGCCAGGTCGGCGCGACCGTGGAGGTGCTCGTCACCGACCAGCAGGGCCGGAAGGGCTCCGAGACCCACCGGCTCACCGGGCGGGCACGCGATCAGCGCCTCGTCCACTTCTCCGTCCCGGCAGGCGCCGAGGCCCCGCGGCCCGGCGACTTCGTGACGCTTCCCGTCACCGAGGCCGCCTCGTTCCACCTGCTGTCCGACCCGTCGCCCGCGGAGTACTCGCTGCGCCGGTCACGCGCCGGCGATGCCTGGGACCGGAGCCAGGCCGACTCGTGCGGCGTCCCCGGACCATCGGACGGCGCCCCGCGCGCCGTGTCCCTCGGGATGCCGTCCCTGCCCGTCCGCGCGAGCGCCCCTTGACCCTTCCGGCCGGCCGCCCGGCCGTCCTCCCGGTCGTCGCGGTGGTCGGTCCCACGGGCTCGGGGAAGTCCGACCTGGGCGTCGCCCTGGCGCAGCGCCTCGGCGGCGAGGTCGTCAATGCCGACGCCCTGCAGTTCTACCGGGGGATGGACATCGGTACGGCGAAGCTGCCCCGCGAGGAGCGTCACGGCGTCGAGCACCACCTGCTGGACGTCCTCGACGTCACCGAGGAGGCCAGCGTCGCCGCATACCAGGAGGACGCCCGCCGGGTCATCGACGGCATCCGCGAGCGCGGCAGGGTCCCCATCCTGGTCGGCGGCTCGGGCCTCTACGTGCGGGCCGCCCTCGATCGCCTGGAGTTCCCGCCCACCGACGCGGGGGTGCGGGCACGGCTCGAGGCGGACCTCGCCGCCGGAGGCAGTGCGGCGTTCCGGGCGCGGCTCCGCGCCGTCGATCCCGTGTCGGCCGATCGGATCGACGACGACCGCCGCCTCGTGCGGGCGCTCGAGGTGCACGAGCTCAGCGGACGCCCTTTCAGCGCCTTCATGCCGCGGCGCGAGTACCACCAGCCGGCGGTGCAGATCGGCCTCGCCGTCGACCGGGACGTGCTGCGCGCACGCCTGGCCGAGCGGGTCCATGCCATGGTGCGGGCCGGTCTCGCCGACGAGGTCCGCCGGCTCGCCGCGGCGGGCCTCCGCGACGGGAGGACGGCGTCCCGTGCCCTGGGGTACGGGCAGTTCCTCCAGGTCCTCGACGGGACCCTGACGGAAGCGGAGGCGGTGGAGGACACGATCGCCGCGACCCGCCGCTTCGCCCGGCGCCAGCTCACCTGGTTCCGCGGCGACCCGCGCGTCGCCTGGCTCGACTGGCAGGTGCCGCACCTCGCCGAGGCGGCCGCCGGGCTCGTCGGCCGCGCCGCGGCACCTATCCTAGAAGGGTGACCGACTTCCCCGGCGAGACGCCCGTGCCCCCCGCACCACAGCCCCCCGGGCTCCCCTTCACGAAGGGCCATGGGACGGGCAACGACTTCATCCTGACGCTCGACCCCGACGGCGACGCGCCGATCGACCCGGCGTTCGTCGCGGCCGCATGCGACCGGCACCGCGGGATCGGCGCCGACGGCTACATCCGGGCAGTCCGCTCCGCCTCGCTGCCCGAGGGACGCGCCCTGCTCCAGACGGAACCGCGCGCCGAGTGGTTCATGGACTACCGCAACGGCGACGGGTCGGTGTCCGAGATGTGCGGCAACGGCGTCAGGGTCTTCGCGCACTTCCTCCTCGCGAAGGGCGTCGCCGAGCTCCCAGCGGGCGGGGAGCTCGCCATCGGCACCCGCGCTGGCGTCAAGCGCGTGACACGGTCCGGGGACGGCTACGCCGTGGACATGGGGCCGTGGGAGTTCATCTTCCCGGACGCGGCCGTGGCGCGCGGCATGGATTCCCTCGTCGCCATCGGAGGGCTCGACGTCGACCGGCCCGCCCTGTCCATCAGCATGGGCAACCCCCACACCGTCGTCGCGCTGGCCGAACATGCGGAGCTGGACCGGACGGAGCTGCACCGCCCGCCCGCGGTCCAGCCCGTGCCGCCGGAGGGCACCAACGTCGAACTCGTCGTCCCGTCGGACCCGCTCGTGGGGGCCGACGGCGTCGGACGCCTCACGATGCGCGTGCACGAACGGGGTGTCGGCGAGACGCAGTCCTGCGGTACGGGCGCGTGCGCCGCCGCTGCCGGCACCCGGTTCTGGGCGGGCGAGGGGGCCCCGGCCCAGTGGCTCGTGTCGGTGCCCGGGGGCGTCGTCGGCGTGACGTTCTTCGCCGGTCCCGACAACCGCGAGCACGTGCAGCTCAGCGGACCGGCCGTCCTCGTGGCCGACGGCGTGCTGCTGCCCGCAGACTGAGCCGGCGGCACGGAAGGCCGCCGGCCGATCTCACGCGGGGCGCCGCACCTCCAGGATGCGGAACGACTTCGACGTCTCCGCACGCCGCACGCCGAAGCCCGCGGGCAGCTCCTCGGCGAGCCACCGCTGCAGGGAGTCGGCGCCCAGGTTCTTCTGCACCACGAGCCAGGCGCTCCCGCCGGGAGCCAGGCGCGGCAGCCAGCGGAGCAGCAGGGCGTGCAGTTCCTGCTTCCCGATGCGGATCGGGGGGTTGGACCAGATGGTGTCGAACTCGAGGTCCGGGTCCACGGCGTCGGGCGTGCTGGCCGTGACGTTGCGGAGCCCCAGCCGCCGGGCGTTCTCCGCGGTCAGCGCGATGCACCGCTCGTTGACGTCGACGGCGAGGACCTCGGCATCGGGTGCCGTCAGGGCCAGGGTGAGGGCGATCGGCCCCCAGCCGCAGCCGAGGTCGAGCAGGCGCCGCCCCGCGGGATCCGGAACGGAGTCCAGGAGGATCGCGGTGCCCTTGTCCACGCCGTCCGGGCTGAAGAGGCCCGACGACGTCACGAGGTCCCGTTGCCCGCCCGCCAGGACGACCGAAAGGGGCCTCCGCGTGTCCGGGCCCGCCGGCTGGGCGCTGAAATAGTGCTGCGGCTCCTGCTGTGAATCCATGGAGGAAAGCCTAGTGGCACGCCCCCACCAGCCCCCACCCGCCCTCACCCGCCCTCACCCGTCCGGGCCCGTATCCACAGGCGGTCGACGGCGCAGGCGGACAACGGTTTCGCCGGGGGAGAATCCGATGGAACGACCCGGAGGACGGCCGTAGAATCGACAGACAGCCAACTAGGGAGATTATGACCGAGAACCACGGACATTCCACCGGAGCCGACATGGGCCCGGAGGAGATCCAAGCCGTCATCGACCGCATCCTGGCAAGCGATGAAGCTGCCGCGGCGAAGGCGAAGAAGGGGACCACACCGGGCACGACCAGCGCACCCGTCGAGACCAACTGGCGCTCGCGTGCCCTCGCCCTGTCAGGCGACGACGAGCGGTCGGACGCCGACGGGGACCAGCAGGACCTGGCCGAACGCCGTGCCCTCCGCCGTGTCGCGGGACTCTCGACGGAACTCGAGGACGTCTCGGAGGTCGAGTACCGGCAGCTGAGGCTCGAGCGCGTCGTCCTCGCCGGGCTGTGGAGCGAGGGGACTGCGCAGGACGCCGAGAACTCGCTGCAGGAACTCGCCGCTCTCGCCGAGACGGCGGGCTCCGAGGTGCTCGACGGCATCGTGCAGCGCCGGCTGAAGCCGGACCCCGGCACCTTCCTCGGCTCCGGGAAGGCGCAGGAGCTCAAGGACATCGTGCAGGCCACCGGTGCAGATACGGTCATCGTCGACAGCGAGCTGTCCCCGTCCCAGCGACGCGGCCTCGAGGACATCGTCAAGGTCAAGGTCATCGACCGCACCGCGCTGATCCTCGACATCTTCGCCCAGCACGCCAAGAGCCGCGAGGGCAAGGCCCAGGTGGAGCTCGCGCAACTCGAGTACCTGCTGCCGCGCCTCCGAGGCTGGGGCGAGTCGATGTCCCGCCAGGCCGGTGGACAGGTCGGCAGCGCGAGCGCCGGCATGGGCTCCCGTGGTCCCGGTGAGACGAAGATCGAACTCGACCGACGGAAGATCCGCACCCGCATGGCGAAGCTGCGCCGCGAGATCGCCGCGATGAAGCCCGCGCGCGAGACGAAGCGGTCCAACCGCCGGCGCAACCAGGTGCCCTCCGTCGCGATCGCCGGGTACACCAACGCCGGGAAGTCGTCCCTGCTGAACCGCCTCACCGACGCGGGCGTGCTCGTTCAGAACGCGCTGTTCGCTACCCTCGATCCGACGGTGCGCAAGGCGGAGACCCCCGACGGCATCGGCTACACGCTCGCCGACACCGTGGGGTTCGTCCGCTCGCTGCCCACCCAGCTGGTCGAGGCGTTCCGTTCGACCCTCGAGGAGGTGGCCGACTCCGACCTGATCCTCCACGTCGTCGACGCCTCGCACCCGGACCCGGAAGGGCAGATCGCGGCCGTCCGTGCCGTCCTGACCGAGATCGACGCCCGCAAGGTGCCCGAGATCATCGTGTTCAACAAGGCAGATGCCGCCGACCCGTTCGTCATCGAGCGGCTGCGGCAGCGCGAGCCGCGCTCCGTCGTCGTCTCCGCCCGCACGGGTGCCGGGCTCACCGAGCTCCGGCAGCTCATCAGCACGAACATCCCCCGTCCCGGGGTCAAGATGGACCTGCTGGTGCCCTACGAGCAGGGACAGGTCCTCAGCCGGCTGCACGAGGAGGACGTCGAGATCCTCGGTCTCGAGCACGTCGACGAGGGCACACGCCTCGAGGTCATGGTCCGCGAGGGCCTGGCCGCCGACCTGGAGCCGTATCTGCGGCATGAGTGACAGCACGCCGTCCGGCGCCGCCGTCGTGGCGCCGGACCCGGCGCGCCACACCGCCGAGGCCCGGCAGGCACTCGAGCTGCTCGACGCCGCCGTAGGGGCCATGGGCGGTGAGATGCGCGCCGGCCAGCACGAGATGGTGCGGCAGGTCAGCGAAGCCATCCGCTCCGGCGACCACCTGCTCGTGCAGGCGGGCACCGGCACGGGCAAGTCGCTCGCCTACCTCGTACCGCTCATCGCCCACGCCATGGACAGCGACCGCCCGTCGGTGGTCTCCACGGCGACGCTCGCCCTGCAGGCTCAGATCGTGGGCCGGGACCTGCCGCGCCTGCTCGACGCCGTGCGGCCCGCTCTCGCACGCCCCGTCGACGTCGCGCTGCTCAAGGGCCGCTCGAACTACGTCTGCCTCCACAAGACCGGCGGCGGCTTCCCCGAGGAGGACGCCCCGGATGCCCTCTTCAGCCTCGGGGAGGACGCGACACCGCACCCGGCTCCCGCGCTCGGTGGCGGCGGTCCATCCTCCGCCCTCGGCCGCGAGGTGGTCAGGCTCCGCGAATGGGCGGACGAGACCTCCACCGGCGACCGCGACGACCTCGTGCCCGGCGTCAGCGACCGCGCGTGGCGCCAGGTATCCGTGTCCAGCATGGAGTGCGTCGGCGCCGCCCGCTGTCCCGTGGCGCAGGAGTGCTTCAGCGAGAAGGCGCGCGCCGCGGCCGCCGATGCCGACATCATCATCACCAACCACGCCATGCTCGCCATCAGTGCGTTCGAGGGGCTCGCCGTGCTGCCCGAGTACGACGTCGTCGTGATCGACGAAGCCCACGAGCTGCACGACCGCGTCACCGGGGCAGTGTCCGGGCAGCTCTCCGCCTCGATGGTGGGCGCAGCCTCCACGGCTCTGCGCCGCCACGCCTCGATCGGCACCGCCGGCCTCGACACCGCAGCGTCCGCCTTCGAGGCTGCGTCGGAGCTCGTCCCCTCCGGGCTCCTGCCCGGCGGCCTGCCGGAGGACCTCGAGCAGTCGCTGGAGCAGGTCCGTGACGCCGCGCGGGCCGCGCTGTCCGACACGAAGACCGACGGCAAGTCGGAGGCCGACGCCGACGGCGGGCGGCAGGTGGCCCGCTCGCGCGCCACCCTGGTCTTCGACCTCGCGGAGCGGATCCTCTCGGCCGCCGCCGCCGGAGAGGTGGTCTGGGCGTCCCGCCCCAGCACATTCACGCCCGGCTCCGGCTACGCCCAGCCGGACGAGGCCGCGCCGGCCACGCTCAACGTCGCGCCGCTGTCCGTCGCGGCACGCCTGCGGGAGGGCCTGTTCGAGGACCACACCGTGATCCTCACCTCCGCGACGCTCGCCATCGGCGCCGAGTTCGGTCCGGTCGCGGGATCGCTGGGCCTGAGCGGACCGGGCGCGCCCGCGTGGACCGGTATCGACGTCGGCAGCCCGTTCGACTACCCCCGGCAGGGCGTGCTGTACGTGGCGAAGGACCTGCCGAAACCGGAGCGGGGTACCTCCGATGCGCAGCTGAAGGAGCTGCTGGCGCTCCTGAAGGCCTCCCGCGGGGGTGCGCTCGGGCTGTTCTCCTCCCGGCGGGCCGCCGAGGAGGCAGCGGAGGCCCTGCGCCCGCAGGTCGACTTCGAGATCCTCTGCCAGGGCGAGTCCTCGCTCAGCGGCCTCGTGGACAGGTTCGCCGCCGAACCGGATACCTGTCTGTTCGGCACGATGTCACTGTGGCAGGGCGTGGACGTGCCCGGTGCCTCGTGCCGCCTCGTGGTGATCGACCGCATCCCCTTCCCGCGACCCGACGATCCCCTGATGACCGCGCGCACGCGGGCGGTCGCACGGAACGGCGGCAACGGCTTCATGAGCGTCTCCGCCACCCATGCCGCGGTGCGACTGGCGCAGGGGGCGGGCCGGCTCATCCGCTCGGCGGGGGACCGGGGTGTCGTCGCCGTGCTCGACAGCCGCCTTGCCACGGCCCGCTACGGCGGTTTCCTCCGCGCCGCGCTGCCGCCGTTCTGGGCGACGACCGACAGGGCCACGGTCACCGGGATCCTCGAACGGCTCTCCGCCCGCTGACACGCCTGCCCCGGGGTACGCGAAGGGCGCCGCAGTCCGGGACTGCGGCGCCCTCCGGGGAAGCGGGCCGCTAGAGCGCGCGCATCACCGAGACGACCTTGCCCATGATGCTGGCGTGGTCGCCGAGGATGGGCTCGTAGCGCGTGTTCTGAGGCAGGAGCCAGGTGTGGCCGTCACGCTGGCGGAAGGTCTTCACGGTGGCTTCGTCGTCGAGCAGGGCCGCGACGATGTCGCCGTTCTGTGCGCTCTGCTGCTTGCGGACCACCACCCAGTCGCCGTCGCAGATCGCGGCGTCGACCATCGAGTCGCCGGAGACCCGGAGCATGAAGAGCTCGCCGTGGCCCACGAGCTGCCGGGGGAGGGGCATGACGTCCTCCACCACCTGGTCCGCGAGGATGGGACCGCCCGCTGCGATGCGGCCCACGAGCGGTACCAGTGCCGTGTCCACCGCGACGCGGTGCTCACCGGAGGACTTCCGCTCCGGTGCTCCGTCCGTGCCCGCCGGCGCCTCCGGAGGCAGTGTGAGCGGCAGCAGGACCTCCATGGCGCGGGGGCGCTTGGGATCGCGCCGGAGATAGCCGAGCCGCTCCAGCTGTGACAGCTGGTGCGTCACGCTCGAGAGGCTCGCGAGGCCCACCGTGTCGCCGATCTCACGCATCGACGGCGGGTACCCCTTGTCCGCGATCGAACGCTGGATGGTCTCGAGGATCGTCAGCTGGCGCGCCGTCAGCCCCTTGGACACCGAACGGCCGCGGGGACGGCCGCGACCGGCCGAGATGGGAACGGCGTCCGCCGGCACCTCGGCCGTGTTCGATTCCGGCCGGTCCGTCCGTGTTGGTTCCGCCACTGTTGCGCCTTTCGCCCTGGACTGGAGATCCCGTTGTGCCCGCCTGCCGCCCCCCGCCTGCGCGGGAAGCGGTTCTGTCAGTGGCGGGTGATTGCCTGAGGTATGTCGACGCCGTGCCTGCCGCTCTGTAGCAGCCGGTGCCGTCGATGCCCTGCCCTGTTCACGCTAGGGCAGACGGTGGGGCTTTTCAAACATATGTTCGAGCGAGTCTCGACAACGGTCGTCGGTCAGTGCTAGAAATAGGCTCAGATAAATTAGAACACGCGTTCGAAACAGGAGTCCAGCCCTGATCGGCTATTCGAAGGGAAAGAGGCTAGGCAATGGCTGAAGCACCCGCACTGCACGGCAGCACGGCGCTATGGGCGCTGACCCCCACCCGCGGCGAGGGACGCCTGCGTCTCGTCCGCCCGACGACACCGGAGCGCACCGCGACGGCCCGTCCGCGCGTACCCCGACCATCCCGCACGGCGACAGCACCCTCGATCTCCGCCCACGCCTTCCTGCAGCCCCGGACCGCCCTGCAGCCTCCTGCATCCACGCAGCCCCGTACCTCCACGCAGCCCCGTACCTCCACGCAGCGGAGTGCGGAGCGCCCCCTGACGCTGACGCGGCGCGGTCGGTTCGTCCTGGTCGGCCTGCCGATCGCGCTCGGCGTGGCGGCGCTCATCCTCCTCGGCGCCTTCCTCACCTCGCAGGCGCAGGCCGGGGAGTCGCTGCCCGCGCCGTCGTCGACCGTCGAGGTGAGCGTCGCGGCGGGGGAGTCCCTCTGGGACCTCGCCGTCCGGTACGCACCGGAGCGCGATCCCCGCGACGTCGTCGCGGAGATGGTCGAGCTCAACGACCTCCGCGGCTCCGTCGTCCAGGCCGGGCAGACAGTCGCGATCCCCGCGGCGGGCTAGGCACGCGGCACCCGGCGGTGGCAATCGTCGTCATCCGGTGCCGTCCGTTCGCCGCTGCAGCCGGCATCGCTTAAACTCGTGAGGTGCCCTCCTCCGTCGACGCCCTCGCAAACCTCCCGCTGCGTGACGACCTCGTGGGGCTGCACCCCTACGGCGCCCCCCAGCTGGACGTCCCGATCCTCCTGAACGTCAACGAGAACACGCACGGCGTCCCCGACGACGTGCACGCGGCCATCGTGGAGGCCGTCGCCCGGGCCACGCAGGGGCTGAACCGCTACCCGGACCGCGAATTCACCGAACTCCGGAAGAACCTCGCCGACTACCTCGGCCACGGCCTCACCCCCGACCAGCTCTGGGCGGCCAACGGCTCCAACGAGGTCCTGCAGCAGGTCCTCCAGGCCTTCGGCGGACCGGGGCGGACGGCGATCGGATTCCCGCCCACCTATTCCATGTACCCGCTGCTGGCCAGCGGCACGGGCACGCGCTACGTCACGGCGGAGCGCGGGGCCGCCTACGCCATGACGCCCGAGGCCACGGCCCGGGCGGTCCGCGAGTCCGGCGCGAACATCGTCTTCCTGTGCTCGCCGAACAACCCCACCGGCACGGCCCTGGGTCTCGACGTCATCGAGGCCGCCTACGACGCCGGCGAGGCCGCCCGCGCCATCATCATCGTCGACGAGGCGTACGGGGAGTTCGCGCAGCAGGGCACGCCGAGCGCGCTCACGCTGCTGCCCGGGCGCCCGCGGCTGCTCGTGTCCCGCACCATGAGCAAGGCCTTCGCCCTCGCCGGAGCCAGGATCGGCTACCTCGCGGCCGCGCCCGAGATCACCGACGCCCTGCGGCTGGTGCGCCTGCCGTACCACCTGTCCGCCATCACGCAGGCCGCGGCCAACGCCGCGCTCACGCACGCGGACACGCTGCTGTCCAACGTCGAGGCGATCAAGGTGCAGCGCGACCGCATCGTGAGGGAACTGGAGGGGCTCGGCCTGTCGCCGGCACCGTCGGATGCGAACTTCGTGTTCTTCTCCGGCCTCGATGATCCGCATCGCGTCTGGGAGGGACTGCTGGAGGCCGGGGTCCTCATCCGCGACGTCGGCATCCCCGGGTCACTGCGGGTCACAGCGGGAACAGAACACGAGACCACGGTGTTCCTCTCGGCGTTGACGAAGCTGCTCTAGCCCGCTCCAGCCCGCATGGAGCATCGTCCCGCACGCGAGTCTCCTAGACTTGGGGGCGGTCCCGCACCTCACCGTGCATCGTCCCCAGCCACCGCCGAACCCCGATCGGCGCCGGATGCCCGGCACCGCACAGAAGGAATGCAATGACAGTTGATGCCGCCCGCGGCCGCACGGCCCGGATCGAACGCGTCACGAGCGAGTCCAGCGTCGTCGTCGAGCTCGACCTCGACGGCACCGGGGTGTCCTCGATCGACACCACGGTGCCCTTCTACGACCACATGCTCACCGCCCTGTCGAAGCACTCGCTCATCGACCTCGCCATCACGTCCTCCGGGGACACGCACATCGACGTCCACCACACGGTCGAGGACACCGCGATCGCCATCGGGGAGGCGCTCCGCATCGCCCTCGGCACGAAGGCCGGCATCCGCCGCTTCGGCGAGGCCACGGTCCCGCTGGACGAAGCCCTCGCGAACGCCGTCGTCGACATCTCGGGACGCCCGTACCTCGTGCACGGCGGCGAACCGGCGGGCCAGGAGTACCACCTCATCGGCGGCCACTTCACGGGATCGCTCACCCGGCACGTGCTGGAGGCCATCGCGCTGCACGCGCAGATCTGCCTGCACGTCACCGTCCTCGCCGGCCGCGACCCGCACCACATCGTCGAGGCCCAGTTCAAGGCCCTTGCCCGGGCGCTCCGTGCCGCTGTGGAACCCGATCCCCGGGTCGAGGGCATCCCCTCCACGAAGGGAGCGCTGTGAGCCCGCGTACCGTGACCGTGCTCGACTACGGCTCGGGCAACGTCCGCTCCGTCGTCCGCGCCCTCGAACACGTGGGAGCCGACGTCGTACTGAGCGCCAAGCCCGACGACGTCCTCACCGCCGACGGCCTGCTGGTCCCGGGCGTGGGCGCGTTCGCCGCCGTCATGAAGGGGCTCAAGGACGTCGACGCGCTGCGCATGATCGGCCGGCGCGTGGCCGGCGGCCGCCCCGTCCTCGGGATCTGCGTGGGACTCCAGGTGCTCTTCGACGAGGGCGTGGAGCACGGCGTGCGCACGCCGGGCATGGGCGAATGGCCCGGCACGGTCGAGCGGCTCCAGGCCGACGTCGTACCGCACATGGGCTGGAACACCGTGGAGGCCCCCGCGGACACCGTCCTGTTCGACGGCATCGGGGACGAGCGCTTCTACTTCGTGCACTCCTACGGCGTCCAGGACTGGTCCTTCGACGTCACCCAGCCCGCCATGAAGCCCCCGCAGGTCACCTGGTCCCACCACGGCGGGCCCTTCATCGCCGCGGTCGAGAACGGCCCGCTCAGCGCCACGCAGTTCCACCCCGAGAAGTCGGGCGACGCCGGAGCGCAGCTGCTGCGGAACTGGATCGAGGGCCTGCGGTGAACCGGTGCTGAGCCTCGTGCTCATGGGAGCCGCCGGCCTCCTCATCGGCGGCGCGTACTCCCTGCGCAGCCAGGACTTCCCGCGCTGGGTATGGATCGCCTTCCTCACGCTGGCGGGCCTCTCGCTCTTCGCCGCCTACCTCTTCACCCTCCCCGGCGACTAGCCGGACCCGACCCGACCCCATCCCGCCGGACTTCCGCAGCCCGCAGCCCGCACGAAAGCAGACCATGAGCCCCTTCGCCGAACAGCCCTCGCTCGAACTCCTCCCCGCCGTCGACGTCGCCGACGGGCAGGCCGTCCGCCTCGTCCAGGGCGAGGCCGGCAGCGAGACCGGCTACGGCGACCCGCTCGACGCGGCCCTCGCGTGGCAGGAGGCCGGGGCGGAGTGGGTCCACCTGGTCGACCTGGACGCCGCATTCGGCCGGGGCTCCAACCAGCCCCTGCTCGAGCGCGTGGTGAAGCACCTCGACATCAAGGTGGAGCTCTCCGGCGGCATCCGGGACGACGCATCCCTCGACGCCGCACTCGAGCTCGGCGCCACGCGGGTGAACCTCGGGACGGCCGCCCTGGAGAACCCCGAGTGGACCGAACTCGCCATCGCCCGGTACGGCGACGCCGTCGCCGTCGGACTCGACGTGCGCGGCACCACGCTCGCGGCACGCGGCTGGACGGAGGACGGCGGCGACCTCTGGGAGGTCCTGCAGCGCCTCGAGGACGCCGGCTGCGCACGCTACGTGGTGACGGACGTGACGAAGGACGGGACGCTCAAGGGGCCGAACATCGCCCTGCTCGAGCAGGTGCTGGCCAGGACCACCCGCCCGGTCGTGGCGTCGGGCGGGATCTCGAGCCTGGACGACATCGCGGCCCTCCGCGACCTCGTGCCGCGCGGGCTGGAGGGCGCCATCGTCGGCAAGGCCCTCTACGCCGGTGCCTTCACCCTGCCGCAGGCACTGGACGTGGCAGGGCTGCCCGCCGCGTGAGCCGGAGGGAGCTGCCCGCCCACATCGCCGCGGCACTCGCCGGCAACACCGCCGACTCCGCGGGTCGGGCTTGGGCGGGCCGGGACCTGTCCGGTCCCGCGAATCCGCTGCACGCCTTCGACGACGACGACGGCTCCGCCGACCATCCGCTCTCGGCTGCCGTGGCAGGGCTCCTGGGAGCCTCCGACGGGGCGGTGGACCAGCCCGGCCCGCGCGAACGGGCGGTCTTCACGGCGCTCACCACCGCACGCGTGTTCATCCCCATCGTCGCCCGGCTCGGCCAGGGGGCGGAGGGCGTCGCCGGCCTGGCGGCCGACAAGGAAGCCGAGATGGCGCTCGTCACGCTGACCGCGCCGGACGGGAGGAAGGCCCTGCCGGTGTTCTCCTCGACGGCGGCGCTGACCCGCTGGCACGCGGATGCGAGGCCCGTGGCGGCCTACGCCGCGCGGGCCGCCCTGGCCGCGGCGGCGGAGGACGCCGAACTGATGGTGCTCGACCCGGGCGGCGAGGTGACGGTCGTCCTCCGGCGTCCTGCCGTGTGGGCCCTCGCCCGGCAGATCGACTGGAGACCGTCGTACGAGGACCCCGACCTGGCATCGCTCGTCGCGACCGCGGCGGGCGAGGTGCCGGACATCCTCTCCGTGGCTCTGCGGCCCGCCGCCGGCGTCCTCGCACGGGCCGCCGACGGTACCATTGCTTCCGGCGGAGGACCCGGACCGGAGCTGCGGATGGACCTGCGGCTCCGCGGTGGGCTGGGGCCGCAGGACGTGCACGACGTCGTCGCGGCCTTCCGGGCGACGCTCCTGGGCGTCGATGCCTTCGTGGAACGCGTCGACTCGCTCGACATCAAACTCACCCGCTGACGCAGCGCCGTCGGCCAGGAAAGACAGAGCCGTGAACTTCGCCGTCTACCGCGACCTGCTGCGGATCCGCTCCGTGCGGACGCTGCTGATCATCGGGATGATCGCCCGCTTCCCCCACTCCGCGGCAGGCGTGCTGCTGACCCTGCACGTGGTGCAGACCCTCGACCGGGGCTACGCCGAAGCGGGCGCCGTGGCGGCCGTCGTCACGATCGGCATCGCCGTGGGCGCTCCCTGGCGCGGCCGGCGGATCGACGACGTGGGGCTGCGCCGGGCACTCATCCCGTCGGTGGTCGCCGAGGCGATCATCTGGTCGATCGCGCCGCACCTGTCCTACCAGTGGCTGCTCGTCGCGGCCCTGATCGGGGGACTCTTCACCCTCCCGGCCTTCTCGGTGATCCGCCAGGCACTCGGCGTCCTGGTGGACGGTGACCGCCGGCGCACGGCCTTCACCCTCGATGCGATCTCCACGGAAGTGGTCTTCATGGCGGGACCGGCGGTCGGCGTCGTCCTCGCCACGCAGGTGTCCTCCGTCCTCGGCCTCACCCTCGTCGGCGTCGCCGCCGCGTCGGCCGGGCTCTTCCTCATGTGGATCAACCCCGCGACGCGGTCCGAGCAGCTGCACGATGCCGCCCCCGTCACGGACCCCGTCCCGGCACCCGGGCCGGCGGTGCTCGGGGAGGCCCCGGCCGACCTCGTCGGACACCCGGGCACGACGGCGGGGCGCGGGCCCTCGATGCTGCGCAGGGGAGTGCGTCGCGCGTTCCCGTGGCTGACGGCGCCGCTCGTCCTGGTCATGGTGATCGCCGCGGGTGCCGGACTGGTCCTGTCGGGGTCCGAGGTCGGCATCGTCGCGGCCCTCGAGCTCACCGGGAACGAGGGGCAGCTGGGGCTCGTGTTCGTGGCGTGGTGCGCGGCGTCGGTGGTCGGCGGTCTCCTCTACGGAGCCCTGCACCGGCCGGTCCCGCCGTCGCTGCTGCTGCTCGGCATGGGACTCCTGACGCTGCCCATGGGATTCGCCCAGGACACGCTCTCACTGGCACTGCTGTCCATCCCGCCGGGTCTGCTGTGTGCGCCGGTCCTCTCTGCCGCCTCGGAGAAGGTCGCGGACCTCGTCGCGGAGGACCGGCGGGGGGAGGCCATGGGCTGGTACGGCTCCGCGCTGACCTCCGGTGTGGCGCTGGGCGCACCCGTCGCAGGGCTGCTCATCGACGCGACCGGCCCCTGGGGCGGTTTCACCGCCGTGTCCGTGGTCTCCGCGGCCATCGGCGCCATCGGCTACCTCGCGCGCGGTCGGAGCCTCCGGTCCCCGGCGGCATCGGGGCAGCCCGCTCGGTAGCGGGCTGCCGGGAAGCGCTAGTTGACCGGCCCGGTGTACTTCTCGCCAGGGCCCTGGCCGGGCGGGTCGGGGATGATCGACGCCTCCCGGAAAGCGAGCTGCAGGGAGCGGAGCCCGTCGCGCAGCGGTCCGGCGTGCTGGGAACCGATCTCCGGCGCCGCGGCCGTCACGAAACCGGCGAGAGCGGTGATGAGCTTGCGCGCCTCGTCGAGGTCCTTGAGCTGCTCGGCGTTCTCCTCGTGGCCGAGGCCGCACTTCACCGCCGCGGCGCTCATGAGGTGGACCGCGGAGGTGACGATGACCTCGACGGCGGCCACCTCGGAGATGTCCCTCATCTGCCGTCGGACGTCCTGCTCGGCGTCGTCCGGCGTGTCGGGGCCCTGCTCCTGCTCGTCCGCGAAGCTGCGGCGGGTCACCGGTGCGGGCACCTCGTCGGGGGCGGGCTGCGGATTGTCGTGTGGGGTGTCCATACTGGTAAGCTTGGCATAGACCAACCGGTCGCCGTTACTTGCCGTGCTCCCTCCAGGAGCGGCGGGTGGTGGCCGGGATGCAAGCGGAGTCCTCTCCCACCCGCGTTTGCCTGGTGCGACCGCTCGTCGCATTGCAGGTAGCCGGGTCACCTGGTCGGTTCTGCCGTTGCGCAGGAGGCTTCTGCCTCCCCGACCGTGCATGACCGGTTACCGAGGCCTTCGATTGCGCATGCAATGGAAGGCCTTCTTTCGTCTGCAGGCGGTTTCAGCTTGAGCATCCACAGGAGTCACACATCAGCGAGCCAAGAATCAACGATCGTATCCGCGTTCCCGAGGTGCGGTTGGTCGGACCTGCCGGCGAACAGGTAGGAATCGTCCGTATCGAGGACGCACTCCGACTTGCCGCCGAGTCCGACCTGGATCTTGTCGAGGTAGCACCGCAGGCCAAGCCGCCGGTCGCCAAGCTCATGGATTTTGGCAAATACAAGTACGAGGCGGCCGTCAAGGCCCGCGAGGCGCGGAAGAACCAGACCAACACGGTCCTGAAGGAGATCCGTTTCCGCCTCAAGATCGACACGCACGACTACGAGACCAAGCGCGGCCACGCCATCCGCTTCCTCGGCGCCGGCGACAAGGTCAAGGCCATGATCCAGTTCCGCGGACGTGAGCAGCAGCGCCCCGAGATGGGTATCCGCCTGCTGCAGAAGTTCGCGGAAGATGTCGCCGAGGTAGGCATCGTCGAGTCCTCGCCGCGTATCGACGGCCGCAACATGGTCATGGTCATCGGTCCCACGAAGAACAAGGCCGAAGCCAAGGCGGAGGCGCGACGGGAGACCCAGCGTGCCGAGGCCAAGGCAGCGAACGAGGCCGCCAGGAACGGCGAGGCGCCGCCGCGCGTCGATACCTCCGGTGCCGACAACGCGCCGCTGACGCAGTCCCTCGCGGACCTGCTGCCCGAGGGCTACGAGATCAGGAGTGCGCCCGAGGCAGTCGAGACCGTTGCAGCGGAGACCGACACCGCAGCCGAGGCACAGCGGACGGATGCCCCCCAGGCACCCGCCCAGAGCGCGCCCACGGCGGAGGCGACGGACTCCGGCACGACGGCGGCCCAGCCCGTGCAGGCACCGAAGGCGGAGCAGGCTCCGGCAGCACCGGCCCGCACCTCGTCGGCCCCTCGGTCGACGGCGCCGCGTTCGGCTGCCGACCGCCCTGCCACGTCCCGGCCCGCTTCGGCTCCGCGCCCTGCGACGTCCCGTCCCGCAGCGGCTGCCCCGGCACCGAGGTCGGCTCCGCCCGCCCCCGCACCGAGGCCTGCCGCAACGGCCCCCAAGCCTGCCGCATCGGCACCGAAGCCGTCCGCAGCAGCCCAGCCCTCGGCCACGCCGAAGCCCGGAGCGCCGAAGCCGTCGGCGACCCCCAAGCCCGCCGGCAGGGCGGCTCCATCCAAGAGCCCGACCAGCCGGCCCAAGCCCGGGAGCACGGATTAGGCCTTCAGGCCGGTCCTGACGGGCTCGTTCCACAACCAGCAGGCATCGACACGGTGTCGAACTCGGGGCGCACACGCCCCGGCTACCAGAAGGAGATCGGTTCCCATGCCGAAGATGAAGACCCACAGCGGCGCCAAGAAGCGCTTCAAGCTGACCGGAAGCGGAAAGCTCAAGCGCCAGCAGGCCAACCGCCGTCACTACCTCGAGCACAAGTCCTCGACCGTGACGCGCCGCCTCGCGAGCGACCAGATCGTCTCGAAGGCCGACACCAAGACCATCAAGAAGATGCTGGGCATCTAACCACCTATCCACCCCGGGGAAAGCGTACGCACGGACCGTGCGGCGCTGCGGCTGCGGCCGTCACCGAAGAACAAAAGGAGTACGCACGTGGCACGTGTGAAGCGGGCAGTCAATGCCCACAAGAAGCGTCGGGTCATCCTCGAGCGCGCCAAGGGCTACCGCGGACAGCGTTCGCGCCTGTACCGCAAGGCCAAGGAGCAGCTGCTCCACTCGTTCGTCTACAGCTACGGCGACCGCCGCAAGCGCAAGGGCGACTTCCGTCGCCTCTGGATCCAGCGCATCAACGCTGCCTCCCGCGCCAACGGCCTGACCTACAACCGCCTGATCCAGGGCCTCAAGGCCGCCGAGATCCAGGTGGACCGCCGGATGCTCGCCGACCTCGCCGTCACGGACGGAGCCGCCTTCGCCGCGCTCGTCCAGATCGCGAAGAACGCTCTGCCGGCCGACACGTCGGCCCCGCTCAAGGCCTCGGCCTAGGCACATCGGCTGGAGCGGGCCCTGTGGCCCGCCCACCGGACCACGATGACTGACGACGGACGCCCCCAGGCGCCACTGATGACCAACACCCAGGCTGATCGGGTGAAGGAGGTGGCACGCCTGGCAAGGCGTCCGTCGCGTCTGCGGCGCCGCGAATTCCTCGCCGAAGGGCCGCAGGCCGTGCGTGAGGCGCTGCGCCTCCACCTCGAGCGGCGTGGGGCGGGCAGGGACGACGTGGTCGTCGGTGCCTATGCCACGCCGGAGGCGCTCGAGCGCCATGCCGACATCGCGGCGCTGCTCGCCCTGGACGGTGCGCCCGTCCTCCGACAGGCGACACCGGAGGTCCTCGCGGCGATGTCGTCCACCGTGACACCGCAGGGCTTCGTGGCGGTCTGCCGGTTCGTCGACGTCCCGCTCGAGGACGTCCTCGCCGCCGGACCTCGGCTCGTGGCCGTGCTGGTCGAGGTGCGCGACCCGGGTAACGCGGGCACCATCATCCGCGCGGCCGACTCCGCCGGCGCCGGCGCCGTCATCCTGACCGGCGCGAGCGTGGATCCCTACAACCCGAAGACGGTGCGCTCCACCGTCGGTTCGCTGTTCCACCTGCCGCTCGTCCTGGGCGTGGAGCTCGACGGGCTGACCGACCGCCTGAAGGGCGGCGGGATGACCGTCCTCGCCGCCGACGGGTACGGGGCCGTGGATCTCGACGACCTGCAGGACGCAAGTGCTGCCCGCGCCATGGGCGGACCGCTCCCGGAGGGCGCCGGACCAGTGCCCGGCGCGGAAGAAGGTCTTCCCGGCTCCGTCCGCCTGGAGGATCCGACCGCGTGGCTCTTCGGCAACGAGGCGCAGGGACTGCCGCCGGCCGTGACCGCGGCCGCCGACGCGAGGGTCGCCGTGCCCGTCTACGGGAACGCGGAATCGCTCAACGTCGGCACCGCCGCCACGGTCTGCCTATACGCCTCGGCGCGCGCGCAGCGCATCGGCTAGCGCGGCCTGCCGGCCGGACCCGAGTGCCGCGCCTCAGGCGACGGGGACGGACCGGCGCTGCGACCCGGCGCGTTGCCGCCGGTCCATCCTTCCGCTGACGAGGGCCACCCCGAGTCCCAGCACGGCGAGGACCGCGCCCACGAGGGCCGGCGCCGTGAAGCCCCAACCGGCCGTGATGACGGCGCCCCCGAGTGCTGCGCCGAGCGCGTTCGCCAGGTTCAGCGAGGAATGATTCATCGACGAGGCGAGGGACGGAGCTCCGGGGGAGACGTCCAGCAGGCGCGCCTGCAGGGGCGGGATGAGGGTGGAGCCGGTCGCCCCGACGAGGAAGACGAAGAGGAATGCCGACCAGGGCGTGCCGGCCGCGAGCGGGAAGACCAGCAGAACCACGGCGATGGCGGTCATCGATCCGTAGATGCTGCCCATGATCGAGCGGTCCGCCAGCCGTCCGCCGAGGATGTTGCCGACCACCATGCCGACCCCGTACAGCGCGACGACGAACGGCAGGAGGGAAGCCCCCACTCCGGCCACCTCGGTCATCAGCGGCGCGATGTAGGAGTAGACGGCGAAGAACCCGCCGAAACCCACGATCCCGATGAGCAGTGTCATCCACAGCTGCGGACGGCGCAGCGCTCCGAGCTCACCGCGGATGCTGGCCCCCTGCCGTACGGGGAGGGCCGGGACGAACACCCTGATGAGCACCAGCGTGGCCGCACCGATCAGCCCCACCAGCAGGAACATGGACCGCCAGCCGAACTGCTGGCCCACCCAGGTCGCGAAGGGCACCCCGACGACGTTCGCGATGCTGAGCCCTAGCATGACCATCGAGATGGCGCGCCCGCGCCGGGCAGGATCGGCGAGGGACGCGGCAATGACGGCGGCCACACCGAAGTAGGCGCCGTGCGGCAGTCCGGACAGGAACCGGGAGACCAGCATCCATCCGAAACCCGAGGCGAAGAAGGAGGAGAGGTTGGCCAGCGTGATGACCAGGGCGAGGGCGAGGGCGACCGAGCGCTGGGGTCTCTTCGCGCCGAGCGTGGCAAGGACCGGCGCGCCGACGACGACGCCGAGCGCGTAGGCCGAGATGACCTGACCGCCACGCTCGTAGTCGACGCCGAGATCGGCGCGCATCTGCTCGAGCAGACCCATGATGGTGAACTCGGTGGTCCCGAGGGCGAAGCCCCCCACGGCCAGCGCCCCGATGGCCATGGCCAGCGGGCGGCCTGCGAGCCGCTGGGAGGACGTCGGGGATGGAACGGGGGCAGTCATGGGTGTCCTTGCGGCGTGATCATTCGGGGAAGGGAAGGTCGCCGCCCTCCGAGGCGCGGGGAGAACACGCGGCGACGCGGACCCCGTCGTCTCCGTCAAGCGTAGGCGATGACCGCATCGGCCCGGAAAGTCAACAGAGAGCGGCGCCGCGGCGACATTGCTGCGGCACCGTGGGCGGTCCTACGGTGGATGGACGACAACGTGGTTCAGCAGCGGCCCGACGATCGTTCCGCTGAGGGAGACCCACCATGCCCACCACCTTCCCCCGATCGCTGCAGCACGCGAGGAAGTGCTCCGCCCCGACCGGCGGGGTGCGGTCATGAGGACCTTCGGCGTGGAGGAGGAGTTCCTCCTTGTCGACGCCGACGGCGGCCACGCGGTGCCGCTGGGCCAGGAGGCCTTCCGCCTGTGCCACGACGAGCGCCTGAGCTGCGAGATCAAGCAGGAGCAGATCGAGACGAGTACCCACCCGTACGACGACGTGAACGACCTCGCCATGGACATTGCCCGGTGCCGGGCCCTCGCCGACGAGACGGCGCGGCGGGTGGGCGCACGGGCCGTGGCCCTCGCCACATCGCCCCAGCCCGCGCGCCCGATCGCCTCGCCGGGCACGCGTTACGAGCAGATGCAGGACACGTTCGCGCTGACGGCGGGCGAGCAGCTGACCTGCGGCTGTCATGTCCACGTCAGCGTGGCGGACGACGAGGAGGGCGTCGCCGTCCTCGACCGCATCCGCGCCTGGCTGCCGGTCCTCCTCGCGCTCTCGGGCAACTCGCCCTTCTGGAACGGGACGGACACCGGGTACGCCAGCTACCGGTCCCAGGCGTGGAGCCGCTGGCCCATGACCGGCCCGTGCGAGATCTTCGGCACGCCCGAGCGGTACCACGCGACCGTCACCGGGCTGCTCGACACGGCGGTGCCGGTGGACCTCGCGCAGATCTACTTCGACGCCCGCCTGAGCCACCACCACCCCACCGTCGAGGTACGCGTCAGCGACGTGTGCCTGTATTCGGACGACGCCGTCCTGCTCGCCCTGCTGACGCGGGGACTGGTCGAGACGGCAGCACGCGAGTGGCGCGCCGGCGTCGTGCCGCTCGCCGTGCCCACGGCCATGGTGAGGATGGCGTCCTGGCGGGCGGGCCGGTTCGGCCTGGACGGGATGCTGCTGCATCCGCTCACCGGGAAGCCGCAGGACGCCGGCTCCGTGGCGCTGGCGCTGCTGCGCCACGTCGGGCCGGCCCTCCGCGACCAGGGCGACGCGGAGATCGCCGAGTCGCTGCTGCGTCAGCTCCTGGCGCGCGGTACCGGGGCCCGGCGCCAGCGAGCGGCACTCCTGCGCCGGGGCAGCCTCGAGGACGTCGTCTCGGGGGCTCTCCGGGTCACCCATCTCGCGCGGGGCGGGATCGCGGACCATCACGAGGCGGCACGGCGGCCCGCGCACAGGATCCTCGCCAGGGCCACGGGCCGAGGACGTACAGCGATATCATGACGAGCCCGGGAGCCTGCCCGCGACGGGCGGCCCCGCCGGAACCACTCGCCGCAAGCGAACCACCGATAGAACCAATCGACCCACCGATAGATCGGAGTGCATCATGGGCTGGACGCCGAACTCCTTCCAACTGCCGCAGAGCGAGCACCTGCGGCAGGACATCAACCTCCCCCAGGAACCCGAGAGCGAGAGTGCCGCGGAGTTCTCCGAGGAGACGTACACCTCCACCGAACTCAACGCGGGGCAGCATGTCCCCGGCCTGAGCCCGCAGGGGGAGTACCGCCGCGGCGACAACCCCGAGCACCAGACGGCAGCCACCGGGGACGCGCTCGCCTCGCCCGAGGAGAGCTGAGGACCGGATCGGACCACCCGACGCCGGAGGCATGCCGCGGTGGCCGGTTTTCCATGGATAGACTCGGCCGGTGACGCACCCCGCAGAGACCGCGCTCCGCCAGATCGTCGGAGCCGCCGTCGTCGACTCCCTCCAGCACCCCACCCGGCTCCTCGTGGCCCGCAGGACGGCGCCCCCGCAGTTCGCCGGGATGTGGGAGTTCCCCGGAGGCAAGGTGGAACCCGGCGAGACCTGCGAGGCGGCGCTCCTCCGTGAACTCGAGGAAGAACTGGGCATCGAGGCGCGGCTCGGCCCCGAGATCGGCGGCCCGGGTCCGCGGGGCTGGCCGCTCCACGCCACGGCGGCGATGCGCGTGTGGCTCGCCGAGACGGAGGCCGGTGAAGCGGCGCCCCTGCAGGACCACGACGAACTGCGCTGGGTGGCGCTCCGCCCTGCCCGGGAACTCGACGCCCTGCCGTGGATCCCGGCCGACCGGCCCATCCTCGACGCCCTGCGGGCGGTGACGGACCGCCTGGCCGGCGCGGCTAGAACAGCGCTGCCTGGACCGGCGTAGCGGCGGACCGGCCGGCGACCGGTTCCTGCTGTCCCGCAGGCGAGAGGTTGCGGAAGAAGCCGGCGCCCGCCGCCAGGCCGTGCTTCCCGCGGAACAGCCGGATCCTGCCGGACAGCCAGTCCCGGTACTCCTTGGAGGCGTAGCTCCCCCCGCGGTAGAGCTCCTCGTAGCGTGGGACGAGATGCGGGTAGTGGGTTGCCAGCCACTGCATGAACCACTCGCGTGAGCCCGGCCGCAGATGCAGGGGACCCGCGGTGACCCCCGTGGCCCCCGCCGCCGCCAGTGCCCCGAACAGTCGGTCCAGCGACTCGTCCCCGTCCGAGAGCCAGGGCAGGATCGGCATGGCCAGGACACCGCACGGCAGGCCCGCCTCGCGCAGACGGGAGATGAGGGCCAGGCGTGCCTTCGGGGCGGGGGTCCCGGGTTCGATCGCCTCGGCGAGGACCGGGTCCACGAGCGCGAGGGAGATACCCATGCCGACCGGGACCGACCGCGCCGCGGTCTTCAGCAGCGGCAGGTCGCGTGCCAGGAGCGTGCCCTTCGTGAGGATCGAGAAGGGCGTCCCCGAGTCCGCGAGGGCCCGGATGATCCCCGGCATGAGCCCGTAGCGGCCCTCTGCGCGCTGGTACGGGTCGGTGTTCGTCCCCAGGGCCACGTGCTCGCGCTCCCAGGAGGGGCGCGCGAGTTCGCGGGCGAGCACCTCGACCGCGTTGATCTTGACCACCAGCTGCGCATCGAAGTCGAGGCCCGTGTCCAGGTCGAGGTAGCTGTGCGTCTTGCGGGCGAAGCAGTAGACACAGGCGTGGGAACAGCCGCGGAATGGGTTGATGGTCCAGGAGAACGGCATCGACGACGTCGGGGGGACCCTGTTGAGGATCGACCTGGCGGTCACCTCGTGGAACGTGATGCCCGCGAACTCGGGTGTCTGCACGCTGCGGACCAGCCCGGCCAACGGCAGCAGGGCCGGTGTCGACGGCACGACGCCGTCCGCTGTCACTTTCTGGCCTTCCCACCGCATGCCCCCAGTAGAACACGTGTACTAATTCTCCGCCACCGTCCGGAGCCTGACCTAGGCTGGGGGCATGATCCTGCTGACCGGCTTCGAACCCTTCGGGGGAGAACCGTCCAATCCGTCCTGGCTCGCCGCAGAGCGCGCGGCGCTGCTCCTGCGGGAGCAGGGGAGGGACGCTGTGGCCGTCGAACTCCCCTGCGTCTTCGGGGACAGCATCGAGGCGCTGGAGGGCGCACTGGTCCGGTTCCGGCCGGACATCGTGGTGTGCGCGGGGCAGGCCGGCGGGCGGAGCCGCGTCTCGGTGGAGCGCGTCGGCATCAACGTCGACGACGCCCGGATCGCCGACAACGCCGGACGGCAGCCCATCGACGAACCGGTGGTGCCCGGTGGTCCCGCCGCGTACTTCTCCTCGCTGCCCATCAAGGCGTGCCATGAGGCGGTGGCGGCGCTCGGCATCCCGGTGGAGGTCTCGCAGACGGCCGGGACGTACGTCTGCAATCACGTCTTCTACGGGCTCATGCACCTGCTCGCCCAGCAGGAGCACTCCCGCGGGGGCTTCGTCCACATCCCGTTCTCCATCGAGCAGGGCGAGGCACACGGGCAGCCGGGACTGGCGATCGACCTCATGGCCGAGGCCCTCGCAACCATCGCGACGACGACGGCGGACACGGGGGCGGACCTGCGGGTCGCCGCCGGCGCCGAGCACTGAGCCGGGCCCGGCACCCTGCCCTCACCGCCGCCGCGCACTCCTCGCAAGAGAGGCGACCGAGGCCCGGACCGTCCCCGCGAGCGGCCGGACCGGGCGCTCGCGGTAGCCGCCGTCGGACAGTCCCGCTCCCCGTTCGAAGGGATTGCGCGAAGCCGGGTCACCGGTGCGCAGGAGCGAATAACCCGCCGCCGCGAGATAGGCCGGCAGGAAGGGGAGTCCGAGACACGCAGCGTACTGGCGGGTGTGCCGCGCCTCGTGTTCGAGCAGTCGCGTGAAGCCCGCAGGGGCGTGGCGTGGCACGGTCCCCCGGAGGAGCACCACACTGCCCACCGTGAAGGCCCGTGCCTTCGGGAGGCGCCGCCGGTAGCCCTCGGCGAGCAGGATGCCGCCGGGTCCGGCGGAGATCCGGCAGCCGGAGAGGGCGGCGACCGCGAGACCGCACGGCGTCGACAGGTTGATCCAGTTGAGCAGCGGTACGAGCCTCCGGTCCATGCGGTCATCGTACGCGCGGCGGATCCGGCCCATGCCCTGAGGGCGGGCGCGAGTGCCGGCCGTTGCGACGGCGTCGAACCGGTCGCCTAGACTTGACACGCCGGTGCGCGCTCGCTGCGACCCGGCCTTTTCCTGTTCCCGCCAGAGGCGCGGCCCGCTCCGGCAGGCCGCCCGCCGTCCGAGAGTGCAAGGTAAGCCATCCCCATGTCCGAAACCCCAGAGCACGCCGGGCCCGACGGCCCCGAGGCCCCCGATGCTCGAGTCCCCGATCCGCTGGACGCCTCGTCGGTCGCCGCGGCCGTCGACGCCGCGCTCGCCGCCATCGCGGTAGCCGCAGACCTCGACGGGCTGAAGGGGGTGCGGATCGCGCACACCGGCGAGAAGTCTCCGCTGAGCCTCGCCAACCGGGGGATCGGTGCCCTGCCCAAGGAGCAGAAGTCCGCCGCCGGCAAGAACATCGGCCCGGCCCGCGGCCGGATCAACCAGGCGCTCGCCGCGCGCACCGTGGAGCTCGAAGCCGAGCGTGACGCACGGATCCTCGTCGAGGAGGCCGTCGACGTCACCGCGGCCCCACGCCGTCGCCGGACGGGAGCGCGGCATCCGCTGTCCACGCTGCAGGAGCGGGTCAGCGACGTCTTCGTCGGCATGGGCTGGGAGATCGCCGAGGGGCCCGAGCTCGAGTCGGAGTGGTTCAACTTCGACGCCCTGAACTTCAAGCCGGACCACCCGGCCCGCGAGATGCAGGACACCTTCTTCGTGGAGCCCCCGGAGGCCCACCTGGTGCTGCGCACGCACACGTCGCCGGTCCAGGTTCGCTCCATGCTCGAGCGCGAGCTGCCCATCTACGTCCTGTGCCCGGGCAAGGTGTTCCGCACGGACGAGCTCGACGCCACCCACACGCCGGTGTTCCACCAGTTCGAGGGCCTTGCCATCGACAAGGGCCTCACCATGGCCGACCTCGTGGGCACGCTGGAGCACTTCACGCAGCAGCTCTTCGGCGACGACGCCAAGGTGCGGTTGCGCCCCAACTACTTCCCCTTCACCGAACCGAGCGCGGAGCTGGACATCTGGCACCCCGGTGCCAAGGGCGGTCCGCGCTGGATCGAGTGGGGCGGCTGCGGCATGGTCAACCCCAACGTGCTGCGCGCCACCGGGATCGACCCGGACGTCTACTCCGGCTTCGCCTTCGGCATGGGGATCGAGCGGGCTCTGATGTTCCGCAACGAGGTCGGCGACATGCACGACATGATCGAGGGCGATGTACGTTTCAGCGAACACTTCGGGATGGAGATCTAGGTGAGAATCCCACTGTCATGGCTGCGCGAATACGCAGCCGTCCCTGCGGACGCGACCGCGGAAGAGGTCATGGCCGAGCTCGTCAAGGTGGGGCTGGAGGAGGAGGACGTCCACCGTCCCACCGACGAGCTGAGCGGCCCGATCGTCGTCGGCCAGGTGCTCAGCCTCGTCAGGGAGCCCCAGTCCAACGGCAAGACCATCAACTGGTGCCAGGTCCGCGTGGTGCCGGAGGGAACCGCGCAGACGCTCACAGGCGACGGTATCGACCCCTCCGGCGTGCAGGGCATCGTCTGTGGCGCCCACAACTTCGTCGAGGGTGACAAGGTGGTCGTGACGCTGCCCGGCGCCGTCCTGCCCGGCGACTTCCGGATCAGCCCCCGCAAGACCTACGGCCACGTATCGGCCGGCATGATCGCGTCGGTGCGCGAGCTCGGGATCGGCGACGACCACGACGGCATCCTGGTGCTCTCCACCCTGGGGCTCGACCCCGAGGTGGGCACCGACGCCATGGAGCTGCTCGGCCTCTACGACGAAGCCGCGGAGATCAACGTGACGCCCGACCGCGGGTACTGCTTCTCCATCCGCGGCGTCGCCCGGGAGTACGCCCACGCGACCGGGACGGCGTTCACCGATCCGGCCGGCGCCGTCGTCGTGCCTCCCGCCGCCGGCACCGGGTACCCGGTGCGCCTCGAGGACGCGGCGCCCATCTACGGCACACCGGGATGCGACCGCTTCGTGGTCCGGACGGTGCGGGGCGTCGACCCGACGCGGCCCACGCCGCCCTGGATGTCAGCGCGCCTGCGCCTCGCCGGGATCCGCTCCATCTCCCTCGTGGTCGACATCTCCAACTACGTGATGCTGGAACTCGGCCAGCCGCTGCACTTCTACGACCTCGACAAGCTGTCGGGCGACATCGTGGTGCGGCGCGCGAGTGCGGGTGAGAGCCTGCGGACCCTCGACGACAGGGAGCGCACGCTCGACCCCGAGGACCTCCTCATCACCGACGCGTCCGGGCCGATCGGCATCGCGGGGGTGATGGGTGGCGCCTCCACCGAGGTCTCCGACGGCACGAGCAACGTGCTCATCGAGTCCGCCCACTTCGACGACGTCAGCATCGGACGCTCGCGTCGCCGGCACCGGCTCCCGTCCGAGGCGTCCAAGCGCTTCGAGCGCGGCGTCGACTGGCAGATCGCGGACATCGCCGCGCAGCGCGCCGTCGAGCTCCTCCTCGACCTTGCGGGCGGCTCCGTGGACGACGCCGCGACCGACGTCGGGCAGCCGCCCGCGCCGCGCGTCATCGACCTCGCCGCCGATTTCCCGGAGCGCCTGGTCGGACGTGCCTTCACCGACGAGGAGATCACCGGTACGCTCACCGACCTCGGCGCAGCCGTGGAGCCGACCGACGGCGGCTACCGCGTCACCGCGCCCAGCTGGCGCACCGACCTCGAGACGCGCGAGGACCTGACCGAGGAGATCATCCGCCTCGTCGGCTACGACACGATCCCGTCGACCCTGCCCGTCGCGCCCCCCGGTCGTGGCCTGACGCGTGTCCAGCAGCAGCGCCGCCGGCTCCTCAACGCCCTGGCGGCGGCCGGTCTCACCGAGGTGCTGTCCTACCCGTTCGTCGGGGGACGCGCCAACGCCGTCTTCGGCAGCCCGGAGGAGGGCGCGGAGGTTCCGTCGGTGAGGCTCGCCAACCCGCTCAGCGCGGAACGCGGCTACCTCCGCCGGTCGCTCCTTCCCGGCCTCGTCGAACTCGCGAAGCGGAACCACTCGCGCGGGTTCCGTGACCTGGCGCTGTTCGAGTCCGGGGCGGTCTTCCTGCCGGCCGGGCCACTGGGGACGGAGTCCATCCCGCCGCTGGGCGTCAGGCCCGACGACGGCGTGCTCGACGCCCTCTACGCCGGGATCCCCGACCAGCCGCAGACCGTCGCCGCGCTGTTCACCGGCCACGAGGCCGCTCCCTCGGCCGGGGCCGCACCGCGAGCCTGGGACTGGGCCGATGCCATCGATGTGGTGCAGCTGATGGCGCAGGTCACCGGCGTCGACGTCGTCGTCCGGCAGGGAAGCCACCAGGCGTTCCACCCGGGTCGGACCGCGGAGATCTCGCTGCGCAGCGGCGAGGTGCTCGGCCACGCCGGCGAGCTCCACCCGAAGCTGATCGCGGCCGAGGATCTCCCGGCGCGCACGGTCGCGCTCGAGGTGGACGTCGATCTGCTGTTCGAGGCCGCGGCCGACGTCATCGTCGCGCGGCCGCTGTCCACGTATCCGCCGGCCACGCAGGACGTCGCGCTGGTGGTGGACGCCGCCGTGGTCGCGGGGGACGTGCTCGAGGCACTGCGTGAGGGCGCCGGCGAACTGCTCGAGGACGTCAGCCTGTTCGACGTCTACACGGGACAGGGCATCGGGGAGGGACGGAAGTCCCTGGCGTTCGCCCTGCGGTTCCGGGCGCCCGACCGCACGCTGACCGCGGAGGAGGCCAGTGCCGCGCGGGACGCCGCCGTGGCACTCGCCGCCGACCGGTTCGGTGCCGTGCAGCGCTGATCTCCCGGGTGGAGGCCCGTCCCGACCAGGGGGCGGGCCTCCCGGCTGGAGAACCACCCCGGCCGCAGGTGCTGGAAGCCTGACCCCTGCCCGAAGACTCAGGGGATCAGCAGTACCTTGCCGGTGGTCCGCCGCGCCTGAAGGTCCTCGTGGGCTCGGGCCGCGTCGGCCAGCGCGTACCGGGCGCCGATCCTCACGTCGAGCTGACCTGCCGTGACGGCGCCGAACAGCTCCTCCGATCGCCAGCGCCGCTCCTCGGGGGTGAGCAGGTAGTGCGCGAGCGTAGGTCGCGTCACGAAGAGCGAGCCGCCGCTGTTGAGGCGCTGCAGGTCCACCGGTGGTACCGCCCCGGATGCGGCACCGAAGAGGACCATCGTGCCGCGG
The DNA here is from genome assembly GCF_058269215.1 of Arthrobacter sp. TJ-238. Taxonomy (NCBI): domain Bacteria; kingdom Bacillati; phylum Actinomycetota; class Actinomycetes; order Micrococcales; family Micrococcaceae; genus Arthrobacter; species Arthrobacter sp. TJ-238. The sequence goes on along the minus strand of NZ_JBZCNH010000007.1, from coordinate 19,155 downwards.
ATGCGCAGCGAGCGCAGCGATTCGTCGAAGGTGGCCTTCCCGACGCCGTCGAACACGACGTCCACACCGGTCCCGCCGGTCGAGGTCCTCACCGCGTCGGCGAAGCCCTCGTACCTCAGGACCTCGTCGGCACCCGCGCCCCGCGCCAGGTCCTCCTTCTCGGCGGTGGACACCGTGGTGATCACCCGGGCGCCCCTGGCCTTGAGCAGCTGGATCAGCAGCAGGCCCACGCCGCCGGCACCGGCGTGCACGAGGACGGTGTGCCCGGATTGCACGGGGAACGTCGAGGTGATGAGGTAGTGCGCCGTCATGCCCTGCAGGGGGAGGGCTGCCGCGGTCTCGAGGTCCACGCCGTCGGGCACGGGCAGCGCACGATCGGCGTCCACGAGTGCGTACTCCGCGTACGTGTTGCTGCCTTCGGCGAAGGCCACCCGGTCACCCGGTTCGAAGCCTGTCACGCCCTCGCCCAGCGCCTCCACGGTCCCTGCCGCTTCGGCTCCGGGAGTGAACGGATGCTCGACGGCGTAGACGCCGCTGCGCTGGTAGGTCTCGATGAAGTTGACCCCGGCGGCCGCTACCTTCACCAGGAGCTGGCCGGGGGCGGGATCCGGGCGTTCGACGGTTGCGAGGGTGAGGACATCCGGACCGCCGGGTCCGGTGACGACGATGGCTGAGGGCATGATGGTTCCCTTTCGGTGGCGTTCCCTCATGCTATTCCCGGGGCGGACCCGTCCGGTGGTTCTGATCCCGGTCCACTGTGGTGCATAAGTATGTGAACAAACGCATGGAGTTGCTGTACGATCGAGACCATGACGTTCACAGCAGCTGTTTCCGGCGCCAGCGGCTACGCCGGAGGCGAGCTCCTGCGCCTCCTCGCCAACCACCCCGACATCGAGGTCGGGGCGATCACCGCCCACAGCAATGCCGGGTCCCGCCTCGGTGAGCTGCAGCCGCACCTGCACTCCCTCGCCGATCGCGTGCTCCAGGACACCACGCCCGAGGTGCTCGCGGGGCACGACGTCGTCTTCCTCGCCCTGCCGCACGGCACGAGCGCGGAGCTCGCCGCACAGCTGTCACCCGAGACACTGGTCATCGACGCCGGTGCGGACCACCGGCTGCAGGATCCCGCCGCGTGGGAGAAGTTCTACGGATCCGCCCATGCCGGCAGCTGGCCGTACGGGCTGCCGGAACTCCCGGGCTGCCGGACAGACCTCGTGGGCGCCCGGCGCATCGCCGTCCCGGGCTGCTATCCCACGAGCGTGCTGCTCGCTCTGACCCCGGGTTTCGTCGCCGGTCTCCTGGAGCCGGTCGACGTCGTCATCGTCTCCGCCTCCGGCACCTCCGGCGCGGGCAAGGCGGCCAAGCCGAACCTCATCGGCTCCGAGGTCATGGGCGGCATGAGCCCCTACGGGGTCGGCGGCGGCCACCGTCACACCCCCGAGATGGAGCAGGGACTCAGCCTCGCGGCCGGCGAGCGCGTCTCGCTGTCCTTCACGCCCACCCTCGCGCCGATGGCCCGCGGCATCCTCACGACGGCGACCGCACGCGTGAAGCCCGGCATCGGGTACGCGCAGCTGAGGAACGCGTGGGAAGCCGCCTACGCGGACGAGCCGTTCGTGCGGGTCCTCCCGGAGGGCCAGTGGCCCTCGACGAAGTCGGTCCTCGGCAGCAACCATGCCGCCCTGCAGCTCGCCTTCGACGAGCATGCCGGCCGCGTGATCGTCAGCAGCGTCATCGACAACCTCACCAAGGGAACCGCCGGCGGCGCCGTACAGTCCATGAACATCGCCCTAGGACTCGACGAGGCCCGGGGCCTTACCATCCAGGGGATCGCACCGTGAGCATCACCTATCCGGGCGGGTTCCGCGCCGCGGGCGTCGCGGCCGGCCTCAAGAGCACCGGCAAACCCGACGTCGCCCTCGTGGTCAACGACGGACCGCTGCACAACGCCGCAGCGGTCTTCACCACGAACCGCGTGGCGGCCGCTCCCGTCCTGTGGTCGCGCCAGGTCGTGTCCGACGGACGCGTCGACGCCGTCGTCCTCAACTCCGGGGGCGCCAATGCGTGCACCGGACCGGAGGGTTTCCAGAACACCCACCGGACGGCGGAGGTCGCCGCCGAACTGCTCGGCGTCTCCGCGACCGATGTGTTCGTGTGCTCCACCGGCCTCATCGGCGAGCAGCTCCCGATGGACAGGCTCCTCCCCGGGGTGACGGAGGCCGCCGGTTCGCTCGGCAGGGGAGGCGGGCCCACCGCGGCCGAGGCGATCATGACCACGGACACCGTGTCCAAGGAGGCGCGCTACCCGGCCACCGCCGACTCCCCGAGCGAGGGCTACGCCATCGGCGGCATGGCCAAGGGCGCCGGCATGCTCGCGCCGGGACTCGCCACCATGCTCGTGGTCCTGACGACGGACGCCGCCCTGGACCCCGCAGCCCTCGACGCGGCCCTCCGCGAAGCCACGCGTGTGAGCTTCGACCGGACCGACGCGGACGGCTGCATGTCCACGAACGACACCGTGGTTCTGCTCGCCTCCGGCGCCGCCGGCGTCGCCCCCGACCAGGCGCAGTTCACGGCCGCGCTCACGCAGGTCTGCCTCGACCTCGCCGCACAGCTGATCCACGACGCCGAGGGTGCGAGCCACACGATCGCCGTGACCACGGTCAACGCAGCCAGCGAGCGCGACGCCGAGGTGGTCAGCCGCGCCGTCGCGCGCTCGAACCTCTTCAAGACGGCGATCTTCGGCAACGACCCCAACTGGGGACGCGTCCTCGCCGCCGTCGGCACGACGGACGCGGCGTTCGAACCCGAGCGGCTGAACGTGTCCATGAACGGCGTGCAGATCTGCCGCAACGGCGGCATCGGGGAGTCCCGCGACCTCGTGGACCTCACCGCGCACGACGTCACGGTCGAGATCGACCTCTCCGCCGGGCCCGCGAGCGCCACGATCTGGACCAACGACCTCACGCACGAGTACGTGCACGAGAACTCCGCGTACTCGAGCTGACGGGAGTCACCATGAACGGCACGCCGACCCGCACCTCCATGCTCCAGGCCCAGGACAAGGCCGCCACGCTGATGGAGGCCCTGCCCTGGATCCAGCGCTTCGCCGGGACCACGATGGTCATCAAGTACGGCGGCAATGCCATGGTGGACGACGCGATGCGGCGCGCCTTCGCCGAGGACATCGTCTTCCTGCACCATGTCGGCATCCATCCCGTCGTCGTGCACGGGGGAGGACCGCAGATCAACGCGATGCTGGAGCGCCTCGGCATCGAGTCCGAGTTCAAGGGCGGGCTGCGCGTCACGACCCCCGAGGCCATGGATGTGGTCCGGATGGTCCTCACCGGTCAGGTCGGCCGTGAACTCGTGGGTCTCATCAACTCGCACGGACCCTACGCCGTCGGTCTGTCGGGGGAGGACGGCGGCCTGCTCCGTGCCGTCCGCACGGGCACCGTCGTGGACGGCGAGCCCGTGGACCTCGGGCTCGTCGGCGAGGTGACCGCCGTGCACCCGGGCGCGATCCTCGACATCCTGCAGGCCGGCCGCATCCCCGTCATCTCGACCGTCGCCCCCGAGTACGACGGCGACGGCGAGGCGACGCAGCAGGTGCTCAACGTCAACGCCGACTCCGCGGCCGCCGCGCTCGCCGCAGCCCTCGGCGCGTCGAAGCTCGTGATCCTCACCGACGTCGAGGGCCTCTACGCCGCCTGGCCGGACCGCAGCTCCCTCATCTCCTCCCTCTCCACCACGCAGCTGCGCGAGCTCCTGCCGGGCCTGGAATCGGGCATGATCCCGAAGATGAAGGCCTGCCTCGAGGCCGTCGAGGCCGGTGTCGAGCGCGCGCACATCGTGGACGGGCGCCTGGCCCACTCGATGCTGCTGGAGACCTTCACCACCGCGGGCATCGGTACGCAGGTCGTACCGGACGCCGCCGCCATCGACACCCCGGGAGCGCCCTCGTGAACGACACCGAGACGACCGCGACAGCCGCGGCGACCGGGCACGGCGCCGACGCGCTCACGGGCGCCGCATCGGGTGCGGACTGGCTCGCCCGGTACAACGGGTCGCTGATGGGCGTGTTCGGCACGCCGCAGCGCGTCCTCGTGCGCGGTGCGGGCTGCACCGTGTGGGACGCCGACGGCAACGAGTACCTCGACCTCCTCGCAGGGATCGCCGTGAACGCCCTCGGCCACGCGCACCCGTTCGTCACGTCCGTCGTCTCGAGCCAGCTGGCGACCCTCGGCCACATCTCCAACTTCTTCACGAGCCCCACGCAGGTGGCGCTCGCCGAGAAGCTGCTGAAGCTCTCCCAGGCGCCCGCCGGATCCCGCGTCTTCTTCACCAACTCCGGGGCCGAGGCCCTCGAAGCGGCCATGAAGCTGGCGCGCCGCAACAGCACGCCCGAGCGCCACCGTATCCTCGCCCTCGACGGAGCCTTCCACGGCAGGACCATGGGCGCTCTCGCGCTCACCTCCAAGAAGGCCTACCGCGAACCGTTCGAACCGCTGCCCGGTGGCGTCGAACACATCCCGTTCGACGACGTCGACGCCCTGCGCGCCGCCATGGACGGAACAGTGGCGGCCCTCGTGATCGAACCCATCCAGGGGGAGGCGGGAGTCCGCCCGCTCTCCCCGGAGTACCTCCGCGCGGCACGGGAGCTGACCCGCGAGCACGGTGCCCTGCTGATCCTCGACGAGGTCCAGTCCGGCATCGCGCGGACGGGCCGCTGGTTCGCCCACCAGTGGGTGGACGGCGTCGTCCCGGATGCCATGACCCTCGCCAAGGGCCTCGGCGGCGGCTTCCCCGTCGGCGCGCTCGTCACGTTCGGCGAGGGCGTCTCGACACTCATCTCCGCAGGCCAGCACGGCACCACGTTCGGCGGCAACCCGGTGGCGACGGCGGCAGGGCTCGCGACCCTGCACACGCTCGAATCCTCGGACGCGCTGCAGCACGTCGCCGACGTCGGCGCGTACCTGCGGGAGCACCTCGCCGCCGTGCAGGGCGTCACCTCGGTGCGCGGCGAAGGTCTGCTCATCGGGTTCGACCTCGACGGCGGCCACGCACCGGCGGCGGTGCAGGCCGCGCTCGGCGCAGGATTCATCATCAACGCGACCGGTCCGGCCACCATCCGCCTCGCCCCGCCGCTGATCCTCACACGGGAGCAGGCGGCGACGTTCATCCACGCCCTGCCCTCGATCCTCACGACCGCCCGCACGACTGCCCGGGAGGCAATCTCATGACGCGCCACTTCCTCGTCGACACGGATCTCTCGCCCGCCGAGCAGGCCGAGGTGCTCGACCTCGCCGCGGAGCTGAAGTCGAAGCCGTACTCCCACGCGCCGTACGCCGGGGAGGGGGCGGGCCGGAAGACCGTGGCGGTGATCTTCGACAAGACCTCCACCCGCACCCGGGTCTCCTTCGCCGCAGGGATCGCCGACCTCGGCGGGGTGCCGCTCATCATCGGGGCGGGCGACTCCCAGCTCGGGCACAAGGAATCCATCACGGACACGGCGAAGGTGCTCGAGCGGATGGTCGCCACGATCGTCTGGCGCACCTACGCCCAGGCGGGCCTCGAGGAGATGGCCGCGGCATCGAGCGTCCCGGTCATCAACGCCCTGTCCGACGACTACCACCCCTGCCAGCTGCTGGCGGACCTCCTGACCATCCGCGAGCACAAGGGCACCCTCGCCGGACTGACCATGACCTACCTCGGGGACAGCGCCAACAACATGGCCAACTCCTACCTCCTCGCCGGCGCAACGGCCGGCATGCACGTCCGCATCGCAGGACCCGACGGCTACCTCCCCGACCCCGCGGTGGTGGCCGCCGCGGAGCAGCGCGCCACGGAGACCGGCGGTTCGGTCCTCGTGACCACCGACGCCGCCACCGCTCTCGCGGGCGCGGACGTCGTCGCCACGGATACCTGGGTCTCCATGGGCCAGGAGGACGAGAAGGCTGCACGGCAGGACCTCTTCCGCGCGTACGCGGTCGACGCGGCGGCCATGGCGCAGGCCGCGCCCGACGCCGTCGTGCTCCACTGCCTGCCCGCCTACCGCGGGTACGAGATCAGTGCGGACGTCATCGACGGCCCGCAGTCCCTGGTCTGGGACGAGGCGGAGAACCGGCTGCACGCCCAGAAGGCCCTCATGGCGTGGCTCGTCGCGAAGTCGGGGACGCCGGGGACGCCGGGGACGCCGTCGTGACCATGCAGCGCGATTCGGCCCGACCCACCACCAAGACGGCGCGGCACGCCCGCATCGCGGACCTGCTCACGGCACAGTCCGTGCGCTCGCAGGTCGAGCTCGCCACACTCCTCGCGGCCGAGGGCGTGCAGGTGAACCAGGGGACGCTGTCACGGGACCTCGTGGAACTCGGCGTCGTGCGCGTGAGAGGGGCCGACGGCGCCCTCGTCTACGCGGTCCCGGTGGAGGGCGGCGGGCGCCACGTGCAGAGCGCCGTCTCCCAGGAGCTCCTGGATGCACGGCTGGCGAAACTGTGCACCGAACTGCTCGTCACCGCCGAGGCCTCGGGCAACATCGTCATCCTGCGCACCCCGCCGGGAGCGGCGAACTTCCTCGCCCTGGCCATCGACCACTCCGTGATGCCCTCGATCCTCGGCACCATCGCGGGCGACGACACCGTGATGCTGGTGAGCCGTGACCCCGACGGCGGAGCGGCCGTCGCCGAACGGTTCCTCGGGCTCGCCCAGGAGCCGCAGGGACCCGCCGACCCCTCCTGACCCCTCCTGACCCCGCCGCAGGGACCGGCCCTGCGCCGGCCGTGCGCGGCATGACACCCTGAACACCTACAGACCCACGGGCACCCGCCCGGACAATCGAAGGAGCATTTCCCGTGACAGAACGCATCGTCCTCGCCTACTCCGGCGGACTGGACACCTCCGTCGCCATCGGCTGGATCGCCGAAGCCACCGGGGCCGAGGTCATCGCCGTGGCCGTCGACGTCGGACAGGGCGGCGAGTCCCTCGAGACCATCCGCCAGCGCGCCCTCGGCTGCGGTGCGGTGGAGGCGTACGTGGCCGACGCCCGCGAGGAGTTCGCCACCGACTACTGCATGCCCGCCCTGAAGACCAACGCCCTCTACATGGACGCGTATCCGCTCGTCTCGGCCCTGTCACGTCCCGTCATCGTCAAGCACCTCGTCGCCGCGGCACGGGAGTTCGGCGCCACGACCGTGTCCCACGGCTGCACGGGCAAGGGCAACGACCAGGTGCGGTTCGAGGTGGGCATCCAGACCCTCGGCCCGGACCTCAAGTGCATCGCGCCCGTCCGCGACCTCGCGCTCACCCGCGACAAGGCCATCGCCTTCGCCGAGGAAAAGGGCCTGCCGATCGAGACCACCAAGAAGAACCCGTTCTCCATCGACCAGAACGTCTGGGGCCGCGCGGTCGAGACGGGCTTCCTCGAGGACATCTGGAACGGTCCCACCAAGGACGTCTACGACTACACGGCGTCGCCCGAGTTCCCGCCCGCCGCGGACGAGGTGACCATCTCCTTCAAGGAGGGCATCCCGGTGGCGATCGACGGCCACGCCGTCACGCCGCTGCAGGCCATCGAGGAGCTCAACCGCCGCGCCGGTGCGCAGGGCATCGGCCGCATCGACATCGTCGAGGACCGCCTCGTCGGGATCAAGAGCCGCGAGATCTACGAGGCCCCCGGTGCCATGGCCCTCATCGCCGCGCACCGCGAACTCGAGAACGTGACCATCGAGCGCGAGCAGGCACGCTTCAAGAAGACCGTGGACCAGCGCTGGACCGAACTGGTGTACGACGGCCAGTGGTTCTCCCCGCTGAAGCGCTCGCTCGACACCTTCGTCGACGACACCCAGAAGTACGTCACCGGCGACATCCGCATGGACCTCCACGGCGGCCGCGCGACCGTCACGGGCCGCCGGTCCGACGTCGCCCTCTACGACTTCAACCTCGCCACGTACGACTCCGGCGACACCTTCGACCAGTCGATGGCCCGTGGCTTCATCGAGATCTTCGGACTGTCCTCCAAGGTGGCATCGAGCCGGGACCAGCGGGCGGGCGCCTGATGGCCCCAGCAGAGGACGGGGGGCGCCCGGTGGGCCCACGAGCGCAGGGGTCCCCGGCCGAGCGAAGCGAGGTCGGGGGGCGCCCGGTGGGCCCACGAGCGCAGGGGTCCCCGGCCGAGCGAAGCGAGGTCGGGGGGCGCCCGGGGACGAACGAGGGCTCGCTGTGGGGTGGCCGGTTCGCCGGCGGCCCCGCCGACGCCCTCGCGGCGCTGAGCAAGTCGACGCACTTCGACTGGCGCCTCGCCACCTACGACATCGAGGGATCCCGCGCCCACGCGCGCGTGCTCCACCGGGCGGGCCTGCTCGACGAGGCCGAACTCGCGGGCATGATCGACGCCCTCGACCGGCTGGACACCGACGTGCGGTCCGGTGCCTACCTGCCGGCCGAGACCGACGAGGACGTGCACGGCTCGCTCGAACGCGGCCTGATCGAGCGCGCGGGTTCGGCCCTCGGCGGCAAGCTGCGTGCCGGCCGGTCGCGCAACGACCAGGTGGCGACGCTGGGACGCATGTACCTGCGGGACCACGCCCGCATCATCGCCGGCGGTGTCCTCGCGACCATCGGTGCGCTCGTCGACCAGGCGGAGGCACACCTCGAGGTGGCCATGCCGGGCCGCACGCACCTGCAGCACGCCCAGCCCGTCCTGCTGAGTCACCACCTCCTGGCCCACGCGTGGGCGCTGCTGCGCGACGTGCAGCGCCTGCAGGACTGGGACCGGCGTGCCGGCGTCTCGCCCTACGGCTCCGGCGCCCTGGCCGGTTCGTCGCTGGGCCTCGACCCCGAAGCCGTGGCCGCCGACCTCGGTTTCTTCTCCGCCACGCACAACTCCATCGACGGCACCGCCGCGCGGGACGTGTACGCGGAGTTCGCGTGGGTCACGGCGATGATCGGCGTCGACCTCTCCCGTGTGAGCGAGGAGATCATCATCTGGGCCACGAAGGAGTTCTCCTTCGTCACGCTCGATGACGCCTACTCGACGGGCTCGTCGATCATGCCGCAGAAGAAGAACCCCGACGTCGCCGAGCTCGCGCGCGGCAAGGCGGGCCGGCTGATCGGGGACCTGACCGGACTGCTCGCGACGCTCAAGGGACTGCCCCTGGCGTACAACCGTGACCTGCAGGAGGACAAGGAGCCCGTGTTCGACGCCGTCGACACACTTGAGGTCCTCCTGCCGGCGGTGTCCGGCATGATCGCGACGCTCGTGTTCAACACCGGGCGCATGGCGGCGCTCGCTCCCCAGGGGTTCGCCCTGGCGACGGACATCGCCGAGTGGCTCGTCCGGCAGGGCGTCCCGTTCCGTGAGGCGCACGAGCTCTCGGGTGCCGCCGTGCGGGTCGCCGAGCAGCGCGGTGTCGAACTGTGGGACCTGACGGACGAGGAGTTCGCAGGAATCTCGGCGCACCTCACGCCTGCGGTCCGCGAGGTCCTGACGGTCGAGGGTTCCCTGGCCAGCCGCGACGCGCAGGGCGGCACGGCCCCCGCCGCCGTCCGGCGCCAGCTCGCCGTGCTGCGGGGGGAGCTCGACGACGTCGCGGGGTACGCGGGTCCGTGACCCGCGCGGCGTGGCTCCCGCCCGGAGCCATGCCGCCCGGGGCGTCCGGATGCCCCGCTACGCCGGCCGCGAAAGTCCTTTGACACGCCTCTGCGCCCGGCGCAGTGTGTGTCCATGCAGCCCAACGACCAGCGCGCGACGCTCCGCGAGTTCTTCCCCTACCTCCGGGGGCACGTCCGCGTACTCGTCGTGGTCGCCGCCGTCTCCCTGATCTCGACCGGGCTGGCTATCGCCCAGCCCCTCATGGTCCAGCAACTCGTCAACGCGGTCTCGGCCGGCCGTCCCGCCACGATGTTCATCTGGCTGCTCGTGGCCATCACCCTCGGCGGCGCCGTCTTCGGTGCCGCCCAGTCCTACCTCCTGCAGCGGACGGCGGAATCGGTGGTCCTCGGGGTCCGCCGGTCCCTGGTCGGCCAGCTGCTGGCCCTGCCGATCCGCGAGTTCGACCGGCGCAGGGTCGGCGACCTCATGTCGCGCGTCGGCTCCGACACCACGCTGATGCGCAGCGTCATCACCTCGGGGCTGTTCGAGATCGTGTCCTCGGTGCTGATGTTCTTCGCCGCCGTCGTCCTGATGGTGATCATCGATCCGCTGCTCTTCGGCATCACCCTGGCCGCCGTCCTCCTCGGCGCGGGCGGCGTCCTGTTCCTCGGTCGGCTCATCCGCAGGCGCAGCCGGGACGTGCAGGACGCCGTCGGGTCCATGACGGCCGCCGTCGAACGGGGCCTCTCGGGGATCCGCACCATCAAGGCCTCCGTCGCCGAGGAGCGCGAAGCCGCGGTGATCGACGTCGAAGCCACGAAGGCCTACCGGGCGGGTATCGCGATGGCCCGGCTCCAGGCGGCGGTCCAGCCCATCATGTCGATCTGCGTCCAGGGAGCCTTCATCGTGGTGCTCGCCGTCGGCGGTATCCGCGTCGCTGCGGGGGAGCTGCTGCTCGGCGACCTCATCGCGTTCATCCTCTACCTGTTCCTGCTCGTGATGCCCATCGGCTCCGCCATGAGCGCCTTCGTGCAGATCCAGTCCGGGCTGGCCGCGCTGGACCGCATCCAGGAGATCGCGCGGCTCGAGCCCGAGCGGACGGACGAGGAGCAGCCAATCCCGGCGGCGCCGGCCGTGGTGCCTGTCGTGGCGCCCGGGACCCAGCCGCCCGCACCGGCTGCCGCGGCGAGCGCGAGCGGCACGATCGAACTCCGCGATGTCAGCTTCCGCTACACCGCTACGGACTACACCGTGACGGACGCGCCCACCGGCGGACCGGCCGCGTCCGGAGGAGCAACCGGGGAAGCGGCAGGGGGAGCGGCAGGGCGGGACGACCGGCAGGGATCCGTGTCGGCGGATCCGCTGGAGGCACTGGACCCGTTCGAGGGCGACCCCCTCGTCCTCGACGGCGTCAGCTTCTCCGTCCCCGCGGGCAGCAGGACGGCGCTGGTCGGGCCGTCGGGTGCGGGCAAGTCCACCGTGCTCGCACTCCTCGAACGGTTCTACGAGCCGACGGACGGCAGGATCATCGTCGACGGCACCGATCTGTCACGAATCCCGCGGTCCGAGCTCCGCTCCCGCATCGGCCTCGTGGAACAGGAGGCCCCCGTGCTCAGCGGGACCCTCGCGGACAACCTGCGACTGGCCGCTCCGCAGGCGACCGACGACCAGCTCCACCGCGTCCTCGCCGCCGTGGGCCTCGACGAGCTCGGGGAGCGCTCCGACGACGGCCTCGACCTCAACCTGGGGGAGGACGGCATCCGCCTCTCGGGCGGACAGCGGCAGCGCCTGGCCTGGGCGCGGGTGATCCTCGCGGACCGGCCCGTCCTGCTGATGGACGAGCCGACCTCCGCCGTCGACTCCCGCACCGAGCAGCTCCTGCAGCGGACGCTGGGGGAGGCCTCGCGGAACCGGACGGTCGTCGTCGTGGCCCACCGCCTGTCGACGATCGCGGACTTCGACCAGATCGTCGTGCTCGACCAGGGGCGCGTGGAGGCCGTCGGCACGCACGAGGAGCTCCTCGGGAGCAGCGACCTCTACCGCGACATGGCGGCCCGCCAGCGCCTCGTGGCGCACGCCTGATCAATCACACCAGGGGAGCACGCCCGGCCTCACGGTCGAGCAGGCGCTGCTTCACCGGCAGCCCCCACCGGAACCCGCCGAGCGTACCGTCCGTGCGGATGATCCTGTGGCACGGGACGAAGAGCGCTGCAGCGTTCCTGGCGCAGGCGGCCGCGGCGGCCCGGACGGCGGCGGGGTTGCCCGCGCGCTCCGCGTACTGGAGGTAGGTGACCGGGGCCCCCGGCCGGACGGCGCGGAGCACCTCCCAGGCATGCACCCGGAACGGTCCCGAGGCCTGCCGCACCCGCACCGACCCGATCGCGTCGAAGTCGCCGTCGTAGTAGCGGGAGACGGCGTCGAGGATCGGACGGACCGAGGAGGCGGCAGGATCGAAGGCCGTCGCCCGGATGCTCGGATGGATCTGCCCCGTCAGCTCGGAGGCGAGCTCCGTCCAGCCGGAGGCGAGCACCGTGCCCTCCGCCTCGATCACGGTGAAGGGGCCGTCGGGCGTACCGACGGTCGTGGTGGTGGCACCGGGCAGCGCGGTCGGGGGAGTGAGGATGGCGGTCATGGTGGGAATCCCTTCGATGGTCACAGGGTAGACGGGGCAGGGTCAGGCGACGACATCGAGCGGTTCCGCGCCGGTCCTGCCGGCGCCACGCAGGGCCGCGGCGCGCCAGAGGTGGACGGTCGCGTACGAGCGCCAGGGGCGCACCACCGCCATCGCGTCGGCGAGAGCTGGAGCGGCAGCCTGCACGGGATTCGGCCCGACGGCGTCCCGGCTCACGAGACGCCACCCCGTGCGCACGGCGGCGTCGGTCGGCAGGTGCGTGTCGGGATGGCCGAGGACGCGCATGGTGACGCAGTCCGCAGTCCGTCGATCCATCCCGGGGAGCTGCAGCAGATCGGCGCGCAGCGTCTCCGGTCGCGCGCCCACACCCACATCGAGCGCGCCCGACGCCAGGAGCCGTGCCGCCGTCCGCAGGGCGTCGTCCCGGCGAAGCGGTCCGCGCAGCAGCGGCTCGGGGGCGTCCGCGAGGTCCTGCGCGGACGGGAACATCCTCGACAGGCCGGTGCCGGGGACGTCGACGGGAGGTCCGACCCGGGCGAGGCGGCCGAGGGCTGCCGTCGCCGCGGTGGCCGACCGGCGGCCGACGATCGCCCGGACGAGGATCTCGTGGGGGTCCACCGCACCGGGAAGCCGGAGACCGGGGGTGGCGGCTGCGAGGCGACCGAAGACGGCGCTCCGTGCGAGGGCGGCGTCGATGGCCACGGGGTCGGCGTCGAGGTCGAAGAGCCGCCGGATCCGGCTCAGCAGCACCGGCAGGTCACCCAGCCCCGCCACCGAGACCGTCACGGGCAGGGCGGCCTGCCCGGTGCCGCGCCGCACTGCGGGACCCGCCCTGAACCAGGCCGGGCCGGCGGGCAGGCGCAGCAGCCTCTCGTACGCGGCGTCGGTCGCCTGTTCGACGCCGTCCACGGCGCGCGCGGCGAGGAAACGGAAGATCCCGTTGTCGTACGGCAGCCGCGTGGGCAGGAACAGCGGAATGCGCACGGGACCGCCGGACGCGGCATCCCCCGCTTGGGCTTCCCTCGCCTGCCGGGACGCGTCCCGCAGCTGTCCTGGCGTGAGGTCGAAGACCTGGTGGACGGTGTCGTTGAACTGGCGGATGCTCCCGAAGCCGGCCGCGAAAGCCACGTCGGAGAAGCGCAGCGTCGAGGCGGTGAGCAGCGTCCTGGCGGTCTGGGCGCGGTGCGCGCGGGCGAGGGCCAGCGCGCCCGCTCCGAGTTCGTCCTTCAGGATCCGGTTGAGGTGGCGCGCCGAGTACCCGAGCCGGGCCGCGAGGCCCGCCACGCCCGCCCTGTCCACCTCGCCGTCGGCGATGAGCCTCATCGCGCGGGCGGCGGCGTCGCTGCGGAGATTCCACTCCGGGTCCCCGGGCACCGCCTCCGGCAGGCATCGCTTGCAGGCACGGTACCCGGCCTCGTGCGCTGCGGCGGATGTGCGGTAGAAGGTGACGTTGGAGGGCTTCGGCGTGCGGGCGGGACACGAGGGGCGGCAATAGATGCCGGTGCTCGAGACGGCGGTGACGAACTGCCCGTCGAAGCGCACGTCGCGGGCGTCGATCGCCCGGTACTGCTGCCAGAAGTCCATGCCGTCATCCTTCCACCTGCCGGAAGCGCTCACTAGCGGGTTTCGGACACGACGGCGGGAGAGTCCCTCGTGGGCTTGCTACGGTCGACGGGTGGAACAGAGCGGGGCAGCAGGCGTACGCGGGAGGCTGGGCGGCAGCGCGCTCGACGTCGCCCCCTGGCTGCTCGGTGCACACCTGACCCACACCAACGACGACGGTCAGGTGACCGTCCGCGTCTCGGAGGTGGAGGCCTACCTCGGTCCCGACGACCCGGGCTCGCACGCCTTCCGGGGGAAGACCGCACGGAACGCCACCATGTTCGGCCCGGCCGGCCACCTCTACGTCTACTTCACCTACGGCATGCACTACTGCGCGAACATCGTGTGCGGCACCGAGGGGTGGGCCACGGGCCTTCTGCTCCGCGCGGGGGAGATCACCGAGGGCAGGGACCTCGCCCGTGAGCGGCGCTCCCGACCCGCCACGGACCTCGACCTCGCACGGGGCCCGGCCCGGCTCGCTCAGGCGCTGGGCCTCGATCGCCGGTCCGACGGTGCCGACGTCCTCGCGCACCCCTTCCGGCTCGTCCTGCCGGAGTCGCCTCCCTCGGACATCGGCCGTGGCCCCCGCGTCGGTGTCAGCGGTGCCGGCGGGACCGGGCAGTATCCGTGGCGTTTCTGGTTGCCCGGGGACCCGACCGTCTCGCGCTACCGTCCCGGCAAGCCCCCCGCAGCACGTAGTGTTGATCCGTGACAATCAGCGGAGCGGACGCCGGCAGCACCCCGGGGACAGCAGCAGGACCAGCCGGACTCGCAGCGGATGCGGCGGGCGCGATCGACCGCCTGTGCGCCGTCGTCCCCGACTTCCCGTCACCGGGCATCATGTTCCGGGACCTCACCCCCGTCTTCTCGGATGCCGAGGCCTTCCGTGCCGTCGTCGACGCCGTCTCCGCACCGTTCGCCGGGACCTTCGACGCGGTCGCCGGGGTGGAGGCCCGTGGCTTCCTCCTCGCCGCCGCCGTCGGCTATGCGACCGGGACCGGCGTGGTCACGGTGCGCAAGGCGGGCAAGCTGCCCCGCGCCGTGTACAGCGAGTCCTACGACCTCGAATACGGGCAGGCGACGCTCGAGATCCACCAGTCCGACCTCCCCGCCGGGGCACGCGTCCTGGTGCTCGACGACGTCCTGGCCACGGGTGGAACGCTCGTCGCCGCGTGCGCGTTGCTCGAAAAGGCCGGAGCCGTCGTCGTGGGCTGCGGAGTGGTCCTCGAACTGGGCGATCTGGGCGGCCGGGACACCCTGGCAGGCCGGAACGTCCACGCGCTGAAGACCGTGTAGCGACGCGCTAGACTTGACGGTCCGTCTTTGAAGGAAGGTAGTGTCCGATGCACGAGACGTCCCACGCCAGGGCCGAGCTGGACCACGAGCGCCGCTACGTCGACGGGCTGTACCGCCGCCTCGACGAACTCCGCGCGGAGAAGGTCGAGCAGCTCGCCGAGGTCCGGCGCACCCAGGCGGCCGGCTCCCACCAGAACCGGTCGGAACGGGACGCCTTCGCCACGATGTACGAGGACCGCCTCGCGCAGCTGAACGCTGTCGACGACCGCCTCGTGTTCGGCCGTCTGGACCTCGACAGCGGAGAGGAACGGTACATCGGCCGCATCGGCCTCTCGGACAACGACCTCCGGCAGCTCATGGTGGACTGGCGCGCACCCGAGGCCGGCACCTTCTATCAGGCCACCGCCTTCGAGCGCATGGGCGTCCGACGCCGTCGCCATCTCATCCTGTCGCGGCGCGACGTCGTCGCCATCGAGGACGACGTCCTCGACGCGGACCTCCTCGGCGACGACGCCTCCCTGCAGGGCGAGGGCGCCCTGCTCGCGGCGCTGAACTCGCGGCGCACCGGACAGATGTCGGACATCGTCGGCACCATCCAGGCCGAGCAGGACCGCATCATCCGGGCGCCGCTCCCCGGGGTCACCGTGGTGCAGGGCGGCCCCGGGACCGGCAAGACGGCCGTCGCGCTCCACCGCGCCGCCTACCTCCTCTACACCCACCGCGACCGGCTGAAGTCGGCCGGCGTCCTCCTCGTCGGGCCGACGGACGCCTTCATGAAGTACATCGAACGCGTGCTGCCGTCCCTCGGTGAGACCGGCGTCGTCATGGCCGGTATCGGCACCCTGATGCCCGGCGTGACGACGGTGCAGGAGGCGAGCGAGCAGGCAGCGGCCATCAAGGGCCGGCTGCAGATGGCCGAGGTGCTCCGGACCGCCGTCGCCAATCGGGAGCGCGTGCCGGCGGAGAACAAGCGACTCAACGTCGAGGGGACCATGCTCACGCTCACCCCCCGGCAGGTGGCCCGTGCGCGCGACCGCGCGCGTGCGACCGGCAAGCCGCACAACGAAGCGCGCGTCACGTTCGTCAAGATCCTCCTCCGGGAGCTCACCGAGCAACTGCTGGACAAGCTCGAGGAGTCGTCGGGCGGAGGGAACAACGCTGACCGCTCCTACCTCGCCGAGGACGTCCGCAGTTCCCGCGACGTGAGGATCGCGCTCAACCTCGCCTGGATGCCACTCACACCGCAGAAGCTCGTCTCCGAACTGTTCGCACGCCCGGAGCTGCTCCGTGCAGCGGCCCCTGCACTCTCCGACGCCGAGGTGGCTGCCCTGACCCGGCCGGCCGACGCCCCGTGGACCGAGGCAGATGTCCCTCTCCTCGACGAGGCCGCCGAGCTCCTGGGAGAGCTGGATGCCTCGGCCGGACGGGACACCTCTGCCCGGGAGCAGGAGCAGAAGCGCGACCTCGCCAACGCCGAGCGCGCCCTCGAGAACGTCAACGCCTCGCTCGAGGACGCCGGCGTGGACGGGGTGCTCACGGCGGAGGATCTCGCGCAGCACAACGCGGTGACGGCCACGCGCCTGTCCGCAGCGGAACGTGCCTCCGGCGACCGCACCTGGGCGTACGGCCACATCGTGGTGGACGAGGCGCAGGAGCTCTCGCCCATGCAGTGGCGCCTCCTGATGCGCCGGTGTCCGCTGAAGTCGTTCACCATCGTCGGCGACATCGCCCAGACGAGTTCCGCGGCAGGCTCCAGGTCCTGGCAGCAGGCGCTCGAGCCGTTCGTGGGCGAGCGCTGGCAGCTGGAGGAGCTGACGGTCAACTACCGCACCCCCTCGCAGATCGCCGAGGCCGCGGTCCGGATGGCCAACGCCGCCGGCCTGGTCGTCTCCGCCCCGAAGGCGGTCCGTGAGGGTCGCTTCCCGCCCGTCCTCGACACCGTCCCGGATCTCCTGCCCGCCCTCCTGGAGGCGATGCCCGAGGAGCTGGCCGCGATCGACGGCGGGCTGCTCGCCGTCATCGCTCCCGAACACCTGGTGCACGAGGTCCGTGCCGCTCTGAACCCGGTCTACGACAGCCGCGTCGGGACGGGAGCCGGCGGACCGGGCCAGGACATCGTGGTCATCGGACCCCGCGAATCGAAGGGCCTGGAGTTCGACGGCGTCGTCATCCTCGAACCGCAGGAGATGCTCGACTCGGCGACGGCCCGGGTGGGCGATCTCTATGTCGCCATGACCCGCCCCACGCAGCGGCTCCGCGTCATCTCCAGTGGCCGGATTCCCGCCGGTATCGCCGGCTGATAATTTGGAGGGGTGTCCCAGCGAACAGAAACCCCGGTCAGTGGCCTCGACGGCCAGCGCAACGATCCGTCCTTCGACGGCGTGTACGACGAGCTGGTGTGGCGGGGCCTGGTCTATGTGTCCACCGACGAGGCCGAGCTGAGGGAACTGCTGGCCGGCGCGCCCATCACGTTCTACTGCGGCTTCGACCCGACCGCACCGAGCCTGCACCTGGGCAACCTCGTGCAGCTGTTGACGATGCGCCGGCTGCAGCTGGCCGGTCACCGGCCGCTTGGCCTGGTCGGCGGGTCCACGGGCCTCGTGGGTGATCCCCGGCCCACGGCCGAGCGCACCATGAACACCAAGGAGACCGTCGCCGAGTGGGTCGGTTCCCTCCAGGGGCAGGTGCAGAAGTTCCTCGACTTCGAGGGGGAGAACGCCGCGCGGATGGTCAACAACCTCGACTGGACCGGGCCGATGAGCGTCATCGATTTCCTGCGCGACATCGGAAAGTACTTCCGCGTGGGCACGATGATCAAGAAGGAGACGGTCGCCAAGCGGCTGAACTCCGACGAGGGCATCAGCTACTCCGAGTTCAGCTACCAGATCCTGCAGGGCATGGACTACCTCCAGCTGTACCGCGAGTACGACTGCGTGCTGCAGACCGGCGGGTCCGACCAGTGGGGGAACCTCACCTCAGGGACAGACCTGGTGCGCAAGGTCGAGGGGCGCAGTGTCCATGCGATCGGGACGCCGCTGATCACGAACTCGGACGGCACGAAGTTCGGCAAGAGCGAGGGCAACGCGGTCTGGCTCGACGCCGCGATGACCAGCCCGTACGCGATGTTCCAGTTCTGGCTTAACACCTCCGACGCCGACGTCGCCGAGCGGCTGCGGATCTTCACCTTCCGCACCCGCGCCGAGATCGAGGACCTCGAGAGGGCGACGGCGGAACGTCCCCATGCCCGTGAGGCCCAGCGGGCGCTGGCCTACGACGTCACCTCCCTGGTGCACGGGGTCGAGGCGACCGAGAAGGTCATCGCGGCATCGGCCGCGCTCTTCGGGCAGGGGGATCTCACGGCACTGGACCTGGCGACCCTCCAGGCCGCGACCGCGGAACTGGAATCGGTGATCGTCACGAGGGAGGGGCTGGGGATCATCGACCTGCTGGTCGCCACCGGTCTCTCGGCGAGCAACTCGGCGGCGCGACGGACGGTGGCCGAGGGCGGGGCCTATGTGAACAACGCAAAGATCACCGATGCCGACCACACCGTCGACGGTGCGGACCTCCTGCACGGGCGGTACCTGCTCGTCCGCCGCGGCAAGCGCAACCTGGCCATGGTCGACGCCGGCTGACCAGTCCGGCACCAGGGGCCGGCATCCTCCTCACGAGGGTGCCGGCCCCTGCCGTCCCACAACCCGGTGGTGATGTGTGGGTGGATTTGGTGGTGGGGGTGGGGTGGTCGTATAGTTATGGAGTTGCCCCGGTGAGGGCGGCAAACCCCCCTTGCAGAGTTGAAGTTGTTTCAGCGTGTGCGGTGCATGTCGTTGGGATGGGCTTCTGGTTTGTTGTCGGTTGTGTGGGTCTGTTGGTGGATCGTTGTTCGTCCTTCGGGGCGGTTGGAGCGGTTCGGGACGGGTTTGCGGGATCGGGTTGGTGGGGGTAAGCTTGTGAAGTTGCTTCGGAGCGAGGACATGATGGTTTGGTCGTGTTTGGTGCCGGTAGCTCCTGTTGTTTGAGAACTCAATAGTGT